>NZ_JADWYS010000001.1:3857995-4177471 GCF_015831345.1 Caenimonas aquaedulcis | reverse complement strand
GTACACGCGCACCGGTTCGCCGGGACCCGCGTCGGTGCGCAGGTTCTTGCCCAGCCGCGTCTTGTTGTGGCTGATGAGCTCGTTGGCGGAGTCGAGGATGTTGCTGTGGCTGCGGTAGTTCTGCTCCAGCTTGATCTGGTGGCGCACGTGGAATTCGCGCACGAAGTCCGCCATGTTGCCCACGCGCGCGCCGCGGAAGGCGTAGATGCTCTGGTCGTCGTCCCCCACCGCGAACACGCTGCTGCCCTCGCCCGCGAGCATCTTGATCCACGCGTACTGCAGCTTGTTGGTGTCCTGGAATTCGTCGATGAGGATGTGGCGGAAGCGCCGCTGGTAGTGCTCGCGGATCGGGTCGTTGTCGCGCAGGAGCTCGTAGCTGCGCAGCATCAGCTCTCCGAAGTCCACCACGCCCTCGCGCTGGCACTGCTCCTCGTAGAGCTGGTAGATCTCGACCTTCTTGCGGTCTTCCTCGCCGCGCACCTCGACCATGTTCGGGCGCAGGCCGTCTTCCTTGCACCCCGCGATGAACCACTGCGTCTGCTTCGCGGGAAAGCGCTCGTCGTCCACGTTGTGCTGCTTCATCAGGCGCTTGATCGCCGAGAGCTGGTCCTGCGTGTCCAGGATCTGGAACGTGGAGGGAAGGTTCGCGAGCTTGTAGTGCGCGCGCAGGAAGCGGTTGCACAGGCCGTGGAAGGTGCCGATCCACATGCCGCGCACGTTCACCGGCAGCATCGCCGACAGGCGCGTCATCATCTCCTTGGCCGCCTTGTTGGTGAAGGTCACGGCCAAAATGCCGCCGGACGACACCTGCCCCGTCGACAGCAGCCAAGCGATGCGCGTCGTCAGCACGCGCGTCTTCCCCGAGCCCGCGCCCGCGAGGATGAGCGCGTGCTCGTTGGGCAGGGTGACCGCCGCGCCCTGTTCGGGGTTGAGATTCTGCAGGAGCGGCGAGGCCGCATCGACTTCTGGGAACATACGGCCATTGTAGGAACTGCCCCATGCCCGTGCTGTCACGATTCGCCCGATATTTCGCCTTCGCCTGCGCGGTCACGGCTTCCTTCGCCGCGAGCGGACAGTCGTCCTGCTCGAGCGACGGCCGGCCGCCTCCGGTCGCGCTGCTGGAGCGATTCATCAGCGCGGATTGCGCGTCCTGCTGGGCAGACGCCAAGGCGCCGCGCGCGGGACGAGGCGAAGTCGCCATCGACTGGATCGTGCCCAGCGCGAAGGGAGACGACGCACCGCTCTCCGCAGCGGCCTCGCGCGACGCGCCATCCCGGCTGGAAGGCCTGCAGCGCTCGAGCCCCCCGCAGGCTGACACCGTGCGGCACCCGATCGGGAAAGGCAGGGGCACCCTGCGCGTCGCGCACGGCCTGCCGTTCAACGGCTATATCGGCGCGTCGATCGAATGGCGCACACGCTCGCCCGGACCGTGGACGGCGTGGTTGATGCTGCTGGAAACCGTCCCGGCAGGAACCGAGGGGACGGCGGTGGAACGCCATCTCGTGCGCAATACGCTACAGCTCGCATGGGAAGGGAGCCGGTCGCTATCGAAAAAGGAGCGGGCACGGCTGTTCGAATCGCGCCCGCTCAGCATCCCCGAGGGGGCGAATCCGAAGCGCCTGCATGTGGTGGGCTGGGTCGAGGATGCGCAGGGACGCGTCGTTGGTACAGCGAAAAGCGCCTGCGCGGCGGGCTAGCGCCGCCGTTTCGCGGGACGCAGCGAAGCGGCCAGGCTCGCCAGCGACCCGTCCACGCGTGCCTTTTCGGCATCGTCCAGATAGGAAGTCTTGCCGCTTCGCAATTTGAGGACCGGAATCGACACAGGTCCGCCTGGATGTCGATGCCCTTGGGAGCCCCCCACATTCACCGCCCCATAGGAAGGTTATGGGCAGGGCGCCATCGATCCCGCACCGGCGCGGCGAGTAAAATCAATCACCGGGCCCAAGCATTTGCGGCCCGGTTTGCATTGCCGCCCCGAGCGGCTGCCGCCGGGCCGAATCCAAGCGCTCACTCGTTGTTCAACGATCCTTCTGGAGCTTGGTATGGAAATCTTCGATTACGACAATGTCCTCCTGCTGCCGCGCAAGTGCCGCGTGGAAAGCCGCTCGGAATGCGACGCCGGCGTGGAGCTCGGCGGGCGCACCTTCCGCATCCCCGTGGTGCCGGCCAACATGAAAACGGTGGTGGACGAAAAGATCTGCCTCTGGCTGGCGAAGAACGGCTACTTCTACGTGATGCACCGCTTCGACCTGGACAACGTCGAATTCACGCGGCGCATGCATTCGCAAGGCGCTTTCGCGTCCATCTCGGTGGGCGTGAAGCCGGCCGACTACGACGCCGTGGACCGGCTCGCCGCCGAAGGGCTCGTTCCCGAGTACGTCACCATCGACATCGCGCACGGACATGCCGACACCGTCAAGGACATGATCGCGCACCTGCGCGCGAAGCTGCCTTCGACCTTCATCATCGCGGGCAACGTCGGCACGCCCGAGGCCATCATCGACCTGGAGAACTGGGGCGCGGATGCGACCAAGGTCGGCATCGGCCCCGGCAAGGTGTGCATCACGCGCATGAAGACGGGCTTCGGCACGGGCGGCTGGCAGCTCTCGGCGCTCAAGTGGTGCGCGCGCGTCGCGACCAAGCCGATCATCGCGGACGGCGGCATCCGCGAGCACGGCGACATCGCCAAGAGCGTGCGTTTCGGCGCGACCATGGTGATGATCGGCTCGATGCTGGCCGGCCACGAGGAATCGCCCGGCGAAACGGTGGACGTCGACGGCAAGCTCTTCAAGGAGTATTACGGCAGCGCGTCGGACTTCAACAAGGGCGAGTACAAGCACGTCGAAGGCAAGCGCATCCTCGAACCCGTGAAGGGCCGCCTGCCCGACACGCTGCGCGAGATGGAGGAAGACGTCCAGAGCTCCATCAGCTACGCGGGCGGCCGCAAGCTGATGGACATCCGCAAGGTGAACTACGTGATCCTCGGCGGCGACAACGCCGGCGAACACCTGCTCATGTAGTGCCGCGGGGCGACGGCGGCGTCAATGCGGGAACATGCCCGGCGGTGACGACTCGCCGAAGACGCCCGGCGCGGTCGGCCGTTTCGCCGCGCGCGCCTGCGTGGCGCCGCAGCTGCCCGTGGCCAGGTAATCCAGCGCCACACGCGTGCGGTTCTCGTTGGCATCGCCGAGCTGGTGATCCAGGTCGTCCGCCGCGGGACAGTCGGGCGCGAAGCCCGCGGTGAAGCCGCCCACGCCCAGCGCATTGAGGCACTCGAATTCCACCGCGTTGTAAGTGATGCCACAGTCGTCGTGCGGAACGAACCCGTACGGCTTGCCGTAGGTGGTCGCGCCGACCAGCACGACGTCGACGAACGGGCGCAACCCGTTGACGAGCAGCTCGCTCGCCGAGGCCGTCGCCTCCGAACCGATCACCACGACGCGAGGAAGTCCCTGCGGCAAGGGCTGCGCGAAGTCGTCCGCCGACGTCTTGAAGCGCACCTGCTGCGTGGCGCTGGCCTGCTTGTCGTTGAAACGCAGGTACGCGTAAAGCTCCCCGGCCGTGCGCGCGCCGCCGATCATGCTCGCGAGGTCGCGCGAGGTCGCGACGCTGCCGCCGCCGTTGTAGCGCAGGTCGAGGATCAGCTCGCCGATGCCGGCGAGGTTGAAACGCGTGAATGCGAGGTTCAGCGCCGGAACGCTGTAGCCCACGAACTGGCTGTAGTCGATGTAGCCGACCTTCACCGGCACGCCGTTGCGGGTGATGTCGAAGATGGCCGTGGCGGCGACCGGGGTCAATGCGAAATCCCCGGACTCGACGTCCAGCGTTCGCGGGCGTCCCGCGCCGTCGATGATGTTGAAGATCCGGTGCACCCCCGGCGTGTTGACGATCGCCAGGGCGCCGGCCGCGATGTCCTGCGCGCCGAACCCGTCGATCGAGAGGATGGTGTCGCCCCGCATGAGGCCCGCCCGCGCCACCGGGCTCGCGGGCTCCGTGTTGCGCACGCGCAGGACGGTGCGCGACGCATCGGCCCAGGCCAGCGCATAGCCGTAGCCGACGCGCCGCCCTTCGGTGAAGAGGGCGTTGTGCGCTGCAGTGGATTCGGCGAAGCTGAACCGGTCCGTCGGCGTGAACAGCATCGACTGGAAGTACGCATCCATCGAGGCCGCCGACTCGTCCGGCGTGCGCAATTGGGGATACCAGTAGTAATGGTCCTGCATGTAGGCACGCAGCGAAGCGCGCTGCTGCGCGACCGAACACGCATCGCTGGCCGCCGTCGGCGCGTCGGGCCCGGACGAGCCGCCGCAGGCCTGGAGCAGCAGGCTCAAGGCCGCCAGCATCAACCACTTCATGACAAATTCCTCAATCTCGCAACAGCTTCAACGCGAGCCCGTTCTCACGCGAGCCGGGCGAAAGGAGTGACTCCAGCGCCGTGAAATGGTTCAACCCCGGCAGCGCCTCGCACACGGGCACGGCCTTCGCGCCCCAAGCCTTGCGGATCGATTCGTTCTGCCGAAGGTACTCGTCGCTCTCATCCCCGCCGACCACGGCATGGAGCGCGCCGCCATGCGCCGGCGCCGGGAGCCGGGCGGGGCTCGCCTGGCGCACCTGCTGCGCGGTGAGGTGGAGCGACGACTGCAGGTAGGGCGAATGCATGACGGGCTCGAGGTCGAACAGGCCGGAGATGGACAGTGCTGCTTTGACCAGGTCGGGGGGCAGGTCCTTCGCATACGCCGTCCACACGCACGACAGCATCATCGCGGCGAGGTGGCCGCCCGCGGAGTGGCCGGCCACGACGATGCGGGAAGGATCGCCGCCGTGCCTGGCGATGTTCCGGTATGTCCAGGCGAGCGCACCGACCATCTGCATCACGATCTGCGGGATCGTCACCGCCGGGCACAGCGCGTAGTTCGGGATGACGACGCAAGCCCCCGCCTGCGTGAATGCCGGCGCGATGAACGAATGCTCCTTCTTGTCCAGGCTTCGCCAGTACCCGCCGTGGATGAAGAAGAGGACCGGCGCATGGGAATCCGCGCACGGAAAGATGTCCAGGTGCTCGCGCGGCCCGCCGCCGTAGCGCACGTCCAGCTCGCGCGGCTGCGAGCGCATCGCGTCCGCCGAGTCCGCCGCCCAGCGCCTGAAGTGCTCGGCATGCGCCGGCACGCGCGCGCGGTTGTTGTACTGGGTGTCCAGGTAGTCGCTGTCGTAGGAGGTTTTCATGGGAGGCATCGGAAAGAGGCCCGCATCTTGGCACAGGGCACCCCGGGCGTCCCGCTTGCGAAAGCGGGACGAGCACTGTATTCTGTATACAGAATTCCGCAACCCTGCCCATGCCCGCCCGCCTCCTGAAGCTGGAAACCGCGCCCGACCTCGTCGACCGCGTCTACACGAGCCTGCTCGACGCGATCAGCGAGGGCTCGCTCGCGCCCGGCTCGCGCATCACGCAGGAGGACATCGCCGAGAAGCTCGCCGTTTCGCGCCAGCCCGTGCTGCAGGCCCTGCGCCTGCTCAAGAAGGACGGCTACGTGCAGGACGCCCCGGGCCGCGGCCTGCTGGTCGCGCCGCTCGACGCGGAATGGATGCTGATGGTCTACCAGGTGCGCGGCGCGCTCGACGCACTGGCCGCGCGGCTGGCCGCGCAGCGGCGCGTGAAGCTGGATGCCAGGCTCATCGAGCAGGGGCGCAAGGCCGCGCGCGGCCGCAACGTGAAGGCGATGATCGATGCGGACCTCGCCTTCCACACCGCCATCTACGCCGCGTCGCGCAATGCGCTGATCGAGCAGAGCGCGCGCCTGCACTGGGGCCACCTGCGCCGCGTGATGGGTGCGGCGCTCCAGCAAGCCGGCCAGCGCGAGGCGGTGTGGGACGAGCATGAAGCCATCGCCCGCGCCATCGCCGCGGGGGACGGCGCGCGTGCCGCGCGGCTGATCGAAGAACACAGCCAGCACGCGGGGGACAACCTCGCCGGGCAGCTGACCCAGGTGTTGAAGACCCGTGAAGGAGACAAATCATGAAACTCACCGCACAACAGCTCGAGCAGTTCGACCGCGAGGGCTACCTGTTCTTCCCCGGACAGTTCAAGCCCGGGGAAGTGAGGACACTCACCGACGCGGTGCCCGAGCTGTACAGCCGACGCGAGGCCTACAACGTGCGCGAGAAGGGCAAGGACGCCGTGCGGACCAACTTCGCGGCGCACATGTACAGCGAGCCCTTCGCTCGGCTGGCCCGCCACCCGCGGATGGTCGGGCCCGTGATGGATCTCTTCGACGAAGAGGTCTACATGCACCAGTTCAAGATCAACGGCAAGATGGCCTTCGAAGGCGACGTCTGGCAATGGCACCAGGACTACGGGACCTGGCTGAACGACGACATGATGCCCACCGAACGCGCGATGAACGTCGCGATCTTCCTGGACGACGTGAACGAGTACAACGGCCCGCTCATGTTCATCCCGGGCAGCCACAAGAAGGGCGTGGTCGAGGCGAAGCACGACCTCACCACCACGAGCTACCCGCTCTGGACGGTGGACAACGACCTGATCGAGCAGCTCGTGGAGCGGGCCGGCGGCAAGAACGGGGGCATCGTCTCGCCCAAGGGCCCGGCCGGCTCCATGATCCTCTTCCACAGCTGCCTCGTGCACGCATCGGTCAGCAACCTCTCGCCATGGAATCGCGTGGCCGTGTACCTGAGCCTGTGCGCCGTCAGCAACCACATCCGGCGCTTCAAGCGGCCGGAATTCATCGCGCATCGCGACTTCACGCCGATCGAGATGCTGCCCGACGACTGCCTCCTCGAGCCCTACCCCGTCGACCTGCCGTGGAAGAACGGCCTGCCCGCCAGCGCGCTGCAGACCTCCCCGGTCCCCTTCGATGAAATGAAGCGCGCAGCATGAGCCTCCACGCCCAACTCCAGCAGCGCGCCGCGGCCGGCAAGCCGGTGCGCGTCGGCCTGATCGGCGCCGGCAAGTTCGGCTCGATGTACCTCGCGCAGATCCCGCGCACGCCGGGCGTGCAGCTCGTCGGGATCGCGGACCTGTCCCCGGACGGGGCGCGTGCGAACCTCGCGCGCGTGGGATGGAAGCCCGAACAGGCGGGCGCCTCCTCGCTCGACGATGCCGTCAAGACCGGCGCGACGCACATCGGCGAAGACTGGCAGGCGCTCGTGTCGCATCCGGCCATCGACGTGATCGTGGAGTGCACCGGCCACCCGATCGCGGCAGTGGACCACTGTCTCGCGGCCTTCGCGAACGGCAAGCACGTCGTGAACGTCACCGTGGAAGCGGACGCTTTCTGCGGCCCGCTTCTCGCGCGCAAGGCCGCGCAGGCCGGCGTGATCTACTCGCTCGCGTTCGGCGACCAGCCGGCGCTCATCTGCGACCTGGTGGACTGGGCCCGCACCTGCGGCTTTCCGGTCGTGGCGGCCGGGCGCGGACACAAGTGGCTGCCGCACTTCGCCGAATCGACGCCGCAGACGGTGTGGGGCTACTACGGCCTCACGCCGGAGCAGGCGCAGCGCGGCGGCCTGAACCCGAAGATGTTCAACAGTTTCCTCGACGGCTCGAAGCCGTCGATCGAAAGCACCGCGGTGGCCAATGCGACCGGCCTCACCGTGCCTTCCAACGGCCTGCTTTACCCGCCCGCGAGCGTGGAGGACATCCCCTTCGTCACCCGCCCGATCGCCGAGGGCGGCGTGCTGGAGCGCAAGGGCATGGTCGAAGTGATCTCCTCGCTCGAAGCGAACGGACGGCAGATTCCCTACGACATCCGCATGGGCGTATGGGTCACGGTGGAAGCCGAAACCGAGTACGTGAAGAACTGCTTCGAGGAATACAACGCGCACACCGACCCGAGCGGCCGCTACTTCACGCTCTACAAGCGCTGGCACCTGATCGGCCTGGAAGTCGGCGTGTCGGTGGCGAGCGTGGCGCTGCGCGGGGAGGCGACGGGCGTCGCGACCTGCTGGAACGCCGACGTCGTCGCGACGGCCAAGCGCGATCTGGTGCCCGGCGACGTGCTGGACGGCGAAGGCGGCTACACCGTGTGGGGCAAGCTGCTCCCGGCCCAGACTTCCGCCGCGATGGGCGGCCTGCCACTGGGGCTTGCGCACGACGTCAAGGTGGTGCGCCCCGTGAAGAAGGGCCAGAGCCTCTCCTGGTCGGATGTCGCGGTCGACATGCACACGCACGCCTACAGGATCCGGCGCGAGATGGAAGGGATGTTCGCCGCGCCGGTATTGAAAGCCGCCTGACAGCAATCGCGGGAAGCATCGTCCGATGATGGCCCGTCGCCAGGACAAGGGGAATGGGCTATGAACATCGCGGTGCTGGGCATTGGCTTCATGGGTTTTCCCATGGCCCGCAGGTTGTGCGAAGCCGGCCACGACGTGCACGTGTGGAACCGGTCGCGCGACAAGGCCGAGCGGGTGGCGTCTTTCGGCGCGACCGTGCATGACACGCCGGCGTCGGCGGTCGCGGGCGCCGACTTCGTCGTCAGCATGCTGGAAAGCGGCGCCGTCGTGGAGGACGTGCTCTTCGCGCAGGGGACGGCGAAGGCGATGCGGCGCGGCACGCTCGTCATCGACATGGCGTCGATCAAGCCGCGGGAAGCGCGGGACCACGCCGCGCGCCTCGCGGATTTCGGCGTCGACCACGTCGATGCGCCCGTCTCGGGCGGGACGGCCGGCGCGGAGCAGGGAAAGCTCGTGATCATGGCGGGCGGGAAACCTGCCGACTTCGAACGCGCCCTGCCCGTCCTCAACGTCTTCGGGCGCGCGACCCATGTCGGGCCGCACGGCAGCGGTCAGCTCGCGAAGCTCGCCAACCAGATGATCGTCGGCATCACCATCGGCGCCGTGGCGGAAGCGCTGCTCATGTGCCAGAAGGGCGGCGCGGACATGGGCAAGGTCAAAGAAGCGATCACCGGCGGGTTCGCCGACAGCCGCATCCTGCAGGTGCACGGCCAGCGCATGGTGGAGCGGGATTTCGAGGCGCGCGCACGGATGACGGTGCAGCTGAAGGACATGCGCAACGCGCTCGCCACCGCCAGGGAGATCGGCTTCGAAGCGCCGATCACCGCCCTCTTCGAACAGCTGTATGCGGACGGCGTGGAGCACGGCCTGTCCGACCTCGACCACGCGGGGCTCTTCGTCGAGCTGGCGAGCCGCAACGGCATGGAGTGAGACCCTGGTTTTTTTGGCATAATTCGAGGCTGTCCTCGAAACGGCTGCGTGGATTTGCTAAACTACGCATCGCTGTGGGGGGGTAGCTCAGCTGGGAGAGCGTCGCGTTCGCAATGCGAAGGTCGGGAGTTCGATCCTCCTCCTCTCCACCACAGTTTCTTTTTCAAAAGTGGGTTCTTAGCTCAGTTGGTAGAGCAGCGGACTCTTAATCCGTAGGTCGACAGTTCGAATCTGTCAGGACCCACCACTTTTCCACCACACATTCTGCGATTTCCGGCAACTTCGTGAAGAAGTGTGAAGCCGGGACTCGACGCTCCTGTCGTGTTTGAAAACAATACGACTTCCTCAAACACCGGAGCTGTAATGAAGCGTCAACTGCAACAGGGTTTCACCCTGATCGAATTGATGATCGTGGTCGCGATCATCGGTATCCTGGCCGCCGTGGCCCTGCCCGCATACCAGGACTACACCAAGCGCGCGAAGATGTCGGAGGTCGTTCTGGCCGCATCCGCTTGCCGTACGACCATCACCGAGGTCTACCAGTCCGGTAGCACCACCCCCGCCGCTGACGGCTGGGGCTGCGAGTCTTCGTCGCAGACCAGCAAGTACGTCAAGAGCATCCACACCGACTCCAATGGCGTGGTCACCGTGGAAGCCACCGGCTTCAACGACACCAACATCGACGACAAGAAGATCGTGCTCACGCCCTACGTGAGCGACACCGCCACCTCGGCGATGCCCGCCAACCGCGGTTCCGCCGTGTTCAAGTGGGTCTGCGGCCCCGCAGGCACGAACGGCGTGCTGCCCAAGTACCTGCCGGGCTCCTGCCGCGGCTAAGCGCTGCAAGCGCCATCGAGAAGGGCCCGCACGGGCCCTTTTTTTATGCGTGTCCCGCCTGTGCGGCAAGGTAGACTGCCGCACACGTGAACCCCGACGCAGACCAACTCTGGCGCGCCCCGCGCTGGGCCCTCGCCGCGCTGCTTGCCCTCCTGGGCATGCTCGGCCCTTTCTCCATCGACACCTACATTCCCGCCTTCGCCGGGATCGCGAAGGCGCTCGACGCCACGCCGGTGCAGATGCAGCAGACCTTGTCCGCCTACCTGTTCGGGTTCGCGTTCATGAACCTGTTCCACGGGGCGCTGGCCGACAGCTTCGGCCGTCGGCCCGTGGTCCTGTGGGGCATCGCCGTCTTCACGGTGGCGTCGGCCGGCTGCGCGTTGTCGCAGAACGTGGGCCAGCTCGTCTTGTTTCGCGCGCTGCAAGGCCTTTCGACCGGCGCCGGCATCGTGGTGTCGCGCGCCGTCATCCGCGACATGTTCCCACCGGCGCAGGCCCAGCAGGTGATGAGCCAGGTCACGATCTACTTCGGGGTCGCGCCGGCCATCGCGCCCATCATCGGGGGCTGGCTTTTTGTGCATGCAGGGTGGCACAGCATCTTCTGGTTCCTCACCGGGGTGGGCATCGCGCTGTGGGTCGCGAATTTCAAGCTGCTGCCCGAGACACTGCACGTGGACCAGCGGCAACCGTTCAACGTGCGCAACCTGATGCAGGGCTACTGGCAGCTCGGGTCGAGCCCGCGTTTCCTGCTGCTCGCGCTCGCGAGCGGCGTGCCATTCAACGGGATGTTCCTCTATGTGCTGTGCGCCCCGGCGTTCCTTGGCGACCACCTGGGCCTCGAGCCCACGCAATTCTTCTGGTTCTTCCTGCTCACGATCGCCGGAATCATGGGGGGCGCCTGGGCCAGCGGCCGGCTGGCGGGAAAGATCGCGCCCAAGACCCAGATCCGCCACGGATTCCTCATCATGCTGCTCGTGTCGCTGGTGAACGTCGCCGCGAACTACGCGTTCATTCCATCGGTCACATGGGCACTCATTCCGATCGCGATCTTCGCGTTCGGCTGGGCACTGATGGTTCCGGTGGTGACACTGCTCGTGCTCGATCTCTATCCCGAGCGACGCGGCATGGCGTCGTCGCTGCAGGCCGTGATCGGCTCGACAGCGAACGGCCTGGTGGCGGGCGCGGTGGCGCCGCTGGTGATGCATTCCACGCGCGCAATCGCGCTCACCTCATTGCTGATGATGAGCGTCGGTTTGATCGCGTGGTTGTTCCTGCACAAGCGCTGGCCCGAGACGGGCCGCGCCGTGACTGCCGCCGGCTGAAGCCTTAGTTGGCGGGCTTGTAGGGACGCTTCTTCACGTCGCGCGGCACGAACACCTTGCCGCCGTTGCCGGGCTTGGCCGCCACGTCGCGGCGCGCGCCGAAATCACCGAAGCCGGCCTTGCGGCCGTAACTGTCACCGGTGCCACCACCGGTGCCGGCGCCACGGCGGGCGTCGAATCCGCGCTCTTCACGCGGCGCGTGATTGCCGGCGAAACCCGCCGTGCGCGGTGCACCGAACTTGCGGTCGCGCGAGTAGTTCTCGCGCGGGCCACGGTCGGCGAAGTTCGGGCGCGAGCTGGGCATGCGTTGCTGCGGCTCCAGGCCCGGCACCACTTCGGCCTTGAACTGCTGCTTGGTGTAGCTCTCGATGTCGAAGATCTTGCGGCGGTCGCGGAATTCGGCGAAGGTCACGGCGATGCCGTCGCGGCCCGCGCGGCCGGTGCGGCCGATGCGGTGCGTGTAATCCTCGGCCTTCATCGGCAAGCCGTAGTTGAAGACGTGCGTGATGGTAGGCACGTCGATGCCGCGCGCGGCAACGTCCGTGGCGACCAGCACCTGCACGTGGCCCTGGCGCAGCGCCATCAGGCGGCGGTTGCGCAGGCCCTGGCTCAGCGCGCCGTGCAGCGCCACGGCGTCGAAGCCGGCTTGCTGCAGGTCGTTCGCGAGGCCGTCGCATTCGATCTGCGTGCTGGCGAACACGATCGCCTGGTTGATCGTCGTGTCGCGCAGCCAGTGGTCCAGCAGCTTGCGCTTGTGCTGCGGGCTGTCGGCCCAGAACAGCACCTGCTTGATGTTGACGTGCTTTTCCTGCGGGTTGTCGATCTGGATCTTGCGCGGCTGGCGCATCACGCGTGCGGCGAGCTGCTGGATGCGCGGCGCGAAGGTGGCGCTGAACATCATGGTCTGCTTGCGCTCGATCGTGAGCTTGTTGACTTCGGCGAGGTCGTCGGCGAAGCCGAGGTCCAGCATGCGGTCGCCTTCGTCCACGACGAGGAACTGCACCTTGTCGAGCTTGATCTGGCTGGAGCGCTGCAGGTCCAGCAGGCGGCCCGGCGTGGCGACGACGAGGTCGGCGTTCTGCAGGCGCGCGAGTTGCAGCTGGTAAGGCATGCCGCCCACCACGCTGGCGATGCGCAGGCCGCGGCAATGCTGCACGAGGCCGATGGCGTCGTGCGCCACCTGCTGCGCGAGCTCGCGCGTGGGGCACAGGATCAGCGCGCCCGGCGTGGCGGGCTTGAAGTTGCGCGAGCTGGTCGGGTCCTTGCGCTTCGGGCGCTTCGGTGCGGGTTCGCCCTTGGCGGCGGCTTCCGCCACGGCGCGGTCGAACTCGGCGCGTTCCTGTGCTTCGGCTGCGGCCTGCTGCTGGAGCAGCGTGTGCAGCACGGGCAGCAGGAAGGCGGCGGTCTTGCCGCTGCCGGTCTGGCTGGAGACCATCAGGTCGATGAACTTCGCGTCGGCGTCTTCCGAAGCCATCGCAAGGGGAATCGTCTGCGCTTGCACGGTCGTGGGCTGGGTGAAGCCCAGGTCGGCGACGGCGCGGATCAGCTCGGGCGCGAGGCCCAGTTCGACGAAGCCGTTGGGCACTTCGGGCGCGGCTTCGGGCGTGGCGACGACGGCGGGGGTGCTGTCGAAGGAGGGGCTGGAAAATTCGGCAGGCGCAAAGTCGCCCTGCACTTCAAAAGTGTCGGTCATGGATGGCTCACAAGCGCCCACCGTGAGCGGGCGCAGTCGTCAATGGTTAGAAAACATCAACCATCAAACGACTGTCAGGGCTCCTGGACTCCGGGGGAGTCCGCCTCTGGAGGCCAGGCATTCGAGGCCGGGCCGGTGTGTGAAGGTCAGATGCACGAGGGCTGAGAAGTGATATTGCCTTCTGCAGCCAAGCCAGCGATTATCGCACGTTCAGGGTTTTCCCGCAAGCGGCGGTGTGGGTGCCATCTGCAGGAACGTCTCGCGGTAGTAGGCAAGCTCCTCGATCGACTCGTGCACGTCCGCCAGGGCCGTGTGCTTCTGCTGCTTCTTGAACGCCGCATACACCTCGGGCCGCCAGCGTTTGGCGAGTTCCTTGAGCGTGCTCACGTCGACGTTGCGGTAGTGGAAGTAGGCCTCGAGCTTGGGCATGTACTTCACGAGGAAGCGCCGGTCCTGCCCGATGGTGTTGCCGCACATCGGCGTCGCGCCCTTTGGCACGTACTTGGCCATGAACTCGATGATCTGCTGCTCGGCCTGCGCTTCGGTCACGCTGGAGGCCTTCACCTTGTCGATGAGGCCGCTGCGACCGTGCGTGCCCTTGTTCCAGTTGTCCATCTTGTCGAGTTGCTCGTCGGACTGGTGGATCACGAGCACGGGCCCTTCGATGCGCGGCTCCAGGTTGGGGCCGGTGACGATGACGGCGATCTCGATGAGGCGGTCGACCTCCGGCTCGAGGCCTGTCATCTCGCAGTCGATCCACACGAGGTTCTGGTCGCTCTTGCCGAGCGCGATGGGCATATCGGGGGAGGTGTCTGGCATCTTGCGATTGTCTCCCATGGCCTAAACTTCGCAGGATGACGCCCCCCTATCTCCTCACGCTCGCGTTCGCGGCCTTCCTGCTGGCAGGCATCGCGACGAAGCTGTGGCTCGCGTCGCGCCAGGTGCGGCACGTTGCACGTCACCGGGATGCGGTCCCGGCGCCCTTCGCCGGCACAGTGGCGCTCGCCGCCCACCAGAAGGCCGCCGATTACACCATCGCCAAAACCCGCTTCGGACTGGTCGAGCTGGCGTTCGGCGCCGCCGTCCTGCTGGGGTGGACACTGCTGGGGGGCCTCGACCTGCTCAACCGCGTGCTGGTGGCATGGCTCGGCACCGGGATGTGGCAACAGCTTGCCTTGCTGGTCTCTTTCGCGCTCATCGGCGGACTGCTCGAAATGCCGCTGACGCTCTACGAGACCTTCGTCATCGAGGAGCGTTTCGGTTTCAACAAGATGACCCTGCAGCTGTGGCTCGCCGATCTCGTGAAATCCACGCTGGTGGGCGTCGCGATCGGCCTGCCCATCGCCGCACTGATCCTTTGGCTCATGGGCGCGGCGGGACACCTCTGGTGGCTGTGGGCCTGGGCGGTATGGATGGGCTTCAACCTCCTGCTGCTCGTCGTCTATCCCACCTTCATCGCCCCCCTGTTCAACAAGTTCAAGCCGCTGGACGACGAGGTGCTGCGAGCCCGCGTCACAGAGCTGATGGCCCGCTGCGGTTTCGCGGCCAAGGGCCTGTTCGTCATGGACGGCAGCAAGCGCAGCGCGCATGCCAACGCCTACTTCACGGGCTTCGGCGCGGCCAAGCGCGTGGTCTTCTACGACACCCTGCTCGCCAAGCTCTCGCCCGGGGAAGTGGATGCGGTGCTGGCCCACGAACTCGGGCATTTCAAGCACAAGCACATCATCAAGCGCATCGTCGGCCTTTTCGCGCTCAGCCTGGCAGGCTTCGCGCTCCTGGGATGGCTGGCCGCCCACGCCTGGTTCTACCTGGGCCTCGGGGTCGCGCCCAACATGACGGGTCCGAATGACGCCTTGGCCCTGCTGCTGTTCCTGGTTGCCGTCCCGGTGTTCACCTTCTTCGTGTCGCCGCTGATGGCGCGCCTGTCGCGCAAGCACGAATTCGAAGCCGACGCGTACGCCGTGCGCCAGACGAGCGGTGGCGACCTGTCGACGGCACTGCTCAAGCTCTACGAAGACAACGCATCGACGCTCACACCCGACCCGGTGTTCGTGAAGTTCTACTATTCGCATCCGCCGGCATCCGAACGCCTGGCCCGCATGGCGGCGGGGAGCGCGGCATGAGCACGATGCTCAAGAAAAAGGACTGGTCGCTCCTGCCGCGCAGGGCGTTGACGGCGACGGAAATCGTGACACGCTTGTCCGCGGCGCCGGGGTGGAAACTCTCAGGCGACGGCCCGGACGTCGCCATCGAGAAGACCTTCACCTTCGCGAACTACTACGAAACCATCTCCTTCGTGAATGCGGTCGCCTTCATTGCGAACGCACAGGACCATCATCCCGACCTCTCCGTGCATTACGGCCGCTGCGTCGTGCGCTTCAACACGCACGACGTGAAGGGCCTGTCCGAAACCGACTTCGAATGCGCCGCGCAGGTCGATGCGCTCCTCGCATGAGGACGGGCCTGGTCGTCGCGGCGCACGGACGCCATTGCCTCGTGGAAACGCCGGAAGGCGAACGCGTCATCTGCCACCCGCGCGGCAAGAAGACCAGCGTGGTCGTCGGCGACCGGGTGCGCTGGGAGGCCTCGCACGACGAAGGCACGATCGAGAAGATCGACGAACGCCGCAACCTCTTCTACCGCCAGGACGAAGTCCGCACCAAGTCCTTCGCGGCGAACCTGGACACGGCGCTGATCCTCATCGCGGCGGAACCCGAGTTCTCGGAAAGCCAGCTGTCGCGCGCACTCATCGCCGCGGAGGCCTCGAAGATCAAGCCGCTCATCGGCCTGAACAAGAGCGACCTCGTCGAGCCCTTCGAGCGCGCGTGGGCGCGGCTGCTGCCCTACCAGCACATGCACTACGGCGTGCTGCCGCTGTCGCTGCGGCTCTCCAAGGATGTAGACCGGGAGCACCTGCTGAAGCACCTCGAAGGAAAGACGACGCTCGTGCTCGGGCCTTCGGGCGCGGGCAAGAGCACGTTGATCAACTTGCTCGTACCCGGTGCGACTGCGCTCACCAACGAGATTTCGCAGGCGCTTAATTCGGGCAAGCACACCACGACCAGCACGACCTGGTATTGGGTGGACAAGGCGAACGGCACCGCGCTGATCGATTCGCCAGGCTTCCAGGAGTTCGGCCTGAACCACATCGAGCCGATGCAGCTCGCGTCGTGCATGCCGGACTTCAAGCCGCACCTGGGCCAGTGCAAGTTCTACAACTGCACCCACCTGCACGAGCCGGGATGCGACGTGATCGCGGCCGTCGCCGATTCCGGCGCGGCCGATGCCATCACGCCGTCGCGCTACCGCATCTACCGGGAACTGTTCGACGAACTGTCGCAGCCGGGCCGCTTCTAGCCCGCCTAACCAAGCAGCCGCGCGAGCGTGAGTAGCGCGAGCAGCACCATCCACAGCACGACGCAGCGCCACACCAGCCCGACGATGCTGCGCAAGTGGCCGATCTCGGCCTCGCGGCCCGGGGTGCTTTCGGAATCCTCCATCGCCGCGACGCCGTCGGCGCGGAAGGTCTGCGAGGAATTCGGCGCGAATGCGGAGCGCAGCGCTTCGCCGCCCAGCCGCACGTTCACCGCGCCGGACGTGGCCGCGAGGATCACGCCGTCGTTGTCGTCCGGGAAGCGCTGTGCGTGGTGGCGCCAGCAGTCGATCGCTTCCTCGAAGCTCCCGACCACCGCGAACGCCAGCGCAGTGGCCCGCGCGGGCAGCCAGTCCACGGCATGCCACGCACGCGCAGCGGCCTCCTGCAGCGCCTGACTTGCGGGCTGGGTCTGTGTCCGGCTGCGATGGCTCCAGTAGCGCCCGACGAACTCGCTCATGCGATAGAACACCGCGCCCGCCGGGCCGAAGCCGAAGGCCGCGAGCACCGAGAACCACGCCAGCACGCCGAACACGTGCCGATGCGCGGCGAGCACCGAGTACTCGATGACGTGTCGCACGATCTCGCTGCGCGGCAACTCGCTCGCGTCGACCTGCTGCCATTGCGCCAGCAGTTGCCGGGCCAGCGGTTCGTCGCCGGCATCGAGCGCGTCGCGAATCTCCGTAAAGTGATGGCTGAACTGCCGGAATCCCAGGGTGACGTAGAGCACGGCCACCCCCCACACCACGGCGGCGGGCCAGCCGATCGCGTAGATCAGCCCCCAGTGGATGCCCATCGCGGCGAGGGACGGGACGACGACGGCCAGCGTCCATGCGATCCAGCCGTGTTGCGGCTTGCCCGCATCGAAATTCCGGCTGACCCAGCGCGCCCATCCCCGCAGGCCCGCGTGGATGGGGTTGTGCCTCGCCAGGGGACGCACCTGCTCGATCAGCAGCGCGAAGAGGATCGCGAAGAAGCTCATGGTTCAGCCATCATAAATGGCCTCCCCGCACGGGCCCGCGCCTCAGGCGATCAGGAAGCGGTAAAAGTTGCGCAGCATGGACGCCGTCGCGCCCCAGATGAAGCGCTCGGTGTTGCCGTCCATGTACGGCATGGAAAACCAGTCGCGCCGGGCGCCGTTCCACTCGACGAAGTGACGCCGATGGTGCGCGGGGTTCATGAGGAATTCGAGGGGCACCTCGAACGCGTCGGCGACTTCGAAGGGATTGAGCGTGAGCGTGTGCGCCGGGTCCACCAGTGCCACCACCGGCGTGATGATGAATTGCGTGCCGGTGCGATAGGTCGGCATCTGACCCAGGACCTCGATGTAGCGCGCTTCCAGCCCGATTTCCTCCTGCGCCTCCCGCAGGGCCGTGTGCGACGCATCGGTGTCCGTGTCGTCCTGTTTGCCGCCAGGGAAGGCCACCTGTCCCGAGTGCGTGGACAGGTGCGTGGTGCGCTCGGTGAGGAGCACCGTCGGCTGGTCGCGCATGACGAGCGGGACCAGCACGGAGGCGAGCGCGGTCTTGCGCTCGCTGAAGCGGATTTCGCTGCGGATCTCCGGCTCCCAAGGCGGCGGCGACGCAAAGCGCCGGCGCAGGGCGTCTGCGGTGAGCGCCTCCGCCGGCACGCGCGCCAGGTGCGAATCGATCCCCACGACCGGCACCGTGCGCGGGTCGAAATCCGGCAGCTTGGACAGCGGCGTGTCGGGCGGGAGCGAAGCGTCGATGCGCATGGCGGTTGCAGGGCCCCAATGGAAAAAGCCGCCACCAGCATTGCGCTCGTAGCGGCTTTCGCTCGGGCCGGCGATTTACTCGGCGGCGGGAGCGGCCGGCTTGTTGCGGTGGGCCAGCTTTTCCTTGATGCGGGCCGACTTGCCGCTGCGGTCGCGCAGGTAGTACAGCTTGGCGCGGCGGACATCGCCGCGGCGCTTGACTTCGATGCCGGCGATCAGCGGGCTGTAGGTCTGGAACGTGCGCTCCACGCCTTCGCCGCTGGAGATCTTGCGAACCGTGAAGCCGCTGTTCAGGCCGCGATTACGCTTGGCGATCACGACGCCTTCGAAAGCCTGGGCCCGCTTGCGGGTGCCTTCGACGACGTTCACGCTGACGATCACCGTGTCGCCGGGGGCGAATTCGGGGATCTTCTTGCCCAGGCGGGCGATTTCCTCTTGCTCGAGGGTTTCGATGATGTTCATGGCTACCTTGGACTCGATCATGCTCGCGCTACTCAGATGGTGGCAACCAACGGATTGCCACGGCCGACAGAGGATCGAAAAGCCTTTGATTATAACAAGTTACGCGAGCTTGGCCAGCAGGGCTTCGTCGGCCTTGGTCAGCCGCCCGGCCGCCCTCGCCGCCGCGATCAGGTCGGGCCGCTGGCGGGCCGTGACCTCCAGGCGCCGGTCGCGGCGCCAGCGTTCGATCTGGACGTGGTGGCCGGACAGCAGCTCCGGCGGAGCCTTCATGCCTTCCCACTCCTCCGGCCGGGTGTAATGAGGGCAGTCCAGCAGGCCGTCGAGCGCCGGGTTGAAGCTGTCGAATTGGTGGCTGTCCTGGTCGCCCAGGACGCCCGGCTGCAGACGCGCTACGGCGTCCAGCAGCGCCATCGCCACGATTTCGCCGCCGGACAGCACGAAATCGCCAAGGCTGAGCTGGAGGTCCACGTACCGGTCGATGAAACGCTGGTCGATACCCTCGTAGCGGCCGCAAACCAGCACGGCGCCCTCGCTGGCCGACCACGCTTCCACGCCGGCATGGTCCAGGCGGGGCCCAGCCGGGGAAAACAGCACCACAGGGGCTGCATCCGCCCGCTCCGCGCGGATCGCGGCCAGGCAGGCCGCCAGGGGCACGCCCATCATGACCATGCCCGGGCCACCGCCGAAGGGTCTGTCGTCCACGCGCTTGTAGTTGCCTTCGGCGAAATCGCGCGGATTCCACAGGCGCACGTCCACCAGCCGGGATTCGTAGGCGCGGCGGGTCACGCCACTCACGAGGAATGGCGCGAACAGCTCGGGAAACAGCGTGACGACGTCGAACCGCATGGCGCGATCTTAGTAGTCGGCCTGCCAGTCCACCACGATGCGCCTGCCCGGCAGGTCCACGCTGTCGACGAAGGCGGACACGAACGGGATCATCCGTTCCTGCGGCTTGCCGTCCAGCTCGTACGCGAGCACCAGGACCGTTTGCGGGCCGGTGGACAAGAGCTCCCGCACCTGTCCCATGGGCTCGCCTTCGCGGTTGACCACGTCGAGGCCGATCAGGTCGACCCAGTAGTACTCGTCCGTCGCCGCCGTGGGGAAGCTGCCGCGGGAAACGAAGACCCTTGCCCCCCGCAGCGCCTCGGCAGCGTCGCGGTCATCGATCTCCTGCGCCGTGGCCACGATGGAGTCGGAGTGCTCCTTCGCCTCGCGCACGCGCAGGAGATGCGGCCCGGAAAAGGTCTTGGCGCCTCTTTCGGACGGCAGGAGATACCAGCGTTTGGAAGAAAAAAGCGCTTCGGGCGAAGCGCTGTGGGGCAGCACCTTGAACCACCCCTTGATGCCCCAGGCATCGGCGATGCGCCCGACTTCGACGGCGTCCGCCGGAAGTTCGGCGGGTTCGAGACCCGCTGGGCTCATCGCTGTGGGTCGACTCAGGCGGCCTTGGCAGCCGGGGCGGTCTTGTCGGCCGCCTGCTTGATCAGGCGCTCGACCGTCGGGGACGCTTGCGCGCCGACGCCGCGCCAGTACGTCAGGCGGTCCTGGGCGATGCGGATGCTTTCCTCGTTGTCCTTGGCGATCGGGTTGTAGAACCCGATACGCTCGATGAAGCGGCCGTCGCGGCGCACGCGCTTGTCGGCAACGACGATGTTGAAGAAAGGACGGGCCTTGGCGCCGCCGCGGGAAAGTCGAATGACGACCATGATTTATCCTTCGGGTGGAAGTGTGAATTCCTTCAGCGTTGAGACACGCGACATAGCCACCCGGCCAGCGACACGCTGAAAAGCCCACGATTATAACGTTTCCTGCCTATATGACCACGCTCCGCCCCAGTGAAGACCGGGATTTGCCCGCGATTACCGCCATTTACCGCCATCACGTCCTCCACGGCACGGGCACTTTCGAGACCGATCCGCCCAGCGAAGCGGACATGGCGGCGCGTCGCGCCGACGTGCTCGGCAAGGCCCTTCCCTACCTGGTGGCGGAAGACGGCGGGCAGGTCGTCGGCTTCGCCTACTGCCAGTGGTTCAAGCCGCGGCCGGCCTACCGGTTCTCGGCCGAGGACTCGATCTACCTGCATCCTGACGCCGCGGGCAAGGGCGTGGGCAAGGCCTTGCTGGCCGAGCTCGAACGCCAGGCCACGGCGGCCGGCATACGCAAGCTCATCGCCGTGATCGGCGATTCCGGCAACCTCGGCTCGGTGGGCGTCCACCGCGCGTGCGGCTTCAACCCGGTGGGCACCTTCAAGTCCTGCGGGTGGAAGTTCGGGCGCTGGCTCGACGTCGTCCTGATGGAAAAATTCATCGGCGAAGGCGACACGACGCCGCCGGACGCGGCCGCCGGATGAAGAACAAGACGCTGGCCGCGTGGCTCGCCTTCCTCGGGGGCCCGCTGGGCCTGCACCGCTTCTACCTGCGCGGCATGTCGGACCTCCTCGGCTGGCTGCTTCCCCTCCCGACCGCGCTCGGCGTCTACGGCATCGCCCGCGTGCAGCAGCATGGCCTGGACGACCCGTGGAGCTGGGTGCTCATCCCACTGCTCGGATTCACCATCGCCGGCTGTGCGCTGTTCGCGATCATCTACGGCCTCATGTCGCCCGAGCAGTGGAATGCGCGCTTCAACAGTGCGGCCGCCGCCGACGCACCGGCCGGCAGGACGAACTGGCTCACGATCGCGGCCGTCGTGTTGTCGCTGCTCGTGGGCACCACGGTGCTGATGGCAAGCATCGCCTACAGCTTCCAGCATTACTTCGAATACCAGATCGAGGAGGGCCGCAAGATTTCCCAGTGACGGCCGCGTTACCGCATCGTTCCATGCACAGGCGGCATTTCACGCCGGCCGTCGAGCGACCCTACAGTGGGATGTCCATCAACCCCAACCAGGAGTGCTGCCATGGACACGGCCCACAAGGCTGACGCCCAATCCATTGTGATCCGCCCCGCCGAACCCGAAGACGCCGCGCGCATTTCCGCGCTGCTCGGCCAGGCGGGCACCTTCGAAGGCCTGCTGCAGGCGCCCGATGCGCCACTCGCCTCGCGCCTCGAAATCCTGCAACGCGTCGATCCCATGAGCTGCAAGCTGGTCGCGCTCGCAGGCGACGAGATCGTAGGATCCGCGGGACTGCACGCCATGATGCCCAACCTGCGCCGCCAGCACACGCGGATGCTGGGCATCGGTCTGCGCGCGGACTGGCAGGGGCGGGGCATCGGCCGCAAGCTGCTGACGCGCCTGCTGGACTGGGCCGACAACTGGGCCGGCGTCCTGCGGGTCGAGTTGCACGTCCACGCGGACAACGATCGCGCGCGGGCGCTCTACGAATCGATGGGTTTCGTCGAGGAAGGCCTGCACAAGGCGTACGCGCTGCGCAACGGCCGCTACATCGACAGCTACTCGATGGCCCGCCTGCACCCCAACCCGCCCACGCTGCCCAACTGATCAGAAGAATCAGAAGATCTGGAGGCTGACCCAGTAGGCGATCCCGGCCACGAACGCGCTGGCCGGGATCGTGAAGATCCACGCCCACACGATGTTGCCCGCCACCCCCCAGCGCACCGCGCTCGCGCGCTGCGTCGAGCCCACGCCGACGATGGCGCCCGTGATGGTGTGCGTCGTGGAGACCGGAATGCCCAGCGCGGTGGCGAGAAAGAGTGTGAGCGCGCCGCCCGTCTCCGCGCAGAAGCCGTGCACCGGCTTGAGCTTCGTGAGCTTCTGCCCCATCGTCTTCACGATGCGCCAGCCGCCGAACATGGTGCCCGCGCCGATCGCCACGTAGCACGCGATGATCACCCAGCCGGGGGGCTTGTCCGCCCCGGGAATCGCGTGTCCGGTGGCAATGAGCAGCATCCAGATGATGCCGATCGTCTTTTGCGCATCATTTCCGCCGTGGCCCAGGCTGTACGCGCCGGCGGACACCAGCTGCAGCCGGCGGAACCAGCGGTCGATGCGTGACGGCGTGGCGCGGCGAAAGATCTGCGAGACCGCCACCATCATCAGCGAGCCGAGGATGAAGCCGAGGAGCGGCGACAGGAAGATGAACAGCACGGTCTTCCAGATGCCGGCCCCGATGAGCGCGCTGGCGCCGGACTTGGCCAGCACCGCGCCCACGATGCCGCCGATGAGCGCATGCGACGAACTGCTGGGGATGCCGTAGTACCAGGTGAGCACGTTCCAGGTGATCGCGCCGAGCAGCGCGCCGAACACGATGTGGGTATCCACCACGCCCGGCTGGACGATGCCCTTGCCCACCGTCGCGGCCACGCTCAGGTGGAAGACGGCGATGGCCACCAGGTTGAAGAATGCGGCGAACACCACGGCGGTGCTCGGGCGCAGGACGCCGGTGGACACCACGGTGGCGATGGAATTGGCCGCGTCGTGGAAGCCGTTCATGAAATCGAACGCGACCGCCAGCACCACCAGCATGATCACCAGCCACAAGGCTGCTTGCGTAGCTTCCATCTGCTTACGAATGCTCGAGGATGATGCCTTCGATGACGTTCGCCACGTCTTCGCATTTGTCGGTGATGGTCTCGAGCAGCTCGTAGATGGCCTTGAGCTTGATCAGCTCGCGAACGTCCGGCTCTTCCCGGAACAGCTTGCTCATGGCCGAGCGCATCACGCGGTCCGCGTCGGATTCGAGCTTGTCGATCTCCTCGCAGGTCTTGAGCGCCGCTTCCGCGGTCGCCGGGTCGGCGAGCTTGCCGATCATGTACACGGCTTCCTTCAGGCGGTCGCAGCACTTCACGCTGAGGTCGGTGAGGCGCGTGATCTCCTCGGTCATGAAGCGCACGTCGTAGAGCGCCATGGTCTCGGCCGAATCCTGGATCAGGTCGCACACGTCGTCCATCGTGTTGATGAGCTTGTGGATCTGGTCGCGGTCGATCGGCGTGATGAAGGTCTTGTGCAGCATCCGGTTGACGTCGTGCGTCACCCGGTCCGCCGCGCGCTCGGCGTTGTCGACGTCGCGGTTGTACTGCTCGCGCAGGTGCGGATCGTTGTAGTTGGCCACCAGCTGCGCGAATGCGCGCGCCGCCTCGACGATGCGGTCGGCGTGCTGGTTGAACATCTCGAAGAAATTGCCTTCTCGCGGCAGCAGCTTGCCGAACAGCATGCTTCGCTCCTGGTTGGGGATCGGTGGGGTTGCCGGGAGTGTAACTGGCGCCCCGTCGGCCGGCCGTCAGGCGCCGCGGAAGATGAAGAAGACCGCGCCCAGGATGCACAGGCCGGCCCAGAGGTAGTCCAGCTTCAGCGGCTGGCCCAGGTAGAACACCGAGAACGGCACGAAGACAGCCAGGGTGATGACTTCCTGGATGATCTTCAGCTGGCCGACGGAAAACCCCGCCTGCTGGAACCCGATCCGGTTCGCGGGCACCTGCAGCAGGTATTCCGCCAGGGCGATGCCCCAGCTGATCAATGCGGCGATGTACCACGGCGAGGTGGCGAGGTTCTTCAGGTGGCCGTACCAGGCCATGGTCATGAAGAAGTTGGAGGCGACCAGCAGCAGGATGGCCTGCAGCGAAAATGGGAGGGCCGAAAGCGTGTTCATGGCCAAATTATCGAGCGACACCCATGGTTGAGCCCCTGCTGCGCGTCCTGCACGAGGACGCGCACCTGCTCGCCTTCGACAAACCGGCCGGGCTCCTGAGCGTGCCCGGGCGCGGCCCCGGCAAACAGGACTGCCTGTCGGCGCGGGCGCAGGCCGCGTTTCCCGGCGCACTGGTCGTGCACCGCCTGGACATGGCGACTTCCGGACTCTTTCTCATGGCGCGCGGGGCGGCGATGCAACGGGCGCTGTCGCATGCCTTCGCGCAGGGACAGGTGGACAAGCGATACGAGGCGGTCGTGGCCGGCGACCTGCGGCAACCGGCGCAGACCGCGGACGGCTGGGCCCTCATCGACCTGCCGATCGCCGCCGACTGGCCGCGACGGCCGCTGCGGATCGTGGATGCGGCCGCCGGCAAGCCCAGCCGGACACGCTGGCGCGTCCTCGAGGCTGCGGCTGGCACCACGCGCCTCGAACTCGCCCCGCTCACCGGACGCACGCACCAGCTGCGGGTGCACCTGCAGGCCGTCGGGCACCCCATCCTCGGCGATGCGCTCTACGCGCCGCCGGAGGTCCAGTCGCTCGCCCCGCGCCTGCTGCTGCACGCCACCTCGCTGCAGTTCACGCACCCCGACACCGGCTCGCGTGTCGCGCTTTCCTGCAGTCCCGCGTTCTGACGGCTACGATCACCCCATGGACCGACACCTCACGATCATCACCGGGGCCTCGCGCGGCATGGGCCTGGCCATCGCGCAGCAGCAGCTCGCGGCGGGCCACGACCTCCTGTGCATCTCGCGCAAGACCAGCGACACGCTCGCCTCGCAGGCCGAATCGCTCGGCCGCCGCTGCGAGCAGTGGCCGCAGGACCTCGCGCGCGCGGAGACGGCCGGGGCGCTGCTGGACACCTGGCTCGCCTCGCAGGACGCGGCGCAGTTCGCATCCGCGACCCTCATCAACAACGCCGGCATGGTGCCGCGCATCGCGCCCGTGTCCGCCCTCACCGGCGCCGAACTGGCGGAGTCGCTGCGCATCAACCTCGAAGCGCCTATGCTGCTCACGTCCTCGTTCCTGCGGGGCACGCAGGCGTGGGCCGCGGCCCGCAAGGTGCTCAACATCTCGTCCGGCCTCGGACGCCGCCCCATGGGATCGCAGGCCGCGTACTGCACGGGCAAGGCCGGCATGGACCACTTCACGCGATGCGTGGCGCTCGAAGAGGCGGCACGCAAGAACGGCGCGAAGATCGTCTCGCTCGCCCCGGGCGTGATCGACACGGACATGCAGGTCCACCTGCGCAGCGCGGACGCCAGCCAGTTCCCGGACCTCGGCAATTTCGTCGGCATGAAGGACAAGGGCATGCTGAGCGCACCGGCCGACGCCGCCGCGCGCATCATCGCCTTCCTCGCGCGGCCCGACTTCGGCACCCAACCCGTGGCGGACGTGCGCGACCCATGAGCGGCACCGTCCCGGCTCCCACCGATTTCGAGCAGCGCCGCCTTTCGCGGCTGCGCCTGCTCAACGTGCTGGACACGCCGCCCGAGCCGGTGTTCGACGCGCTGGTGCGCATCGCCGCCTCCATCTGCGGCACCCCCATCGCGCTGGTGAGCCTGATCGATACGGACCGCCAATGGTTCAAGGCCAACCTGGGCCTGGAAGGCACGCCCGAGACCCCGCGTGCCGTCGCGTTCTGCGACCACACCATCCGCGGCGACGAGGTGATGGAGATCGGCGACGCGACGACGGACGCGCGCTTCCGGGAGAACCCGCTCGTCACGGGCGACCCGAACATCCGCTTCTATGCCGGCGCCCCCATCGTCATGCCCACGGGCGAGCGCGTCGGCTCGCTGTGCGTCATCGACCGCGAACCGCGCGAGCTGAGCCCTTCGCAACGCCGGAACCTGGCCGATCTCGCGGTGGTGGTGCAGTGGGCGCTGACGCGGCGCGAGCGCAACCACGACCTGACGGTGGTCGAACTGCTGTCCAGCGTGCTGGAGAACATTCCCTGCGGCGTGGCCGTGTTCGACGCGGGACTGCGGCTGACGGCCCACAACCGGCAATTCCCGCAGCTGCTCGATTTTCCGGAAAGCCTGTTCTCGTCTTCCGAGCCGCGCTTCGAGGACTTCATCCGCTACAACGCGCAGCGGGGCGAGTTCGGGCCGGGCGATGTCGACACGATCGTCGGCGACATCGTGAAATGGGCGCGCGATCCGGCGCCCCACCACACGCAGCGCACGCGGCCCGGCGGTGCCACGCTGGAAATCCGCGGCGCGCCGATGCCGGGTGGCGGGTTCGTCAACACCTACATCGACGTCTCGCCGGCCAAGGCTGCCGAACTCGCGCTGCGCGAGAGCGAGGAGCGGCAGGCCCGCGCCCTCGATGCGTCGCGGCTCGCCCTGTGGGACCTCCATGTGGCAAGCGGCAAGCTGTACCTGTCCGCGAACTGGTCCGAGATGCTGGGCGGCGCCAAGGAATCGATGGTGACGACGCTGCAGGCCCTGATGGCGCGCGTCCCGCCCGAAGAGCAGGAACTCGTGTCGCAGGCGTTCGGTGCCGTCCTGAAAGGCACGCGGGACACCTACTCGGTCGAGCACCGCGTGACGCGCGACGACGGCAGCACCTGGTGGATCCGCAGCGAAGGCAAGGTCACGCAGCGCGATGCGCAGGGCCGTGCGCTGCAGATGACGGGAACCAACCAGGACATCAGCGCGCGCAAGGCCATCGATGCCGAGCTCGAACAGGCGCGGCTCGCGGCCGAGGAAGCCAACCGCGCCAAGACCGACTTCCTGCACAACGTGAGCCACGAGATCCGCACGCCGCTCAACGGCGTGATCGGCATGACGCGCATGCTGCTCTCCGAGAACCTCACGCCGCGCCAGCGCCAGTATGCGGAGCTCGCGAACACCAGCGCGTCGTCGCTGCTGGGCCTCATCAACGACCTGCTGGACCTCGGCAAGATCGAGGCGGGAAAGCTGGAGCTCGAGGAAGTGTCCTTCGACCTGCACGCGCTGCTCGGCGAGGTCGGGCAGCTGTACCGCCTCTCCGCGCGCGAGAAGGATCTGGCCTTCTCGCTCGACATCGCGCCCGGCGTGCCGGCCCAGGTGACGGGCGATTCGGGGCGGCTGCGCCAGATCCTCAACAACTTCCTGTCGAACGCGCTGAAGTTCACCGCTGCCGGCGGCGTCGCACTCGGGGTGGCGCGCGCCGGGTCAGGCGCCATGCTGCGCTTCACGGTGAGCGACACCGGCGTGGGCATCCCGGCCGCCGTGCAGCACAAGCTGTTCGACCGCTTCACGCAGGCCGACACCTCGACCACGCGCAAGTACGGCGGCACCGGACTGGGCCTCGCGATCGTCAAGCGCCTGTGCGAGCAGATGGGCGGCAGCGTCCGCCTCGACAGCAGCGAGGGACGGGGCTCCACCTTCACATGCGACCTTCCCCTGGCCGCGGCGGCTGCCGCCCAGTCGCTGCCGGCCGCGGCCCGGCCGCTGGAGCCCCCAACGGGCCGGGCGCTGCGCATCCTCCTGGCCGAGGACAACCCGACGAACCAGCTCGTCGCGCAGGGCATGCTCGCGCTGGCCGGCTACCACGACGTGACGACCGTCGAGGACGGCCAGCAGGCCGTGGCCGCGGTGGAGCGCGGCGGCATCGACATCGTGTTCATGGACTGCCGCATGCCGCGCCTCGACGGCTACGAGGCGACGACCCGGTTGCGGGAAGCGGGACACACGCTGCCCATCATCGCGCTCACCGCGAACGCGACGGCCGACGAACGCGAGCGCTGCCTGGCCCACGGGATGAACGACTTCCTTTCCAAGCCGATCGACGAAGCGAAACTTGCGGACGCCATCGCGCGCTGGGCTTCCGGCACGCCCGTGGCGGCTCCGACTCCCTCCCCCGAAGCGCCCGCAAGTCGCGCGCCGTTCAGCCGCGCGGCGGCGCTGGAGCAGTTGAGCGGCGACGAGGAACTGCTGGCGGTCGTCCTCGCATCCTTCCGCCAGCATGGCCCTGCCCTGCTCACGAAAGCGAGCGAAGCCCTCGCCGCGCAGGACGCGAAGGCCTTGCACCGCCACCTGCATTCGCTCAAGGGGTCCGCCGGCACGCTCGGGGCGAAGTCGCTGGCCGACCTCGCGAAAGCGCTCGAGGCGCTGGCCGCGGACGGCCGCATGAACGACGTTCAGGCCCGCCTGGGAGAGCTCGAGAGCGCGCTCGCCGATTTCCTCGGCGCGGCTGCTTCCTGGTAGCGCTCAGGCGCCCTGGAAGCCGCCCGCGCGCAAGGTGATCACCAGCGTGTCGCGGTGCGCCTGCTCGCCCACCGGCTGGATGGGCGTCGATTCATGGATGACGCGCTCGTCGTCCAGCAGCAGCAGGCTCCAGGGCTCGGTGAGGGTGAAGCGCTGGCCCGCCGGTCCTTGCGCCTCGAAGACACGCGTCTCGCCGCCCTTGATGTTTTCCCGCGCCACGAGGAACACCGCGACGAGGTCCACGCCGTCGCGATGCGCGCCTTCGGGCGTCGGCCTGCCGATGCCGCCCTCGGTGTCGATGCGGAACTGGTGCGCCTCCACGAACCATGGCGTGTTCCCTTTGAGCGTGGACGAGATCCGCGCCAGCGCGCGCAGCAGGCCGTGCCAGGCCGGCGCAGCCACCACCTGCGGCTCCATCGGTTCGAACCAGCGCTCCATACCGCCGTGCAGCGCGTTGTATTCCACGGGCTGCCAGTGCGCGCGGTGAGGGGCCTGCGTCACCGCATCGCCGTCGACGACGAAACACGAGTGCCGCCGCTTGCGGTAATGGCCCCCGTCCTTGAGGTAGTTGTCCGATGCGAGCCGGTCCCAGGAGGGGCGCAGCGCCATCAGCTGCGCGAGGTCGCAGCCGGCCAGGTGCGCGACCGCCGACGGGCTGAGCATCGCGTAGCCCTGCTGCCGCAGCAGCACCGGCACCTGGTCGGGGTAGGTGTAGGCAGGCGTGAGGATCATGCGGCGAGCATATCAAGCGGCCGGAGCCTGCCCAGGATGGTGGGCAGGAATTCCGCCACGGTCGGATGGATGGGCAATGCTTCCTTCATCACCCGCCAGCTCGCGCCCGTGGCCATGAAATGACTGATCACCTGGATGATCTCGTCGGCGTGGATGCCGACCATCGCCGCGCCGACGAATCGGTCCGTATCGGCGTCGACGAGCAACTTCACGAGGCCCGCGGTCTCGCTCTCCTCCTTCGCGCGGCTCACGTCCTTCATGTCGAAGGCCGCCTCCAGGATGCGCTTGCCGCTCGCGCGCGCCTCCGCCTCGGACATCCCGACGCGGCCGAGCGGCGGGTCGGTGAACATCGCGTAGGCCATGATGCGGTCGTCCGCGCTGCGATGCCCGCCGTCGTGGTTCGCCAGGACGATCTCATGGTCGTGGTAGCTCGTATGCGTGAACGCGCCCCGCTTGTTGATGTCGCCCAGCGCCCAGATCCCCGGCACGTTCGTCTCCAGCCGCCCGTTGGTCGGAACGAAGCCGCGCGCGTCCTTCTCCACGCCCACCGCGTCGAGGTTCAGCCGCTCGGTATTGGGCAGGCGCCCCGTCGCGACCAGCAGGTGCGAGCCTTCGACGCGCCGCTCCCCGACCTGCAGGACGATGCCCTCGCCGGCCTTGTCGGCCCTCGTGACGGGAGCGCCGGCCAATACGGTGATGCCCTCTTCCGCCAGGAACGACGCGATGCACGCCGAGACCTCCGCGTCCTCGCGGCTGGTGATCCGCGACCCGGTTTCGATGACGGTCACCTCGCAGCCGAGCCGCCGGAAGATCTGCCCCATCTCCAGCCCGATGTAGCTGCCGCCGATGACGACCAGGTGCCGCGGCCGCTCGCGCAGCTTCAGGAGCGACACGTTGTCCAGGTGGGCGACGGCGTCGAGGCCCGGGATCGACGGGATGAAGGCGCGCGTGCCGGTGTTGAGGTACACCCGCTTCGCCCGCACCGGCTGCTCCCCCGCCAGCAACTCGAACCAGTCGCCGCTGCGGCCCACGAAAGAGCCCCAGGCGCGCAGCAGCGTGATGTGGCGTTCGCCGGCGATCCAGCTTTCCAGCGAGCCGCGCGCCGCATCCACGCGCAGCTGCATGCGATCCATCGCCGCCGCAAAATCGACCTCCACCGCGCCGACGTGCACGCCGAATTCCGCGGCGCGCCGGGCCATGTGCGCCACGCGCGCGCTCTTGCGCAGGGTCTTCGTCGGCGTGCAGCCGTTGTTGACGCAGGTGCCGCCCACCTCCGCGCCCTCGATCAGCACGACACGCTCGCCGCGCTGCGCGAGCGCCACGGCCAGCGAGGGCGCGGCTTGTCCCGAGCCGACGATCGCCGCGTCGACTTCCAATGGCTGGACCATGGGACTCTCCTCGAAAAGCTAGGGGGCGACCTTCACGCCCTTCCAGAATGCGACGCGGTCCCTGACCATCTCCGCTTCCGGTTTGGGCGTCGGGTAATACCAGACGGCGTCGGCATTCATCTCGCCGTTCACCAGCAGCGAGTAATAGCTCGCCTCGCCCTTCCACGGGCAGGTGGTGTGATGGTTGCTGAAGGTGGTGAACTCGCGCTTGAGCGAACTCGCGGGGAAGTAATGGTTGCCTTCCACCACCACGGTGTCGTCGCTCTCGGCCACGACGGTGCCGTTCCAGGTTGCTTTCATGCGTTCACTCCGGTGCGTGCAGCCAGTGCACGCTGAAAAGATGGTCGGGGTCCGTCCACACCGGGCCAGGCCTGAACCCGGCGCGCGACGCCAGCGCGCGCAGCGAGTCGATCGTGAACTTGTGCGAGTTCTCGGTATGCAGGCTGTCGCCTTCCTCGAACTCGTACCACTCACCGCCGAGCGCCACGCGCTGCCGCTTGCGGCTGACGAGATGCATCTCGATGCGCCGGTGCGGCGCGTTGTAGAACGCGCCGTGCGCGAACTGGGCGAGGTCGAAGCGCGTGCCGAGCTCGCGGTTCGCGCGCGCCAGCAGGTTGAGGTTGAACGCCGCAGTGACGCCTTGCGAATCGTTGTACGCGGCGTGCAGCACCGCCGGGTCCTTGACGAGATCCGCGCCGATCAGCAAGGCGCCGCCGCGCAGGACCTGCGCCGCGGACGTGAGGAAATGCAGCGCTTCCTCCGGCGCGAAATTGCCGATCGTGGAGCCGGGGAAAAACCCGACGCGCCGACCCGCGTCGGGCGGTTGCGCGGGCAGCAGCAGGCGCTGGGTGTAATCGGCGGCGACGGGCCGCACTTCGAGGCCCGGGTAGTCGCGCTGCAGCAGCGCCGCGGAGTGCGCGAGGTGTTCGCCCGAAATGTCGATGGGCAGGTAACGCGCGGGCCGGTCCATCGCGTCCAGCAGCAGCCGCACCTTGCGCAGCGAACCGGCGCCGAATTCGACGATCTCCGCCTGCGGCCCCATGTGCGCCGCGATGTCGGGCGCGTGCCGCGCGAGGATGCCGAGCTCGGTGCGGGTCGGGTAGTACTCCGGCAGCTCGCAGATGCGGTCGAACAGGCGCGAGCCCTCCGCGTCGTAGAAGTATTTGGGTGAAATGCTGCGCGGCCGGTTGGCCAGCGCGCGTGCCAGGTCGTGCGCGAACTCGCCCGCGGGCGACACCCGCTCGTCATTGCCCGCCTCCGCGGCATGGCTGGATTGCACTTCGATCATCGAACGCGTCAGCATGCGCCGGCCTCCTTCGCGAGGCGCAGCCCGCTGAATTGCCACCGTGCACCCGGCGGGAAGAAATTGCGGTAGGTGGGCCGGGCATGGCCCGCCGGTGTCGCGAGGCTGCCGCCGCGCAGCACCTGCTGGCCCACCATGAACTTGCCGTTGTATTCGCCCACCGCGCCCGCGAAGGGCCGGAAACCCGGGTACGGGTCGTAGGAGGAGCGCGTCCACTGCCACGCATGCCCCGTCATCTGCGTGATGCCGGGCAGCTCCCATGCGGCTTCCCATTCGAATTCGGTCGGCAACCTCGCGCCGGCCCATTCGGCATAGGCCGCGGCTTCGTAGAAGCTGAGCTGCGTCACGGGCGCCGCCGCATCGAGCGCCTGCGCGCCGTGCAGGCCGAACACCTGCCAATGCGAGACCGGCGCGCGCACGTCGCCGGGCGCGATCCAGTAGGCCGGCGCCTTCCAGCCGCCGGCCTGCACGGCCGCCCAGCCGTCCGACAGCCAGAGCGACGCCGTCTCGTAGCCGCCGTCGGCGATGAACTCCGCGAAGTCGCCGCAGGTCACCAGCCGGTTGGCGATGCGGTACGGCGCGAGCAGCACGCGATGCCGCGGTGTTTCGTTGTCGAAGGCGAATGCGTCGCTGCCGTGCCCCACCTCCACCGTTCCGCCCGGGGCGTCCAGCCACTGCAGCGCCGGCAGGGGCGTCGCCAGGTGCAGGGCCCGCGCAGGGGCCGGCTGGTAGGCCGGCAGCAGGGGATTGCAGGACAGCGCATGCAGGATGTCCGTGAGGATGAGTTCCTGGTGCTGCTGCTCGTGGTTCAGGCCGAGTTCCACCAGCGGCGCGGCGGCCTGCCAGGCGGCGCCGCGCGACTCGCCGATGAACCGGGACATGGCGGCATCCACGTGGCGCCGGTACGCCAGGATCTCATCGTGCGAGGGGCGCGTGAGCAAGCCGCGCTGCGGACGCGGATGCCGCGGGCCGAGCGATTCGTAGTAGGAATTGAAGAGGTGGAAATAGCGCGGGTTGAAGGGGACGTAGCCCGGCTGGTGCGCAGCGAGGATCACCGCTTCGAAGAACCAGCTGGTGTGCGCCAGGTGCCATTTGGTCGGGCTGCAGTCAGGCATGGACTGCACGCACTGGTCCTCCGCGGACAACGGGGCGGCAAGCGCCAGCGTGTGCGCACGCACTTCGGCCAGACGGTTTTTGAGGGAATCGCGCCACTCATCGGCACGGCAGTCCGGCGAGGCGGACAGCGCAGTCACGGGCATAGGCTTGGGCTCCAATCTCCAAATTCATTACAGCACAAGGACATGAATCCGTGGGCCTTGCGGGACACCGCCGCGCGCCCCTCCTGACATGTCGTGGCAGGCGTGTTTTTCTTTCACTTCGCCTGTCACTTTCGCTACCGGCGCGCGCCGGGGCGGCCGCTACCATGGGCCGCTGCTCCAGGAGTCTCCCCATGAACGCCATCGCCTCCACCACCAACCACCAGGTCCGCCTGGCCCAGCGCCCGGTCGGCTTGCCCACGCGCGAGAACTGGTCCTTCACCACGGAACCCGTCGCCCAGCCGCCCGAGAGCGGCGTGCTGGTGAAGACGCTGTCCCTTTCGCTGGACCCGGCTATGCGCGGCTGGATGAACGACGCGAAGAGCTACATCGCGCCGGTGGGCATCGGCGAGGTGATGCGCGCCGGCGGCATCGGCAAGGTGGTCGCCTCGCGCAACCCGAAATTCGCGGTCGGCGACCTCGTCTCCGCTGCGCTGGGCGTGCAGGAGTACATGACGATCCCCGAGGACCAGTTCAAGCGCGTAAGCCTCTTCAAGATCGATTCGCGCCTGGGCACGCCGGGCCAATGGCTCAACGTGCTGGGCATGCCCGGCATGACGGGCTACTTCGGCCTGCTCGACATCGGCGAGCCGAAGGCCGGCGAAACCGTTGTGGTGTCCGGCGCGGCCGGCGCGGTCGGCCAGACGGTGGGCCAGCTCGCGAAGATCAAGGGCTGCCGCGTCGTCGGGATCGCGGGCGGCCCGGCCAAGTGCGAGTGGGTGGTCAATGAGCTCGGCTTCGACGCCTGCATCGACTACAAGGCCGGCAACGTGAAGGCCGCGCTGAAGGAACATTGCCCCAAGGGCGTCGACATCTATTTCGACAACGTGGGCGGCGACATCCTCGACGACGTGCTCGCGCGTCTCGCGCGGGGCGCGCGCATCATCATCTGCGGCGCGATCAGCCAGTACAACAACACGACTCCGGTGCAGGGACCGAAGAACTACCTGTCGCTCCTCGTCAACCGCGCGCGCATGCAGGGCATGGTGGTGTTCGACTATGCGGACCGCTTTCCCGTGGCCGTGGCCGAGCTCGCGGGCTACCTGCGCGAGGGGCGCATGAAGAGCCGTGAAGACGTCGTGCAGGGCCTCGAGACTTTCCCGGAAGCGCTGAACAAGCTCTTCAAGGGCGAGAACTTCGGCAAGCTCGTGCTGCAGGTCGCGGCCGATTAACCCGGGATCAGCTTCAGCGCGTCGCCGCTGATCGCGACGCGCGAACCGGCGGGCAGCGCGCCGCGCTGCTCGACCGTGCGAACGCTGCCGTCATCCATGCGGATGCGCATGCGAAAGGCCTTGCCCGGGGCGGCGACGGCAACGGACTCGACCACGCCGCACGTGGCGCACACCGCCGTGCCGCCCATGGCCTGCGCGCCGGGCCGCGACAGGGGCGGGGCCGTCACCACCGAAAGCTTTGCAGGCGTTGCAGCGGCGAGTGTCGCGGCGGGAGCCGGCGCATCGGCGCGGTGCGTCATGACCGCAGCCGCCACCGCGGCGACCGCGACCGCGAGCACCGCAACCGTGGGCGCCAGCGCCTGCCGGGGCGTGGGGGGCGGCTCCACCGGCCCGGCTGCCGCCTGCTCGGCCCAGTCGTTGTCCGTTGATGGGTTCATGGCAGGATTTAGCCCGGCAGCCTGCCCGTTGTCAGCACACGCTTGTGACAGCGGTAAGCGGGCATTGCTGTGTAGCCGCGGCCGAAGCGCTCAGACACGCGAGTTGCGATTGGCCTCGTTCACCATGACCCAGAAGCCGTAGACCTGCCGCATCTTGCGCTTGAGGTCCTCGAAATCCAGCGTCTTGCGCACCACGCTGTTGGCTCCCGCTTCGTAACAGGCGTCGAGCTCGGCCTTCTCGGTGGAAGCCGACAGCATCACCACCGGCGTCCACTGCGTGATCGGGCTTGCGCGCATCTCCTTGAGCACGTCCAGGCCGTGCACCTTGGTGAGCTTCAGGTCGAGAATGACGAGACGGGGCTGCTTGCGCGCGTCCACGTCCTTGTGCACGCCGCGCCCGAAGAGGTAGTCCAGCGCGTCGCTCCCGTCGGCGGCGGTGACGATGCGCGACTCGTCGCAGACTTCGCGCAGCGCCATCACGATGAGCTCGCGATGGTCGGGGTTGTCCTCCACCAGCAGGATGGCGATGTCGGCGGCTTTCACACGCCGCCCTTCGGGTGCGTCGGGTCCACCCAGAGCACCTGCTCGGGCTTCTCGGCGGGTTCGATGTCGAGGTTGACCGCCACGGCCTCGCCGTCGCTGCGGCACAGCACGCACTCGAGCTGCTCGGTGGGGCTCGCGTTGATCTCCTGGTGCGGCACATACGGGGGCACGTAGATGAAGTCCCCGGGGCCTGCCTCCGCGGTGAATTCGAGGTGCTCGCCCCAGCGCATGCGCGCGCGGCCCTTCACGATGTAGATGACGCTTTCCAGGTGGCCGTGGTGGTGCGCGCCGGTCTTGGCATTGGCGTGGATCGTCACCGTCCCCGCCCAGAGCTTCTGCGCGCCGACGCGCGCGAAATTGATCGCCGCCTTGCGGTCCATGCCCGGGGTCTGCGCCGTGTTGGCATCCAGCTGGTTGCCGGGGATCACCCGCACGCCATCGAGCTTCCAGGGCGGGACGCCGCCGCCGTGGTCGTGCGGCCCGTCGTTCGGGTGGTCATGCCAGGAGGAGGGGTGATCTTGGCTCATGGCCCAAAGTTAGCACTTCGCGGGCGATCAATCCAGCGCCGCGTAAACGAGGTGGCGAAACAGGTTGCGAAAGTAGATGCGCTGGTTGGGCGCCTGCGTGAGCAGCATCGCGAACAGGTCCTCGGCCGGATCGACGAAAAAGGAGGTGCCGCCGATCCCGCTCCAGAAGTACTGCCCGGGCGAGCCGGGCTGCGGCGCGAGGCCGGCGGCCAGCCGCACGGCGAAGCCCAGGCCGAAACCATAGCCGGGCAGCAGCAGTTCCCCGTTGGCCGCGATGGTCCCCAGGTGATCGGACGTCATCCACTCCACGGTCTTGCGGGAGACGAGCCGCGTGCCATCGAGGGATCCGCGGTTGCGCATGAGCTGCAGGAAGCGCGTGTAGTCCCCCGCGGTCGACATCAGGCCACCGCCGCCCGACTCGTAGGCGGGCACCTCCTTCGCATCCAGCATGACCACGGGCTTGCCGGTGTCCGGGTCTTCGGCAAAGGGCTCCGCCAGGCGGTGCCATTCGGATGGCGGCGTCGCGAAATGCGTGTCCTTCATCCCCAGCGGGTCGAAGATGCGGCGGCGCAGGGACTCACCCAGCGGACGGCCGTCCACCACCTCGACCACCGCGCCCAGCACGTCGGTCGCGCGGCTGTACTCCCAGCAACTGCCCGGCTGGTGCGCGAGCGGCAGCGCGGCGAGTACCTTGCAGAACTCGGCGTTCGTCCGCGAGCGGTTGGTGATGTCCGCGGACTCGTACTTACGCTGCACGGCGCTCGACCCGAGGAATTCGTAGGTGAATCCGGCGGTATGGCGCAGCAGGTCATGCACGGTCGGCTCGCGGCGCGCGGCGTCGAGGCGGCGGATCACACCGCCCTCCTCCACCGCGACCTGCAGGTCGGAGAACTCGGGCAGGTACTTCGACACCGGGTCGCCCAGCTGCAGCCCGCCCTCCTCCGCCTGCATGAGCGCGGCGAGCGACACGAGCGGCTTGGTCATCGAATAGATGCGGAAGATCGCGTCGTCCTTCATCGCGTCGCCGGCGGCCGCATCGCGCTGGCCGAGCGATCCGAGATATTCCACATGGCCACCGAGCGCCACCACGGCGACGGCGCCGGGAATGCGGCGCGCATCGATATGGGACTGCAGCACGTCCTGCATGCGCGCAAGGCCCGCGCGATTCAGGCGTCCCATCACGCGTACCTCTTGCGCGCGAGCGCGGCGCCGAGGCCCAGCGCCTCGAGCTTCTTCAGAGCGACTTCGCGGCTCATGGGCGCCAGGCCGCAATTCGTGCAGGGAAAGAGGCGCTGCTTCGGCACGAACTCGAGCGCGGCGCCGATGGTGTCGGCCACCTGCTCGGGCGTCTCGATCTCGTCGCTCGACACGTCGATCACGCCGACCATCACGTCCTTTCCCTCGAGCAGCTTCATGAGGTGCGGCGGCACGTGCGAGTGATAGCACTCCAGGCTCACCTGGCCGATCGAGCTCTTCGCGAGCGCGGGGAACACCTGTTCGTACTGCTTCCATTCGTCGCCCAGCGTCTTCTTCCAGTCCACGTTCGCCTGGATGCCGTAGCCGTAGCAGATGTGCACGGCGGTCGTGCAGGTGAGGCCCTGCGCGGCGCGCTCGAGCGCCTTCACGCCCCAGTCGGCGGCGTCCTTCATGTAGACGTTGAAGGCGGGCTCGTCGAACTGGATGATGTCCACGCCGTCGGCCTGCAGCGCCAGCGCCTCCTGGTTGAGCAGTTCCGCGAAGGCGAAGGCCATCTTCACCTTGTCGCCGTAGAACCGGTCCGCCACCGTATCCACGATGGTCATCGGCCCGGGCATGGTGAACTTCAGCTTGCGCTTCGTGTGCGCCCGCGCGAGCTGCGCCTCGAAGGCATGCACGCGGCCCTTGAGCCGCAGCGGCGCGACAACCTGCGGCACCATCGCGTCGTAGCGGTTGTCGCGGATGCCCATCTTCACCTTGTGCTCGAAGTCGATGCCCTCGACCTGCTCGAGGAAGCCGTGCACGAAATGCTGGCGGGACTGCTCGCCGTCGGTGACGATGTCCAGGCCGGCATCTTCCTGCGCCTTGATCCACAGCAGCGTGGCGTCGGCCTTCGCCTGCCGCAATTCCTCGCCCTGCGATTTCCACTGGGGCCAGAGTTTCTGCGTCTCGGCCAGCCAGGCCGGCTTGGGCAGGCTGCCCGCGATGGTGGTGGGGAACATGAACGTCGCTCCTTTGCCTGGGCATTGTGCCCGCTGCGTATCATCGGCACATGCCCATCAACCCCAATGCGGCGCGGCCGCGCATCGTCGTCATCGGCTGCGGCTTCGGCGGCCTGGAAGCGACGCGGGCGCTGAAATCCGCCGCCGTGGACATCACGCTCGTCGAACGCACCAACCATCATCTCTTCCAGCCGCTGCTGTACCAGGTGGCGACCGCCGGCCTCTCGGCACCCGCGATCGCGGCGCCGGCGCGCCACCTCTTTCGCAAGCAGGCCAACGTCACGACGCTGCTGGGCGACGTCACCGCCATCGACACGCAGGCCCGGCTCGTCAAGCTGGAGGAAGGCCCGCCCGTGCCGTACGACCACCTCATCGTCGCCGCCGGCGCGACGCACAGCTATTTCGGCCGCGACGACTGGGCGCCGTTCGCGCCGGGATTGAAGACGCTGGACGATGCGTTCGAGATCCGCCGCCGGATCCTGCTCGCCTTCGAGGCGGCGGAAAAGGAACCGGACCCCGCGCTGCGCGCCGCATGGCTCACCTTCGTCGTCGTCGGCGGCGGGCCGACCGGCGTGGAGATGGCGGGCACGCTCGCGGAAATCGCGCATCACACGCTGGCGGGCGAGTTCCGGCGCATCGACCCATCGGCCGCGCGCATCCTGCTGCTGGAAGGCGGGCCGCGCGTGCTGCAGGCGATGCCGGAAGACTTGAGCGCGCGGGCGAAGGAACAGCTGGAAAAACTCGGCGTGGAGGTGCGGCTGGGGGCGCGGGTCGTGGCGATCGACGGCCGGACCGTGGAGGTGCAGGGCGTGGACGGGCCACACGCCGCGCAGACCATCCACACCCGCTGCGTGGTGTGGGCCGCCGGCGTCGCGGCCTCCGCACTCGGCCGCCAGCTGGCGCAGGCGACGGGCGCCACCACGGACCGGGCCGGGCGCGTCGTGGTCGAGCCGGACCTCGGCTTGCCCGGCCATGCGGAGATCAGCGTGATCGGGGATCTCGCCGCCGCACGGAGTTTCGCGCCGGGTCTCGAGCCCCGGCCGGTGCCCGGGGTGTCGCCCGCGGCCAAGCAGATGGGGCGCGCCGCGGCGGCGAACATCCTGCGCCGCATCGCGGGACAGCCGACGCGTCCCTTCCGTTACCGCGATTACGGCAACCTGGCCACCATCGGCCGCAACGCCGCCGTGGTGGACCTCGCCTCGCCCCTGGGCCACTTCAAGTTCAGCGGCTACTTCGCCTGGCTGTTCTGGCTGTTCGCCCACATCTACTTCCTCATCGGGTTTCGCAACCGCCTCGTCGTGCTGATCGACTGGGCCTCGGCCTACTGGAGCAAGCAGCGCTATGCGCGCGTCATCAGCGACATCGCGCAACGGCCGCGCATGTAGGAAGAAGCAGCCCGCCTTTGACGCGGCGCGACTACAGGGCGAGGTCAGCCGCTGCGCCATGCTCGCGGCAATGCAGCGGTCCCCCGCCCCCCTCCGGCTGACGGCCCCCGAGGCGCTCGCCTTCCTGGCGGCCGCCCTCCTCTCGTTCGCCTGGCTGGCCACCGATCTCGTCCGTGCGGGCCCAATCACCCGCGCCGACGCCGGCGTCATGGCCTGGGTGCACGCGCATTCGCGCGAGACCCTCACCCGGCTGATGGTCGGGGTGACGCATCTCCACAGCTATACCGGCGTGTGCCTCATGGCCGCCGCGGCGGCCGGCGTGCTGATCTGGCAGCGGCGCGCGGCGTGGCTGCCCTTCCTGCTCATGGCCGTTCCCGGCGGACTCATCCTCAACGCACTCGTCAAGTACGAGTTCCACCGCAGCCGGCCGGTGATGGAGTCCCCGCTGCCGGCGCTGCACACCTTCAGCTTTCCGAGCGGCCACACGGCGGGCGCCACCGTGTGGTGGGGTTTCGTGCTCACCCTGCTCTTCGCGTACCGGGCGCCGGTGCGCTGGCGGGCCGCCGGTGTCGTGGCGGCGGTCGGCATGGTCGCGTTCACGGCCTTGTCGCGCGTGTACCTCGGTGTGCACTACCCGAGCGACGTGCTCGCCGCCGTCGCCGAAGGTTGCGCATGGCTGATGTTCTGCTACGTGCTGCTGGGCCGGCACCCGGCCGAGCGGGTGGCCGGGCCGGTGCGGCCGGCGGCGGCGCCCGCCACCACGCCTGCCGCACCGGCCGCCGGCGCTGCCGCGGGGGCTGCGGCCGACGCCCGCATCGAGGTCATCGCCAACAGCAGTTCCGGCCAGGGCTGCGCGCCCGAATGGGCCCGGGACGTCGAAGGCAAGCTTCGCGAGCACGGGCTCGACGCCCGGGTGACCCTCGTCCACAGCGGCGAGGAAATCCTGTCGACCGCGAAACAGGCTGTCGCGCGCGGCGCTGACATGGTGGTCGCCTCCGGAGGGGACGGCACGGTGAGCGCGGTCGCCTCGCAGCTCGCGGGCACGCGGGTGACGCTCGGCGTGCTGCCGATGGGCACGCTCAACCACTTCGCCAAGGACCTCGGCATCCCCATCGAAGTGGATGCCGCCCTCGGCGTGCTGGCTCGCGGCCACGCGGTCCAGGTCGATGTCGCCGAAGTGAACGGGCGCGTCTTCATCAACAATTCCAGCCTCGGCCTCTACCCCGACATCGTCCTCGACCGCGAGCGCCAGCGCCGGCGCCTCGGGCGCGGCAAGTGGGGCGCCCTCCTCGCCGCATCCCTTCATGCCGCGCAGCGCTACCCCGTGCTGTCCTTCGACATGGAAGTCGACGGCAAGCCGATCTCCCGGCGCAGCGCCTTCGCGTTCATCGGCAACAACGAGTACACGATGGAAGGCTTCGAGATCGGCGGGCGCAGCCAGGGCCTCGCGGACGGCAAGCTGAGCCTGTACATCACCCAGCGCACGGGCCGCTTCGGCCTGCTGCGGCTCGCATTGCGCGCACTGTTCCGCCGGCTGCGCCAGGCGAAGGACTTCGATATCCTCACGGCGCAGTCGCTGGTCGTGAACACGCGCCACCGCCACATGCGCGTGGCGACCGACGGCGAAGTGAGCCTCATGGAAACGCCCTTGACCTACCGCATCCGGCCCGCGGCATTGCGCGTCATCGTCCCCGCGCCGGAAGAGCCAGGAGACAATCAATGAGAATGGTGGTGCACCTGTCGGACCTCCACTTCGGCCGCGTCGACGACGCGCTGCTCGCGCCGCTGCGCGAATGCGTGGAGCGCATCGACCCGAGCCTCGTCGTCGTGTCGGGCGACCTCACGCAGCGCGCGCGCAGCGGGCAGTTCAAGGCCGCGCGCGAATACCTCGACACACTGCCCCGGCCGCAGCTCGTCGTGCCGGGCAACCACGATATCCCGCTGCACAACGTCTTCAAGCGCTTCGTCAATCCGCTCAAGGGCTTTCGCCGCCACATCACCGCCGAGCTCGACCCCTTCTTCGCCGACGACGAGATCGCCGTGGCGGGCGTGAACACGGCGCGCTCGCTCACGATCAAGGACGGGCGCATCAACCAGGACCAGGTGGCGCTGCTGCGCGAGCGCTTCGAAGCCCTCGATGCGCACATCACCAAGATCGTCGTCACGCACCATCCCTTCGACCTGCCCCAGGACAAGGACAACGACGACCTCGTGTGGCGCGCGAAGATGGCGATGCGCGAATTCGCCAAGTGCGGGGCGGACCTCCTGCTGTCCGGGCACATGCACCTGCATCACGTGGGCAGCACGTCCGACCGCTACGAGCTCGGCGGCTATGCCGCGCTCACGATCCAGGCGGGCACGGCGACCTCCACGCGCGGGCGCGGCGAGAACAATTCCTTCAACGCGATCTGCGTGCACGGCGACGAGATCCGCCTCGACCGCTACCAGTGGGACGGCAGCGCCTTCAGCCTGCACTCCAGCCGCCGCTACGAACGGGAAGCGCAGGGCTGGCGCGAAGTGGCCGCGCAGGGCGCGCAGGGATCGACCGCTCCCACGGAAACCGTTACGCTGACGGGATGAGCATCCGCATCGTTCGACTCGGCACCCCCCGATCCCCCGACGAAGGCCCCCGCCTGGGCACCGTGCGCCGACCGCCGCGCGGCGTGCCGAAGAGCGAATTCGGCAAGCGCGACTTCTACGACACCTGGCTGCCCAATCTTTCGCCCACGGCGGAACTGATGGCGCAAGGCCTCGCAGCCGAAACCGACAAGGACTGGGCCGCCTTCTCGCGAAAGTTCAAGGCGCAGATGAAGCAGCCCGATGCGAGCCACGTGCTGGACTTGCTGGCGGCGCTGTCGCATACCTCCTCGTTTTCGCTAGGCTGCTATTGCGAGGAGGAGTCGCGGTGCCATCGGTCGCTGCTGCGGGCCTTGTTGTCCGAGCGCGGGGCGTCTTTGGCGTAGCGTGCGTCCGCAAATCAAACGCGAAACCGCTCCCAGGCCCGCGCCGTCGGCGTCGTGCCCGCGCCCGGCTGCTGCGGCAAGCGGAACACCCCGTCCACCACCTCCGCCGGCTCCTCGAAGCAATCCTTGATCCACGGGATGTACTCCAGCACGGCGCACGCCGGGTGGGCGTAGTTCAGGTGCACGTGCACCTGGCTCATGTCGCCCGCATGCGGCGCCACGGGCAGGCGATAGGAATTCGCCGTCTCGCACACGCGCCACACCTCGGTGATGCCGGCCATGCGGGTCACGTCGGGCTGCACCCAATGGATCGCGCGCTGGTGGAAGAACTCGGCAAAGGCATCCTGCGTGTACAGCTGCTCGCCCAGTGCGACGGGAATGCTCGTGGCGCGCGCCAGCTCCGCATGCGACTTCACGTCGTCGTACCAGAGCGGCTCCTCGAACCAGTAGACGTCCTGGTCCCGCGCGCCGTGGCAAAAGCGCAGGCAGGTGGGCAGGTCCCACTTGCCGTTGCCGTCGATGGCCAGCGTGACCGACGGGCCGATCGCGCGGCGCACCGCGGCCAGCCGCGCGGGGTCCCGCTCCACGGTCGAACCCACCTTGATCTTGATGCCCGTGAATCCGTCGTCCACCGCGCGGCGAGCGCCTTCCACGAGCTTGTCGTCCGCGATGCTCAGCCAGCCGATGTCGGTGTTGTACGCGCGCACCTTCTCGCGCACCTGCCCGCCGAGCAGCTTCCACAGCGGCACGCCCGCGCGCTTGGCCTTCAGGTCCCAGAGGGCGACGTCGATCGCCGCGTGCGACAGCGTGGTGATGCCTGCACGGCCGATCCACTGCAGGGCGGGATGGCGCGCGAGCTTGAGCCAGAGGCGCTGCACGTCGTCCGGGTCCTCGCCGATGAGCAGCGGCGCGTGGCATGTCGAGATGCACTGCGTGATGAGGCGGTCGCCGGCAAGAAAGGCATGCGTGCCGGTGAAGCCGAAGCCTTCCAGCCCGTCCTCCGTGGCGATGCGCGCGCCGACCACGCCCCAGTGGCTGATGGTGTGCGTGCTGTCGGCGATCTGCGAGCCGGTGACCGGCACGTGCAGGATGAAGGGCTCCACGGTGTTGATCTTCACGCGCGCTCCTGGATACGACGAAGGTCGCCCATCGTAGTCCAGCGCGAGCCGGCGGTCAGAGCCGGTTGTGGATGGCCGTGGCCGCGATCGCGGCGTGCCCCGCCGCGACGTTGATCTGGTTCAGGCCGACCGCCACGTCGCCCGCGGTGTACAGGCCGTCCACCGTCGTCTGCAGGTGGTCGTCGACTTCGAGCTGGCCGTCCTCCTGCGCACGCGCGCCGAGCGCCGTCGCGAGCTCCGACGCATGCGTGATGCCCAGGGCCGGGTAGAGCACGTCGAACTCGTGCCGCTTGCCGTCGTGCATTTCCACGGTGACGCCCTGCCCGGGCGCGCAGTGGATGTGGCGCGGGTCGCCGCCGGCGATCGCGACCTTGCGCTCGCGCAGATGGGCGAGCGCGTCCTGCGGGAGCGACGCGTGCGAGTCCATCGACAGCCAGGTCACCTCGTTCGCGAAGCCCGAGAGGAAGGCGGATTCGCGCATGCCGTGCACCTCGCGGCCCAGCACGGCCACGCGCTGCCCTTCGGTCTCGTAGCCATCGCACACGGGGCAGTAGCGCACCACGCCCGCCTGCAGCGATTCCGCGAGGCCGCCCAGCTCGGGCACGACGTCGACCGCGCCCGTCGCCAGGATCACGAAGCGGGCGCGCCAGCGCTGCTTGCCCGATGTGGCGTCGAAGATGCCGTCGGCGCCGCGCGCGAGCCTCTCCACGCGTCCCACATGCGCGGTCACGCCATAGTTGGCCGCGTGCTCCCGCATGCGCGCCCACAGGTCCTTGCCCGCGATGCCGTCCGGAAATCCCATCACGTTGCGCGTCTTCGGAATCCAGCCCAGACGGCTCTTGCCCTCGTCGACCAGCGCCACGCGGCGCCGGAACCGGCCGAGGTAGACGCAGGCCACGAGACCCGCCGCACCGCCGCCGATCACGAGGCAGTCGAGCGGCGGCTCAGTCATCCGCCTCGCCGGCGAATGCTTCGTCGGGCTGGGGCAGCCCGTGGATGCGGCCCGATTCGGTGGGCTCGTAGAGCGCGCCCGCGGGCCGCTGCGGCGGCTGGTCCGTCTGCTGCCGGTCCGCGCGCCGCGCGGCGAGCTTGTCCGCGAGTGCGGGCGCGAGCGTGGACATCGCGCTGTTCAACATCGCGATGGCGCCGACCTTCACGTCGCGCCCGCCCTCGGTCGCGGCCCGGAGGATCGCCTCGGCGACGCGCGCCGGATCGATCGTGGGCGTCGGATGACGCGGCTCGGCATCCATGTAGTTGCGCGCATGCTGCGGATGCGGGGTATCCACGGCGGACGGCTGGATCAGCGTGACCGACACGCCTGACTTGTCCACTTCCTCCTGCTCGACGCGCAGCGCGTCGGTGAAGCCCTTCACCGCGAGCTTGGAGCTGGCATACATGCCCTGCAGGGGCAGCGCGAGTTCGGACACCTCGCTGCCCACGTTGATGAGCGCGCCTTCGCTGGCTTTCAGATGCGGCAGGGCCGCCAGCGAGCCGTTGACCACGCCCCAGAAGTTCACGTCGAACATCCGCCGGCTGTCTTCCTCGCTCACCTCGTCGAGCCGCCCGTAGATGGACACGCCCGCGTTGTTGACCCAGGTGTCGATGCGCCCGTAGGCGTCGATCGCCGCCTGGGCCGCGGCCGCGACCTGCGCGCGGTCGGCCACGTCGGCGACGAGGTGGATCGCGTCATGGCCGCTCTCGCGGATCAGCCGCACGACGCTCTCGAGCACGCCAGTGCTGCGCGCGACCAGGACGACTTTGGCGCCGCGCTGCGCCGCGAGCTGCGCGGTGCACAGCCCGATGCCGCTCGTGGCGCCGGTGATGACGATGACCTGCCCGGCCAGGGTGCTGCGCTTCACGTCACGCGCTGCTGAGCGCCCCGCTCTCTTCCGCTTCCTCGACGGGCTTGCCGTCCAGTGCGCGTGCCACGGCGTCGCCCAGGGTGTTGATGTCGAAAGGCTTGCGCAGGATCGCGAGCTTGCCGGCGAGACGCTCCACTTCCGCCATGTCCGCATAGCCGGTCGCGAGGATGACGGGCATGTGGTGCCCCATCTCGCGCGCCTTGGAGATCACTTCGGCGCCCGTCATGTCCGGCATCGCGTAGTCCACGATCAGCACGTCGGGCTTTGCGCGGCCGATCGCCTCCAGGCCTTCGGTGCCGTTGGCCGCCTCGTTGACGCTGTAGCCGATGAGGCCCAGGCATTCGACGATCACGCGGCGCACGTCGGCGTCGTCTTCCACGACGAGGATGCGCCTGGCCTTCTCGCCGCGCGGCAGCGGCAGCGATTGCAGGGGCACCGACTGGTCCTCCTGCTCGTCGCGCGCCGCGGGGAAATACATCTCCACCGTCGTGCCCTTGTCCGTCTCGCTGCGGATGAAGGCGAGGCCGCCCGATTGCCGCGCGAAGCCGTACACCTGGCTCAGGCCCAACCCCGTGCCGCTGCCCAGCGGCTTGGTCGTGAAGAAGGGGTCGAACACCTTCGACAGGAACTGCGGCGGGATGCCGGGGCCCGTGTCGCTCACGGTGACCACGACGTAGTCGCCGCGCGCGAGTTCGCCGTACGCTTCGACGTCCTGCTTCTCGCAGGTGGAGATGGTGAGGATGCCGCCTTCGGGCATCGCGTCGCGGGAGTTGACGGCGAGGTTCAGCACCGCCATCTCGAGCTGGCTCGGGTCCACGACGACGGCGGCGTCCTGCTCGCACAATTCGAACTCCACGGCCACCGCGCTCCCCGCGGAGATCTCGATCAGGTCCTTCATGCCCATCAGCAGCCGGTTCACGTGCGTGAGCTTGGGCATGAGCGACTGGTTGCGCGCGAACGAAAGGAGCTGGCCCGTGAGCTTCGCCCCGCGCCGCGACGCGCTCTTGGCGCGGTCCACCACCGGCTTGACCTTCTCCTCCTTCGCATAGAGGGAGATCAGCTCGAGGTTCATGTTGACCACGTGCAGGAGATTGTTGAAGTCGTGCGCGATGCCGCCGGTGAGCCGGCCGATCGCCTCCATCTTCTGCGACTGCGTGAGCGCCGCCTGGGCGCGCTCGCGCTCGGAGATTTCCTTCATCAGCCGGTTGTTCGCCTCCGACAGCTCGCGCGTGCGGCCCTCGATGCGGCGCTCGAGCTCGCCGTTGAGCTGCTCGAGCTTGGACTGGCCCTGCTGGATTTCCTCCAGGTGCATGCGCGTCGCGTACTGGCGCCTCCGGGCCCGCACGGCGGCGTCCGCGGCGCTCGCGAGCGTCTCGGCGTTGAGCGGCCGCTCGAGCAGGATCACGTTGCCCAGGCCGTGCAGGGCCTGCGTCGCGCTCTGCGCGCGCGGCCCGACCTTGCGGGCCGCCAGGACGACGAAGGGAAAGTCGGACCAGGGCGGCTGGCCGGCGAGCCACGTGCGCAGGGCCTCGGCCAGGCCCGCCTCGTTCAGGACTTCTTCCGTCAGCACCGCGGCCGCGGCTCCCGCATTCAGGGCCGCAACCAGCTGCGGTGCGGTGGCGCAGACCTCGACGCGGTGGCTGGCCTCGATCACGTCCTTCACCACGGCGGCGTCCCGGCCCCGCGGTGCATGGACGAGTACTCTCAATTCGGTCATGCGGGGGTCCCGTCGGCGTCGGACAGCAGGGGCATGCTTCCGCGGTAAGTGGCGATACCGGACATGACACCGTGGAAATCGGTCAGCGCCTCGCCGACCTCGATGCCCTTCGGTCCCAGCCGGAACTCGCGGATGGTGAGCTCGTGCGGGCTGGTGCGGCTCTTGACGGCCGAGACCGCCTTGAGCAGGCTGCCGCGCGCCTCGAAAAAACGGAACAGCAGGATGCCGTCCGACAGGTAACTCAAATCCACGTCGCCGCGCACGTCCCCCACGAGGCCATGTTGCGCGAGGATGAGGATGGTGACGACGCCGCGCTGGTTCAGGTAGGTGAGCAGTTCGTGCATCTGCAGCAGCAGGTGCTTGTCGCCCGACATGGCCTGCAGGTACGCGTTGAGGCTGTCGATCACCACTGTGCGCGCGCCGTCTTCCACGGCCGCACGGACCATGTTGGCGAATTCGCCCGGCGATACCTCCGCCGGATCCAGCATCTGCAGCCTCAGCTGCCCGCTGCGCAGGAACGGGTCCACGTCCATGCCCAGGGCCCGGCTGCGGGTCAGCAGCGTCGCGAGGCCCTCGTCGAAACAGTAATAGACCGCCCTTTCGCCGCGCAACAGCGCGGCGCGCGTGCATGCCACCGCCGTGGTGGTCTTGCCCACGCCCGACGGTCCCGCGAAGAGCGTGTTGCTGCCGCGCGCGATGCCGCCGCCGAGCAACAAGTCGAGCGCGGCCGTGCCGGTGGACACGAGCTCGCCTTCGAAATCCGTGCGGTGTTCCGCCGCCACGAGTCGCGGAAACACCGACAGCCCGCCGGTATCGAGGTTGAAGTCGTGCTCGCCGCCGCGAAACGGGATGCCGCGCATCTTCACCACCCGCAGGTGGCGGCGCTCGGGGCCGTAGGAGTCCACGCTGTGGTCCAGGGCGATCACGCCGTGCGCGATGCTGTGCAGCTGCAGGTCGTCGTGCGACGCGCTGCGGTCGTCCAGCAGCAGCACGGTGCAGTTGCGCGAGGAAAAGAAGCTCTTCAGTGCCAGCACCTGCCGGCGGTAGCGCAGGGAGTTCTGGGCCAGCAGGCGCATCTCCGACAGGCTGTCGAAGACGACCCGGCGCGGCCGGATCTGCTCGACGGCGGCCATGATGCCCCGCGTCGTCTCGCCGAGCTCCACCTCCGACGGATGCAGGATCGACTGCTCGGATTCGGGGCTCAGGCCGTCTTCGGTGACCAGCTGGAAAATCTCCACGCCGTCGAGCGTCCAGCCATGCGACGCCGCCACCGTCTTCAGTTCGGCGGCCGTCTCCGAGAGGGTGATGTAGAGGCCCTTGTCGCCGCTTTCGACGCCCTTGCGAAGGAACTGAAGGCCCAGCGTCGTCTTGCCCGCGCCGGGCGTGCCCTCGACGAGGTAGAGGTGATTTTCGGGGAGGCCGCCACCCAGGATGTCATCCAGGCCCTTGATGCCGGTGGATGCGCGGGCCTGCTGGTCGAAATTGGGCGCGGAGGGGTTGGCACGCATCGAATCGTGGAATGGCTCAGAGACAGAATGCGCCCGATGCTATTCGCAAACCTTCCGCCCTCGTGTAGGAGGAGACCGACAGCCGAGCTGGCCCCACGGACCTATTTCACGGCGGTCAGCCTTCCGCCTCCTGGAGGGTGCGCCACATCACCTTGCCGCTGCCGCTCTTGGGCAGCGCGTCGGCGAACTGGACAATTCGCGGCACCTTGTAGACGGCCATGTTCTCGCGGCACCAGTCGATCACGTCCTGCTCGCTCACCTGCCCCTTGTGCGAGGCCCGCAGCACCACCACCGCCTTAACCGTCTCGCCGCGGTACGCATCCCTGGCGGCGATCACGCACGCTTCCTGGATGGCCGGGTGGCGGAACATGAGCGCTTCCACCTCGGCCGGCCAGACCTTGAAGCCGGACGCGTTGATCATCCGCTTGAGCCGGTCGGTGAGGAAGAAGTAGCCGTCGGCATCCATGCGGCCGAGGTCGCCGGAGCGGAAGAAGCGCTTGCCCTCGAACTCGATGAACGCGGCCGCGGTGGCTTCCGGCCGCTTCCAGTAGCCCGCGAACACCATGGGGCCGTGCGTGATGATCTCGCCCTGCTCGCCCACCGGCACTTCCTGCAGCGTGTCGGGGTCGACGACGCGCGAATCGCAGCCCATGAAGGGTATGCCCAGGCACTGCTGCTTCGGGTCGTCGGGCGGGTTGCTGTGCGAGGGCGCCGCGGTCTCGGTGAGCCCGTAGCCTTCCACGTAGCGCAGGCCGAACTGCTCGAGCAGGCGCTGCGCCACCGCCTGCGGCATCGCCGCGCCGCCGCCGCCGATGTGCACGATGCTGGAGAGGTCGTACTCGCCGAAGCTCGGGCTGCCCATCAGGTCGATCACCATCGTCGGGATGTTCGTCCAGGTCGTCACGCGGTGGCGCGAGATGAGGCGGCCCGCGAGGTCGCGGTCCCAGCGCGGCATCACGACGAGCGTCGCGGCCATGTAGATGCTCGCGTGCATCACGCTCACCATGCCGGTGATGTGGAACATCGGCACGACCAGCAGCGTGACGTTCTCGGACGTGCCGTTGCCCCAGGTCGCGCTCGACACCGCGTTGTGCATGATGCTCGAGTGCAGGTGCATGCAGCCCTTGGGCAGGCCGGTGGTGCCGCTGGTGTAGGGCAGCACGGCCATGTCGGACGGACCGACGTCCAGCGCGGGCGGCGGCGCCGCGATGTCCAGCGCATCGGTCCAGCGGATGGCTTCGCCGCCCGCGAACGCCGGCAGCGGGTGCGGCGTGAGCAGCCAGTCGCGCCATGCGGCGGGCATCGCGCGCGCCTCCTCTCCGTCCGCATCGAAGGCGTCCGCGAACTGCGTGACGATGAGGTGCGCGAGGCGCCTGCCCTGCGGCAGCGCATCGCTGGCTTTCGCGACCTCCGCGGCGAGGTCGGAGGTGGTGATGGCGACTTTCGCGTCCGGGTCGTCGATGTAATGCTGCAGCTCCTGCGCGCGGTTCATCGGGTTGACCGGCACCACCACCGCGTTGGCGCGCAGGATCGCGAAGTGCGCGATGACGAGCTGCGGGCAGTTCTGCATGTCGAGCATGACGCGGTCGCCCTTGCGCACGCCCAGTGCGTGCAGCCGGGCCGCGAGGCGCTCGGCCTGCTCGCGCAGTTGCCGGTAGGTGACGGTACGCCCGAAGAAGACCAGCGCGGCCTTGTCCGGGTAACGGCGGGCGCTGGTGTCGAGGTTGTCCCAGAGCGAGGTGGCGGGCGGCGTGATCGCGTGCGGCAGGCGACGTGGCCAGAATTTGTAGTGCGGGCGTTGCATGGGGCCAGCCTATCCCTGCGCCTGATGCGGTGCATCAGGGATGGCCCCAACGCGGTCGCTTTGGCGACGCCGGGCCGCGCGCCGATCGCGCGCCGATATCATCGGCACGGAAATGGAGACCGCATGACCGACCTCTGGCGCCTGGGCGCGCTGGCGCTGAGCGACGGCTACCGCCGGCGCGATTTCGACCCGGTGGATGCCTTGCACGCCTGCCTCGCGCGCGTGGCCGCATGCCAGGGCGCGGTCAACGCGATGCTGCACGTGGACGCCGCCGGCGCGTTGGCGTCCGCGCGCGAGAGCGCAGCGCGCTGGTCCCGCGGCCAACCGTTGAGTCCGCTGGACGGCGTGCCCGTGAGCCTGAAGGACAACCTGCACGCCGCCGGCATGCCCACCACCTGGGGCAGCCGGTTGCTGGAAGGCTTCATCGCGCCGCAGGACGAGTTGCCCGTCGCCAGGCTGCGCGCCACCGGGGCGGTGATCTTCGGCAAGACGATGCTGCCCGAGTTCGCGCTGCAAGGCGTCACCGAAAACCTCCTTGCCGGCGCCACGCGCAACCCGTGGAACCTGGCGCGCACACCGGGTGGCTCTTCAGGCGGCGCAGCGGCCGCCGTCGCGTGCGGCATGGGACCGCTCGCGCTCGCGACCGACGGAGGGGGCTCGACACGCCGGCCCGCCTCCCACACCGGCGTGGTCGGCTTCAAGCCTGGCGCGGACTGGCTCGCGCGCGGCGGCGGCCTGCCGGAGATCTTCCTGCACTTCGAGCAGCCGGGGCTGATGGCCCGCCGCGTGGCGGACGTGCAGGCGTTCGCGCATGCGATGGTGCCGCCCGGTGCAACCGATGAAACGCATGGCCCTGTCCGCCTCCTCTTCGTGCGCACGTTCGCGGATCATCCGGTCGATGCGGGGATCGCAGCGGCCGTCGAACGCGCGGCTTCGCAATTCGCATCGATGGGGCACGCCGTGACCGAGGTCGCCGGCGTGGGATGGTCCGAAGCGGTCAACGACGCGTGGCCGTCGTTGTCGAACGCGGGCCTCGCGTGGATGCTGGCCGATGCGTCGCGCTTTCCGGAACTGGGGCAGCGCGGCACGCAGCCCGTGGACCTCGAACGCTGCGGCGCCGCCGCGCGCGCGAACGCGGCGCATGGCGCCGGCCTGTCCGCCACGGCGCTCTTCGATGCACTTGCCGCCGTGCGCACCTTGCAGGCGCGGCTGGTCGACGTGTTCTCCGCGCACGACTTCATCCTCACCCCTGCCACCGCCGCGCCGCCCTGGCCGCTGGGCGAGACGCATCCCGCGCTGATCGCCGGACGGCCCGCCGGGCCGCGGGGCCACGCGATCTTCACGGCCTTCGTCAACGCCGCGGGCCTGCCGGCCATCGCGCTGCCCGGCGGCTTCGCCGGGGGCTTGCCGGTCGGTTTTCAGCTCGTCGGGCCGCGCGGCGCCGATGCCTCGCTGCTCGCATTTGCCCACAGGTGGGAGCAGGCCTTTCCGCCGGAGGCCGTGTGGCCGCCGGAACCTCCCCCTACGATGGCGGCGCCATGACCCCACCCTCCGCTTTCGATCCCGCCGCGCTGGGCCGCCGCCTCGCCGCCACGCACAAGGGATCCACCGCGGTCCCCCACGCGGAGGCGACACCGCCGGATCGCGACACGGCCTTCCGCGTGCAGGACGCCACGCTCGCGTCGCTCGGCCCCATCGGGGGCTGGAAGGTCGGCGCGAAGGGCCTCGACCAGGAGCCGAATTGCGCGCCGCTGCCGGCGGCCGGATTCTTCTCCAGCGGCATCACGCTCGCCGGGCCGCCGTGGCGCATGCGCGGCATCGAGCTGGAAGTCGCGGTGCGCCTCGCGCACGACCTCGTGCCGCGCGACGGCCCGCCCGACGCCGCGACCGTACGCGCCGCCATCGGCGAAGTGCTCCCCGCGATCGAAGTCGTGGAGACGCGCCTGGCCGATTGGCGCGACAGCACCCCGCTCGCCCAGCTGGCGGACCTGCAAAGCCATGGGGGCATGGTGCTCGGAGCCCCTTCGACGCTGGTGCCGGACGACGTGGACCTGCGCGTCGTGGAGGCCTACCTCGCCTTCGACGGCCAGCCCGTGGCGGTGACACGCGGCGCCAACCCCGCCGCCGACATCTGGCGCCTGCTCTCCTGGCTCGCGTGGCACTGCGTGCAGCGCGGCGCGCCCTTGCGTGCGGGACAGGTGGTCACGACGGGGTCGTGCACCGGTATGCTGTTCGCTCCGGAGGGTGCGCATGTGCAGGCTCAACTGGCCGGGATCGGGCTGGTGGAACTGCGGTTCTGATTTTTGGGGCGCGCCTCCGTCTTTTGAACGCAGAGGACGCGAAGGTTCCGCAGAGGACGCAGAGGAAGACCGAATCCAATGAATTGAAGATTCCCTTGGATTTCTTCCTGCATTTCCTCTGCGTCCTCTGCGAAACCTCTGCGCTCTCTGCGTTCAAAACGCCCCACATGCACCACCTCGCCCCGCCGTGGTGCACCCACCCCCGGGAAACCCCCAATTTTGGTGCGCAAGTCTTGTATACCAGTGGCACGGCAACTGCTATACATTGATTCATGGCCACTTCCTCCGAGATCAGCGACCGCATCCTCGAAGCCGTCATGGCGCGCAAACTGGAGCCCGGTTCGCGGCTCGGCGAGCAGCAGCTCGCGATGCTGTTCGACTGCAGCCGCACCATCGTGCGCGAGGCGCTCACGCGGCTCGCCGCGCGCGGCATCGTCACCGTCAGCGCGCGGCGCGGCTGGTACGTGGTCGAGCCCTCGCAGGACGAAGCGCGCGAAGCTTTCGAAGCGCGCCGCGTCATCGAAACCGGCCTCATCCGCACGACGAAGAAAGTCGACAAGCCCGAGATCACGCGCCTGCGTGCTCACCTGGCGCGGCAGAAGGCGGCCATCAAGGGCAGCGACGTGGGCGCCCGCAGCTTCCTGCTCGGCGACTTCCATGTGTGCCTGGCGGAATGCCTGGGCAACTCGCTGCTGGCCGAGACCCTGCGCGACTTCACCGCCCGCACCACCCTCATCGCGATGCGCTACCAGACGCCGGAAGACGCCGCGCAGTCGTGCTCGGAACACGTGGACATCGTGGCCGCGCTCGAAGCAGGGGAGCTGAAGAAGGCCGAGCAGCTCATGGCCGCCCACCTCTCCACCTGGCAACTCAAGCTGCAGATGCCCGGCGACGCCGACCCGCTGTCGAAACTGCGCGACGCCCTCGCCCCCATGGGCAAGGCACGGGAGTTGCGTGGCAAGGATCCATCCCCGGCCCGCAAGACGCGGTCCACCCGTTCCACCTACCTAGGAGAAGTCTTATGAACCCCGGCAAGCGCCTCTTCACCCTCGCCCTCGCAGCCGCCGCGCTCGGCGGCACCACGCTCACCGCGCAGGCGCAGACCGCGCTCGACGACGTGATGAAGGCGAAGGAAATCAAGATCGCGATCCCCACGGACTTCCCGCCGTACGGCTTCGTCGGCACGGACCTGAAGCCCCAGGGCCTGGACATCGACATGGCCAACTACATCGCCGCCAAGCTCGGCGTGAAGGTGGAACTGCTGCCCGTGACCACCGCCAACCGCATCGCCTACCTGCAGACCAAGAAGGCGGACCTCGTGATCTCCACCCTCGGCAAGAACCCCGAGCGCGAGAAGGTGATCGACTTCACTTCCGCCTACTCGCCCTTCTTCATCGCCGTGTTCGGCCCGAAGACGATGACGGTGAAGGCGCCCGCCGACCTCGCCGGCAAGTCGATCTCCGTCACGCGCGGTTCCGTCGACGATGCCGAACTCACCAAGGTCGCGCCGCCCACCACCGAGCTGCGCCGCTTCGAGGACAACAACTCCACGGTGTCCGCCTTCGTCGCCGGCCAGACGCAACTCGTCGCCACCAGCGCGCAGGTCGCGGGCAACATGATGGCCAAGAACCCGCAGCTGGGCACCGAATACAAGTTCGTGCTGAAGGACTCGCCGAACTTCATCGGCGTGGGCAAGGGCGAGGACAAGCTGCGCCTAAAGGTCAACGAGATCCTCGCCGAGGCCAAGAAGAACGGCGACATCGACAAGATGTCCGTGAAGTGGCTCGGCCGCCCGGCCGGCGACCTGCCGAACTGATCGCCCTGCGCCATGCGCGTCGCCTTCGACTTCCTCGCCGTCCTCTCGCAGTGGCCGATGCTGCTCAAGGGCGTGGCGTGGACGCTCGGGCTGACCTTCGTGTCGGCCGTCGTCGGCGTCGCGGCGGGCGTGGCCTGCGCCTGGGCACGCACGTACGGCGCGACGTGGCTGCGCGTCGTGGTGGGCACCTATGTGGAGTTGATCCGCAACACGCCCTTCATCGTGCAGCTGTTCTTCGTGTTCTTCGGCCTGCCCGCCATGGGCGTGAAGCTGTCGCCCGAGGTCGCATCGATCATCGCGATGGTGGTCAACCTCGGCGCGTACGCGGCAGAGATCATTCGCGCCGGCATCGAGGCGACACCGCGCGGACAGATCGAGGCGGCCCAGAGCCTGGCGATGACGCATGCGCAGGTCTTCATGCGCGTGGTGCTGCCGCCCGCGCTGCGCAAGGTGTGGCCGGCGCTCGTGAGCCAGATCATCATCGTGATGCTCGGCTCGGCTGTCTGCGGGCAGATCTCCACCGAGGAACTGAGCTACGCGGCCAACCTGATCCAGAGCCGCAACTTCCGCGCGTTCGAAGCCTTCCTGATCGCGACGGGCATCTACCTCCTGCTGGCCATCGGCGTGCGCAAGCTGCTGAACTGGCTCGGCCCGCGCTTCCTCTTCGGCAGGTGAGGGCGCAATGGTCGAATTCACCGTCTGGGACATCTTCCGCAACCTGCTGCAGGCCGGCCGCTGGACGGTCGCGCTGTCGCTCATCGCCTTCATCGGCGGCGGGCTCGTCGGCCTCGCGCTCCTCGTCCTGCGCCTGACGCCCTCCGTCTGGGCGCATCGCTTCGTCGGCGGCTACGTGCAGCTGTTCCAGGGCACGCCGCTGCTGATGCAACTCTTTCTCGCCTACTTCGGCATCGCGCTCTTCGGCATCAACACCTCGCCCTGGGTCGCCGCGGCGCTCGCGCTCACGCTCTACACCAGCGCCTTCCTCACCGAGATCTGGCGCGGATGCGTCGCCTCCATCCCGAGGGGCCAGTGGGAAGCCGCGCAGAGCCTCGCGCTGAACTTCGGCGAGCAACTGCGTCACGTGGTGCTGCCGCAAGCCTCGCGCATCGCCATCCCGCCGACGGTCGGCTTCCTCGTGCAGGTGATCAAGGGCACGGCGCTCGCGTCCGTCATCGGCTTCGTGGAGCTCACGAAGGCCGGCACCATGATCACCAATGCGACCTTCAAGCCCTTCGTCGTGTACAGCTGCGTCGCGCTGCTGTACTTCGCGCTGTGCTACCCCATCAGCTTCTACGCCAAGATCCTCGAGGGAAAAATCAATGCGTCCCGTCGTTGAAATCACCGCCCTGCGCAAGTCCTTCGGCACGAACGAAGTCCTGAAGGGCATCGACCTGAAGGTCGAAAGCGGCGAGGTCATCGCCATCATCGGCAAGAGCGGTTCGGGCAAGAGCACGCTGCTGCGCTGCATCAACGGGCTGGAGACCTTCCAGGACGGCGCGCTGACGGTCGACGGCAAGCCGCTGCTGCACGACAGCCCCGGCGCCATGCGCGAGCTGCGCCAGCGCGTGGGCATGATCTTCCAGAGCTTCAACCTCTTCCCGCACCTCTCGGTGGGCCGCAACATCATGCTGGCGCCCACCCTCGTGAAGAAGAAAAACGCCGAGGAAGCCGTGCAGCTCGCGAAGAAACTGCTCGATCGCGTGGGCCTCGCCGAGAAGTTCGACGCGATGCCCGAGCAGCTCTCCGGCGGGCAGCAGCAGCGCGTGGCGATCGCGCGCGCACTCGCGATGGAACCCGCCGTGCTGCTGTGCGACGAGATCACGAGCGCGCTCGACCCGGAGCTCGTCGGCGAAGTGCTGCGCGTGGTGGAGAGCCTGGCCGAGGAAGGCATGACCCTCCTCATGGTGACGCACGAGATGAGCTTCGCGCGCAAGGTGAGCGACCGCGTGATCTTCATGCACCAGGGCCGCGTGCACGAGATGGGCACGCCGCAGGCGCTGTTCGGCGCGCCGGAGACGCCGGAGCTCAAGCAATTCCTGTCCTCGCTGCACGACTGAGCGCGCATGCCCCGCGCGGGCTATGATCGCGCGCAATGAAACCTGACCCCTTGCGGTCCCTGAAACTGCTGGGCGCCCTGAGCATCGCCGTGCCGGTGTTCATCTACCTCATTTTCGGTGCCTACCGCTTCTGGGAGGCCAGCGACGTGCCCGAGCAGCGGGTCAACCGCTCGCTGCGGGTGGCGCACGAGCACGCGAGCAAGGTGGTCGCGAGCGCCGAAGCGATGCAGGACCGCCTCCTGGACCAGCTGCAGGGCAAGTCCATGGCTGAGCTGCGGCAGGCGCAACCCCGGTTGCACGCCCTGCTCGCGGAGCGCATCAGGGGCCAGCCGCAGATCCAGTCGATCTGGATCATCGGCGCGGACGGCCACCCGATCGCGACAAGCCGGTTTCCCCAGGCGCCCCCCGAGCTCGACTTCACCGACCGGCCCTACTTCCAGGCGCACCGTGCCGGCACCGGGGGCCGCTATGTTTCCGCGCCCTTCCTGACCCGGACGACCCGCGAGCGGATCATGGACCTCAGCGTCCGCTTCGACGGGCCGGACGGCAAGTTCGCGGGCGTGATCAACCTCAGCCTGCTCACGAAGTACTTCGAGGACTTCTATGCCGACCTCGTGGCCGACGAACCCGGGCTCGCCGTCAACCTGTTTCGCGAGAGCGGCGAGATCTACACCCGCTGGCCGCGCCTGCCCAACCAGCCCGAACGCATGGGCGCGTCCAGCCCCGTGCTCGCCAAGGTGGCGCAAGGCGTGCCGACGGCGCAGCTGCGCGGCGTGTCGAGCACGGATGGCCAGGACCGCCTGATCGCCTACCGCAAGATCGGGGACTATCCGCTCTACGTGGGCACCGGCATGAACATCTCCGCCATGCGGGCGGACATCGCGAAGGACCTTGCCGTGCTTTTCGCGCTCGGGGTCCCGCCCTTCGCCGCGCTGTTCTTCACCTCGCGCTTCGCCCTGCGGCGCACGCGCGAATCGCTGGAGTCCGCCGACGAGCTCGAGCGCGAGACCCACACACGGATGCGCGCCGAGGAAGCCCTGCGGCAGGCGCAGAAGCTCGAAGCGCTCGGCCGCCTGACGGGCGGCGTCGCGCACGACTTCAACAACGCGTTGATGGTGATCAGCAACAACGCCTTCCTCCTGCGCCGCCACGTGAGCGACGCGGGGGGCCGCCAGCTCGACTCCATCGGCCGCGCCGTGGATTCGGCGACGAAACTCACGCGGCAGCTGCTCGCCTTTTCGCGCCGCCAGGTGCTCGTGCCCGAACAGGTGCGCCTGCAGGACCGCCTGCCCGAGATCAAGGAGCTGATCGCGCCGGTGCTCGGCAGCCAGATCCGCCTCGGGATCGACGTCGCGCCCGACACGCGCCCCATCACCATCGACCTCGCGGAACTCGATCTCGCCTTGCTGAACCTCGGCATCAACGCGCGCGACGCGATGCCCGGCGGCGGCTCCTTCACCATTTCCGCGCGCAATGCGCGTCCGGACATGCCCGGCACCATCGCAGGCGAGGCCGTGCTGATCGAGGCCACCGACACCGGCTCGGGCATCGACGAGGCCACGCTCGGCAAGGTGTTCGAGCCCTTCTACACCACCAAGCCGGTCGGCCACGGCACGGGCCTGGGCCTGAGCCAGGTGTACGGCCTGTGCCAGCGCGCGGGCGGCGCCGCGACGATCCGCAGCGTCGTGGGGCAAGGCACGACCGTGAGCCTGTATTTCCCCGCCGCCGATGGCGAGTCCGCGGCGCAGCCCGCGTCGGCGCAGGCGGTGGACCGCAACCTGGACAAGTCGGTGCTGCTCGTCGAGGACAACAACGACGTCGCGATGGGCCTCATTCCCCTGCTGGAAGCGCTCGGCTGCTCGGTGACCCGCGTGGACCGGGCGGCCGGCGCACTGGAATGGCTCGCTGCACGCACGGCATTGCCGGACCTCGTGCTCACCGACGTCGTGATGCCGGGGGAGATGAACGGGCTCGCCCTCGCGCGCCACCTGCGCGACACCCACCCGAACCTGCCGGTGCTGCTCATGACGGGCTACGCGGAGCAGCTGGACGCCATCGAGAAGATGGGATTCGAAGTGCTGCCCAAGCCCTGCTCCGCCGACGTGCTCAGCGCCGCCATCGCGCGCGTGTCCGCGCCCGGCGTCAGGCCCGCCTGAAGATCTCCAGCTTCAGGGGCCACTCCTGGCCCAGCCAGTAGGCGTAATCGGTGTGGTCCTTCAGGTCGTCGCCGGTGTCCCCGTGCACGAGGATGTCCAGGCCATTGCGGTTCGCCTCGAGCCAGGGGATGACCTTGTCGAACTCCGCGGCGTCGAAGCCGATCTGGCAACTCCATCGCGGATGCGGGCCGACCTCCTTCTGGTGCAGCCGGCCCGCGGACACGTAGAACTTGTGCCACGCGTCGCTCACGAGCGCTCGCGCCTGCTCCACGGTCGGCGCGTCGAAGTAGACATGCGCGTGATACGCCGGATGCACATTGACGGGGCGGCGCGGCATGCTCACGAATCCCAGTGTTGCGAGTAGACGGGCGCCACGGCGGGATGCGCCTGGATACGCGCCAGCAGTTCCGTGAAGCGGGGCCGGTGTACCTGCAGGTGCTGGCGCGTGCCGCCCCACTTCGACACCACCACCGCCAGGAAATCGAGCGCGCCGGGCGCGTCGCCCGCGAGGAAGGGCGTGGCGGGAAAGGTGTCCGCGAACACCTCCCAGTTCCTGTGCATCTGCGCGCGCGTGCCCTGCCGGATGGCTTCGAGCGAGGGCTCGTCGGTCGCCGTGGTGAAGCGCCCGGGGTAGTCGAGGATGGTGATGCCGCTGTAGCAGTTGGCCGGGATGTACACGAGGCCCCGCAGCGACTGGGCGCGCGACCGCGGGTCCTTCGGCAGCAGGGCACTCGCCGGCGCGGCGTCCAGCCCGAGGTGCATGAGGATCGCCGCGCTCTCGGTCATCACGGCGCCGTCGGGCAGCACGAGCGTGGGGATCTGCAGCAGCGGGTTGACCTTGCGCAACTCCTCCTGCGCCGAGTCGGCTTCCCACCGCGAGGCGCGCACCACGCGGTACGGCAGGCCCGCCGCGTGGAGTCCCATCTCCGCCGCGGCCGAGCCCGACCCGCGCGATCCATACAAGGTGTACATGTTTTCTCCCGGTGTCATGTCTTTGGCGGGCCGCGCCGCAAGGCTTCGCGCCGCGCGAGGCTTTCTGCGGGCCAGTAGGCGTTGCGCTCGTAGTATTCGGCCACCGCCGGCGTGCCCGGCGGCAGCACCACCCAGGGCTGCCGCGTGGACGTGAAGATGTGGATGTCGGGCGGCAGCAGCTCCGGCCGGTCGAGCGTGCCGACACGCACGAAGGCCACCGCGGCGCCCGCGCCCGCATAGTGGCTCCACACGGCGACCTGGCAATGCGGGCAGCGCGCGACCTGCTGGCCCTTGCCGCTCGCCGATGGCGTGTCCACGAGCCGCGGCGCTTCTCGCAGCACCTCGACGCGGTCCGATTCGATCATCGCGTTCAGTGCGAACGACGCTCCGCTTTCGCGCTGGCACCAGCGGCAATGGCAGCAATGCACGAAGAGCGGACGCGTCAGCATCCGGTAGCGCACGGCGCCGCAGTCGCAGCCGCCTTCCAGGGGGTAATCGTCGTGCGTCATCGTCGATGCATTCGTCCTTGCCCGGCAGTGTAGGGCGCGCGGAACGCGCGGGCAAATCCGCGGTGACGCGGCCGTGTGCGTGCGGCAAAATGCCGCGATGAAGTTGTCCAGAACCCTCCTTTGCGCGAGCCTCGCGGTCGCCCTCCCCGCCTTCGGCTTCGCCTTCGACCTGCAGGGCCATCGCGGCACGCGCGGCAACGCGCCCGAGAACACGCTGCCCGCCTTCGAACGCGCGCTCGAGATCGGCGTCACCACGCTCGAGCTCGACGTCGGCGTCACCGCCGACGATGTCGTCGTGATCTCCCATGACCCCTACCTCAACCCGCAGATCACGCGCGATGCGAAGGGCCAGTGGCTGCCCGGCGACAAGGGCCCCTTCATCCGCCAGCTGACCTACGCGCAGATCCAGGCCTACGAGCTCGGCCGCATCAACCCGGACACGCCGTACGCCAAAACCTTCAGCACGCAGCAGCCGCGCGACGGCACGCGCATGCCGACGCTGCAGGCACTCTTCGACCGCGTGAAGGCCCTCGGCGCGAACGAGGTGCGCTTCAACATCGAGACCAAGCTCGATCCCGCGCGGCCCGGCGACACCGTCACGCCCGAGGCGATGACCCGCGCGCTGCTCAAGGTCATCAAGGATGCGGGCATGACGCAGCGCGTGACGATCCAGAGCTTCGACTGGCGATCGCTCAAGGTCGCGCGCCAGCTCGAGCCGTCCATTCCCACCGTCTGCCTCACCATCCAGACCAGCAACAACGACAACACGCGCGACGGCGACTGGACGGCCGGCCTGAAGATCGCCGACCTCGGCAGCGCGCCGAAGATGGCCAAGGCCGCCGGCTGCGCGGTGTGGTCGCCCAACGGCGGCGCGGTGACCGAATCGCTGGTGAAGGAAGCGCAGGGCCTAGGCCTGCAGGTGGTGCCGTGGACGGTGAACAACCCCGCCGACATCGACCGCATCGTGGGCTGGGGCGTGGACGGGCTGATCAGCGACTACCCCGATCGCGTGCGCACCGTCCTGCAGGCGCGCGGCATCGCGCTGCCGAAACCGCTCGCGAAGAACTGAGTCGGCGCGGGCTCAGCCCGCGTGATCGTGTTGCGTCTCGCGGGCGTGGGAATGCGTGTGCCTGTGATGCGCGTCGGGGAAGTGCGCATGGGTATGCACGAGCGGCTCATGCCGGTGGGCGTGGGCATGGCGCGTCCCCGGCGCGACGGGCGGCTCGTGGACGTGATCGTGATGCGTGTCGCCGGCGCCGTGCACGTGCTCGTGCGTGTGCTGCATCGCCACGTGCGCGTGGCGATGCTCATGCCGTTCGGTGAGGTGCAGCGCGACGCCGGCCGCCATCAGCAGGCCGGCAGCGCCGAGCGTGGCCGTGAGCGGTTCGCCGAGCAGCAGCACCGACAGCACCGCGCCGAAGAACGGCGCCACCGAGAAGTACGCGCCCGTGCGCGCCGCGCCGAGTTCGCGCAGCGCCACGACGAAGAGCGCGAGGCTCGCCCCGTAGCTCGCGAAGCCGAGCAGCGCGGCGCCCGACACCACCGGCCACGCGGGCCATGTCGCCCCCAGCGCCAGCGCGAGCGCCAGGTTCGTTGCGCCCGCGACGAGGCCCTTGACCATCGCGATCCAGGTGGCGTCGCCGAGCGAGACCTTGCGCGTGAGGTTGTTGTCGATGCCCCAGGCGAGACAGGCGCCCACCACGTACAGCGCGGGGTGCCAGCCCGACCAGTCGAGCCGGCCCGGCCAGGCGAGCAGGACGCCGCCCGCGACGATCGCCAGCATGCCGAGCGCGATGCGGCGGTCGAAGTTTTCGCGGAAGACGAACCAGGCGAGCAGCGCGGTGAAAACGGATTCGGCGTTGAGGAGGAGCGATGCGGACGAGGCCTGCATGCCGGCGAGACCGCGCATCAACAGGACGGGGCCGATCACGCCACCGCACAGCACGGCGCCGGCAAGCCAGCGCCATTGCCCCGCAGGCAGCACGGCACGCGGCGCGCCGCGCAGGCGCCGCACGATGGCGAGGCCGAGGCCGGAGCCGAGGTAGAGGAGCGCCGCCAGTAGCCAGGGACCGGACTGTGCGAGCAGCAGCTTGGCGAGCGGGGTGCTCGCGCCGAAGAGCAGCGCCGCGGCCAGGCCGGCCCAGGCACCGCGGGGCATGGGGTTCATCGGCATGCGCAGATGCTACCCGTGCCGATGGGGGGAAGCGCGCCGCACGGCAGGCGCCGTGCGCGTGCGCCGGGGTTCAGCGCAGGATCTTGCCGAGCAGCAGGCCCAGCGCGAAGGCGCCGGCGACGGTGCTCAGGGGATTCGCCTTGATCTGCTCGCGCGCGTACTTGCCGTACTCTTCCTGCATGGACAGGACGCGGTCGCTGCCGGCGGACACGGTCTGCTCGAGCTTGTCCACGGTCTCGTGGGCCTTCTGCGCCACGCGGTTGACCACGTTCCCGTTCAGGCCGTTGGAGTTGTTCGTCGTGAGTCCGCTGTCGATGGTTTCGTTCATGGTGGTTCCTCTTTGCGTTGGCTAAACAATCGCCGGCCGATGCCAGCGCTACCCCAGTCTAGGAAGCTCGGCGTTCCGGGGCTGTCGGCCAAAGCGCCGCGTGTCGTGTAGGAGCCGTCCTGCGGCGGGATGGATAATCGCTTCGCATGTCTTCCACCTCATCCATGCGCGGCGCGGCGGGCGCGATCACCGATGTCCCGGGCATCGAAGTCGGCCACTTCACGGACACGCGCCGGCCCACGGGCTGCAGCGTCGTCATCGCGCGCGAGGGCGCCGTGGCGGGCGTCGATGTGCGGGGCGCCGCGCCCGGCACGCGCGAGACGGACCTGCTGTCTCCCACCAACCTCGTCGAGCGCGTCCACGGCATCCTGCTCTCGGGCGGCAGCGCATGGGGCCTCGCGGCGGCCGACGGTGTGGTGCGCTGGCTGGAAGAGCAGAAGGTCGGCATGCCCGTCGGCCCCGCGCTCCTGCCGATCGTGCCCGGCGCCGTGCTCTTCGACCTGATGGTCGGCGACTCCTCCATCCGCCCCGACGCGCAGGCCGGCTACGCCGCGTGCGCGTCGGCGTCGTCGCGGGCGCCGGCCGAAGGCAACGTCGGGGCGGGTGCGGGCGCTGCCGTGGGCAAGATCTTCGGCATCGGCCGCGCCATGAAAGGCGGCATCGGCACCGCGTCGGTCACGGTGGACGGCGTCACCGTCGGCGCGCTGATCGCGTGCAATGCGCTCGGCGACGTGATCGACCCGGACACCGCGCGGCCCATCGCGGGTGCGCGCACCGCGGACGGCAGCGCGCTCGCGGACACGCGGCGGGCCCTGCTGCGCGGCGAAGCGCCCAAGCCGCTCCTAAAGGGCACGAACACCACCATCGGCGTGATCGCGACCGATGCGGTGCTCACCAAGGTGCAAGCCTCGCGCCTCGCCACCGTGGGCCACGACGGACTCGCGCGCAGCATCAACCCGGTGCACACGATGTCCGATGGCGACGCCCTCTTCGCGCTCGCGACGGGCCGCAGCGGCAGGAACCCCGGGATGATGCTGCTCGGCACGATGGCCGCGGAGGTTGTGGCAATGGCGGTGGTGCGCGCGGTCCGCGCCGCGCAGGGCATCACTGCCGGCAACCTGCACTTGCCCGGGGCGCGCGACCTGGACCGCGGCTGACTACAACCTGATATCCAGGCTATTGCGCAAAGCCGCCTGCGCCACCGCGTCCAGCGCGCGATCGACGACCGCCTGGCCCGACACCATCCGCAGCGTCCCGCCCTGCAGCATCCTGTCGATCAGCCGCCGCGTCATCGAGTGCGAGCGCCCCGCCCCGTTGCCGAACATGTAGAGCGTGCCGTGCGGGCTCGCCCAGGTGACCTGGAAGCGCGCCCAGCCGCCGCCCATCAGCATCTCGACCCAGGTGCCCGGCTGCAGCGCCGACGACGGCAAGGTGGGCAGGTCGCGCGGGCGCGTGTCGGTGAACCCGGGTTGCGTCTCCTTGAACAGCGGCCTGGGCGCGAGCGACTGGTGGGTCGGCATGAAGCCGGAGTGCTCCGCCTCCGTCGCGCCCAGCCACGTGCCGGGGCCGGTGTCGTCGTCGCCGCCCATCATCGACTCGAGTTCCTCGCGCGTCATGCTGGTCGAGAGCGCGACGGGACGCTCCGGCTGCTGCGCCGACTGCATCGCGTGGTCATGCGTGGCCGCGAGGTACGCGAGGAAACGTTGCGTCGAGGCCGGCGGGTTGTCGATCAGGGCGAGGCCGCGACCGATCTTCTCGACGAGCTGCGGCACGAGCCGGGCGAGGCGCGGGACGCTGGACGCGGCCAGGCGCGGCTGCACGCTCCACAGGAGGTCGGGCACGAGCGCCGCGAAGCCGCCCGGGTCGGGCGCGCCGGTGTCGTCCGCCAGGCGCGCCTGCGCCATCACCTGCGACCACGGCCCGGTGATGAACGCCGAGATTTCGCGCGGGGCGGCGGGCACGTCCAGCCGCGCGCGCATCTCGCGCGCGATCTTCTCGGCCAGCAGGTTGCGCTGCTCCGCGCGCAGCAAGGCGCGCACGGCCCGTTCGCGAAAGCGCTGGTCGCGCTCCTGTTCGGCGCCCCACGCCTCCTCGAGCGACTCCAGGGCGAAAGCGAAGGGCTCCGCGCCCTCCGTGCGCGTGATGCGCAGCGCCTCCACGGCCTGGCGCAATGGATCGATGAAAGCCTGGAAGCCGGGCTCTTCCGCGGCTTGCCACGCGAGGCTGCGCTGCGTCATCGTGTCGAGCAGCCGCCGCGCCGGATGCTTGCGGTCGCTGAAGAACCGCGGATCGACCAGCACGAGCCGCTGCAGCGCGGGCAGCAGCTCGCGCACCGCCTGCTGCACGGGGGCGAGGAGGCGCGCGTCGCCGGCGATGTTCTCCACCATCAGGTTGACGACCTCCTGGCCCAGCGCCTGCGCGGCCGCGCGCGGGTCGTCGGGCGAGCCGCGCTGCTGCATGCGGCGCATCACCTTGTCGACCTGCTTCATCTCCTGCAGCGCCTCGAAGGCGGCGGGCATGGTCGGCGAGTATTCGACGTGCGCCGCTGCGACCGGGGCGCGTACGGGCGCCGGCTCGTCGAACTCGCCGGCGAGCAGGCTGCGCAGCTCCCGGACATTCAGCCGGTCGCTCGGCGCGCTCGCGTCGCGCGCGGCCGGCACCGGCGGCGAAGGCGTTACCACGAAACCGGCCGGCGTCACGCCCTGGGCGCGCAGCATCGCGCCCAGGTCCCGGTAGACCGCCGCGAGCTCGGGCGCCATCGCCTCGCCCAGGTGCAGCATCCAGCAGTTGCGCATCGCGGGCGGCACGGGACTTTGCAGGGTGACGGTGCGCAGGCTGCGCACGTAGGCCTCGGGGCGCAGCGGGTTGCGCTCGGCCTGCACGGTGCGCAGCCCCTGCACGGCGCAGACGAGGGCGTTGAGTTCCGCGAGGTCGGCCTCGACTTTCGCGAGCACCACCTGCTGGAGCCGCAGCAGGTCGACGTTCTCCTGCATCTGCTCGTCGCCCATGAGTTCGAGCGAATCGAAGCTCATGGCGCCGGACCTGCGTGCGTCGCCGGAGATGGCCAGCGCGAATTCCGCGAGCAGCGCCTGCGGATAGGCCTCGCACAGGCTGCCTTCGTGCTTGGCGAGGGTGCGCGTGGCGTCGAGGAGGAACTTCCTTTGCGCCTCGCCGGCCTGCATGGCGGCGCGCCGGGGCATCTCGTAGACGGCGCGGCGCACGAGGCGCTGAATGAGCGAGCGCCCCTGCGCCGCTGCTTCCTTCATGCAAGCGCGGTACAAAGCCTGGTAGTTGTTCTGCCCGCCCGCCACAAGCTCCCTTCCGTGCCAATGAGCCCTGATGGCCACCCTTCGTGGGCCACCGCGGAACCGGCTTTGCCGGGCCGCTGGTGGCGCCCCCTGAGGGGGAGGCGCCGAAGGCGCTTCGGGGGTGGGCCTATTTCAGTGCTTTATAGCGCATGCGGTGGGGTTTGGCACCCTCTTCGCCGAGGCGCTTTTTCTTGTCCGCCTCGTATTCCTGGTAATTGCCGTCGAAGAAGGTCCACTGCGAATCGCCTTCCGCCGCGAGGATGTGCGTGGCGATCCGGTCCAGGAACCAGCGGTCGTGGCTGATCACCATCACGCTGCCCGCGAATTCCAGCAGGGCGTCTTCCAGCGCGCGCAGGGTTTCCACGTCGAGGTCGTTGGACGGCTCGTCGAGCAGCAGCACGTTGCCGCCCGCGATCAGCGTCTTGGCCAGGTGCAGGCGGCCGCGCTCGCCGCCCGACAGCGTGCCGACGCGCTTTTGCTGGTCGCCGCCGTTGAAGTTGAACCGGCCTGCGTACGCGCGGCTGGCCATCTGGAACTTGCCGACGTTGAGGATGTCGAGGCCGCCCGAGATGTCTTCCCAGACGGTCTTCTGGTTGGCGAGTTCGTCGCGGTGCTGGTCGACGAAGGCCATCTGCACGGTGGAGCCGATGACGACTTCGCCCGAATCCGGCTTTTCCTTGCCCGCGATCAGCTTGAACAGCGTCGACTTGCCGGCGCCGTTGGGGCCGATGATGCCGACGATGGCGCCCGGGGGCACCGTGAAGCTCAGGTTGTCGATCAGCACGCGGTCGCCGAAGGACTTGGTGACGTTGTGGAACTCGATCACCTGCTGGCCCAGGCGCTCGGCGACGGGGATGAAGATCTCCTGCGTCTCGTTGCGCTTCTGGTATTCGATGTCCGACAGCTCCTCGAAGCGCGCGAGGCGCGACTTGCTCTTCGCCTGGCGCGCCTTCGGGTTCTGGCGCGACCACTCCAGTTCCTTCTTCAGGGCCTTGGCGTGGGCTTCCTCGCTCTTTTGCTCCTGCGCAAGGCGGTCGCCCTTCTGCTCGAGCCAGGTGCTGTAGTTGCCCTTCCAGGGGATGCCGTTGCCGCGGTCCAGCTCGAGGATCCATTCGGCGGCGTTGTCCAGGAAGTAGCGGTCGTGGGTGATGGCCACCACGGTGCCCGAGAAGCGCGTGAGGAACACCTCCAGCCATTCCACCGATTCGGCGTCCAGGTGGTTGGTGGGCTCGTCGAGCAGCAGCATGTCGGGTTTGGACAGCAGCAGGCGGCACAGCGCGACGCGGCGCTTTTCACCGCCGGACAGCACGCCGATCTTCGCGTCCCAGGGCGGCAGGCGCAGCGCGTCGGCCGCGATTTCCAGCTGGTGCTCCGAATCGGTGCCCGCGGTCGCGATGATGGCTTCGAGGCGCGCCTGCTCCGCGGCGAGCGCGTCGAAATCGGCGTCGGGCTCCGCGTAGGCGGCATAAACCTCCTCGAGCTTGGCCTTGGCGGCGAAGACTTCGCCCATCGCCTCTTCCACACTTTCGCGCACGGTGTGCTCGGGGTTGAGCTTGGGTTCCTGCGGCAGGTAGCCGATGTTCAGGCCCGGCATCGGCGTAGCTTCGCCTTCGTATTCCTTGTCGACGCCCGCCATGATCTTCAGGAGGGTGGACTTGCCCGAGCCGTTCAGGCCCAGCATGCCGATCTTGGCGCCGGGGAAGAAGGACAGCGAGATGTCCTTGAGGATCTGCCGCTTCGGCGGCACGATCTTGCCGACGCGGTTCATGGTGAAGACGTACTGGGCCATTTGGAGCTTTATGTGGAGGAAGTCGGATGCAACCCTCCATTATCGCGGACCCGGCTAGCCCTTGGCGTCGAGGCTGTTCTTCAGCGCGGTCTTTGCGACCTGGTCGAGGGCCTCGTCCACCACGTTGCGTTCCGCCACGACCTTGATGTGGCCGGCGGCCCGCAGCTTGTCCAGCGTGCGGCGCGACATGGAATGCGCGGTACCTGCCTGCGAGGTGAACATGAAGAGGGTGGCGTGCGGGCTGGCCCAGGTGAGCTGGGCGCGCAGCCACTGGTTCTTGACCATCAGTTCGACCCAGGTGCCCGTCTTGAGGTCCGTCGCGCGGGCGGGCCCGCTCGGCTCTTCCATCATCGCCTCGGGGCTGGCCACATGCTCCGGGGTGAGCGCATCGCCGTCGAGGTAGCCGGAATCGACGGCTTCCTGCTTGTCGAGCCAGAGCTCGGCCTGCGCCGCGTCCTCGTCGCTGAATTCGGACTCCTGCGCCTCGACCGCCTCGGCCGCCGCCTGGCTGATCGCGTCCCGGCCCTCGTGCACCGCCGCGCGGTGGATCGTGATGAGGTTGTTGAAAAACCGCGCGGTGAGCTCCGGCGGGTACTCGATCCGGTCCAGGCCCTCGCGCAGCTTGGAGAGCAGGCCCGGGATCATCTGCACCAGGCGCTTGGCGCGCCCGCGCGTGGCCGTGCTCTTCTGCACGCTCCAGACCAGGTCGTCGACCATCGCGCGGTAACCGTAGGGATCGTCGGAGCCGTCCGCACAGCTGAGCTGGGCCTCCGCCACCACCTGCGCCCAGGAATTCTTGAGGAAGTCGAGCACGAAGTCGGCGACGTCCAGGTTCTCGACCTGGGCCACGAATTCGGCCGCGAGCTTTTGCGCAAGGAGGTTGCGCTGCTCGGCGTGCAGCAGCGCGCGCGCGGCTTCCTCCCGGCGGGCCTTGAGCACGACGTCGTGCTCCGACCACTTGTCCTGCAGGTTGTCCAGCAGCTCCCCGAAGGTGTCCGCGTCCACCACCTTGCTGCCCATCCACTGGACCGAATCCTGCACGGTCGCGAGGAACCGGCGCCACCCGGGGTCCTTCTCGTCGGAGAAGGCGAGGCTGCGCTGCGTGATCCGGTCCAGGAACTGGCGCGCGGGGTGCGTGCGGTCGCTGAAGAAGCGCGAGTCCTGTTCGGCGAGCCGGAGGATGCCCGGCTCGAGGGCCTTGAGCTGGACCTTGAATTCCGGCAGCAGGCGCTTGTCTACGGCCAGGTTGTCGAACATGAGGCGCACCACTTCGCCGCCGAGCTGCGTGCCCAGGCGGGGCGCGGACTCGCCGGGGGGTTTCTCCGCCTCCTTGAGCAGATCGACCGGCTCGGCCGGCGGCGGCGCCTTGGGACGGCTCTCGAGCTTCTGGACCAGCGCATCGACCTGCTTCATTTCCTGCAGCAGCGACATCGACGCCGGCATGGTGTGCAGGAAGTCGCGCGGCGCGGTGTTCGCGTCGAAGTCGCCGTGAAGCAGCTTGCGCAGGCGGTCCAGCGTGAGCAGCGTCTTGGCCATGGAATCGGCGACCGGCTTGCCGCTGGCGAGCCCTCCCTTCACCACGCGGCCGCCGATGGGCACGGCGGGCTCGACGCCCGTGGAGGCGAGCCAGTCGGCGAGTTCCTTGTAGAGCCGGCGCAGGTTCGCGCCGAGCAGGCCGGCCGACGGCGCGATGAGCTGTTCGCGCACCTGCGCATCGGGGACGTGCTCGGACAGGGTCGCCTGCAGCGCGCGGACGAAGACATCGGGGCGGACGGGGTTGAGGCCCGGCTGGATCGTGCGCCAGCCCAGCAGGGTGCTCACCAGGGCGTCGAGCGTCGGCAGCACGTCGTCCACGGCGAGCGTCACCTCCTGCTGGGCCCGCGCGACCTCGATGCTCTGGTCGAGCTCGGAGGCTTCGAACAGGCGCAGGTCTTCGAAGCGCAGGGCCTCGGCGTGAACGGTCTCCTTGCCGCCGCCCTCGTACACGAGCCTGGTGAGCTCCGCGCGGAAGGACCCGGACACGGCCTTCAGGTTCTTCGACATCTCCTGGATGGCCAGCTTGGTGCCGGGCTGCTGAAAGCCGGCGATGCGCCGCGTACTGTTGGGCGCGGTGGCGGCCACCAGCCCGTTGAGCATTTCGGTCACGAGCAGGTCGGACTGCTGAAGCATCGCCTCCAGGCAGTCGTTGAGCGACGGCTGGAAAGCGGTGGGGTCGTCGGAGACCCCCAGTCGGAGCTTGAGCAAAGTGGCCATAGGTTTCGGGAAGCGAACCAAATTATGTGTCCGCACGGTCGGGCAACGCCAGCCTTTTCCCCCCGCCACGGGGCGCTGGCGCGACAAATGAGACAGCCCGGCAACGCCGGGCACCGATCCGTGAGACAATGACCCTGTCGCGGACTCCAGTTGCCCGCGATCTCAGCGATTCGCTGGGGACAAGGCGACCCGACCCAGGGCCCGCCGCCTCCCACCTCCCGGAACCCCATCTGCCTTTGACTGGCTCGGTGCACCCGCACCGTACAGGCCGATTCCCAAGCGCCACGGATGGCGCACTTTTAAATGACTTTTGATGATTTGAAGCTGGCTCCCGCCATCTTGAAGGCCGTGCACGAGCAAGGCTACGAAACCCCCACCCCGATCCAGGCCCAGGCGATTCCCGCCGTGCTCGAAGGCCACGACCTTCTGGGCGGCGCCCAGACCGGCACCGGCAAGACGGCGGCCTTCACGCTGCCCATGCTGCACAAGCTCGCGGCGGGCAGCAGCAGGACCAACAAGTTCGGCAAGGACGGCATCGCCGCCTTGGTGCTCACGCCCACGCGCGAACTCGCCGCGCAGGTGGAGGAATCCATCCGCACGTACGGCAAGTACCTCAAGCTCACCTCCACGGTGATCTTCGGCGGCGTCGGCATGAACCCGCAGATCAGCAAGCTCAAGGCCGGTGTCGACATCCTCGTGGCCACCCCCGGCCGCCTGCTCGACCTGCAGCAGCAGGGCTTCCTGGACCTGTCCACCGTCGAGATGCTCGTGCTCGACGAGGCCGACCGCATGCTGGACATGGGCTTCCTGCCCGACGTCAAGAAAATCCTCGCCCTCGTGCCCAAGGAAAAGCAGAGCCTGCTCTTCTCCGCCACCTTCAGCGACGAGATCCGCGAACTCGCGAACAACCTCCTGAAGAACCCGCAGAGCATCCAGGTGACGCCGCGCAACACGACCGTGCAGCGCATCACGCAGACGCAGCACCCGGTCGGCCGCGGCAAGAAGAAGCAGATGCTCGCCCACATCATCAACGAGCACAACTGGAGCCAGGTGCTGGTGTTCACGCGCACCAAGTTCGGCGCGAACAACGTCGCCGAATTCCTGACCAAGAACGGCATCCAGGCGATGGCGCTGCACGGCAACAAGAGCCAGTCGGCCCGCACCCAGGCGCTGGGCGGCTTCAAGAGCGGCGAGATCCGCGCGCTCGTGGCCACCGACATCGCCGCGCGCGGCATCGACATCGACGACCTGCCGCACGTCGTCAACTACGAAATCCCCAACGTGCCGGAAGACTACGTGCACCGCATCGGCCGCACCGGCCGCGCGGGTGCCGAAGGCGCCGCCGTGAGCTTCGTCTGCCTGGACGAAGAGGGCTTTATGCAGGAGATCGAGCGCTTCACCAAGCAGAAGATCGAAAGCCGTCTGATCGAGGGCTTCGCGCCCGAACCCGGCGAGCGCGCCGAGCCCATCGCCATGGGCCGCCAGACGATCTGGGGCGGCGCCGGCAAGCCGCCGGGCCGCGACGTGATGGCCGCAGCCGCCAAGGCCGCGCGCCAGGAAATGATGCAGCGCATCCGCGACAACAAGGCCGCCGATGGCGGTGGCGGTGGACGCAACGGTGGCGCGCGCAATGGCAATGGTGGCGGCAACCGCGATGGCGCCGCCGGCAACGGTGCCGGCCGCAACGCCGGCGCACGCAACGGGGGTGGCGGCAACGGCTCGCGCAACGGCGCGCAGCCGCAAGGCCAGCGCGCGAACGGCAATGGCAATGGCCAGCGCCCGCCGCAGCAGGCCCGCCCGCCGCGCAACACGCAGCCGCAGCAACCGCAGCCCGTGCAGTTCCGCGATTCGGATGACCGCGACGAGGACCGCATGCCGCGCAACATCGATCCGCTGCGCACCAACATGCCCGGCCGCCGCGACATGACCGGCGTGCAGCGCGTGAACGTGGGCGGCCAGCCCGACCCGACGCGCACCAGCATCGACAGCATGGGCGCCGGGCGCCGTGGCGGCGGCGGCAACCGCAATCGCGGTGGCGGCGGCGGCAACGGCCAGCGCGCGCCGTCCCGCTTCGCACGCTGAAGCATCGGAGGTAGGATGCGTCCACCATGGACGCGCCCTCCTCCCGCACCGTACTGATCGCCGGGGCTTCCGGCCTCGTCGGCCGCTCGATCCTCGACGGCTTGCTCGCCGATGACAGCGTCGCGGCGGTCCATTCGCTGGGCCGCCGGGAACTGCCGGTGGCGCATCCCAAGCTGACCCAGCACCGGGTCGATTTCAACCAGGCCTTGCCCGCGCTCCCGAGCGTCGGCGAGGCCTTCGTCGCACTGGGCACCACGATCAAGGTCGCGGGCAGCCAGGCGGCTTTCCGCGCGGTCGATTTCGACGCGGTGCTCGCGGTGGCGAAGGCGGCGAAGGCCGCGGGCGCGAAGCGCCTGGGTGTCGTGAGCGCGATGGGCGCCGACAAGGGCTCGCCGATCTTCTACAACCGCGTGAAGGGCGAGATGGAGGATGCGCTGACTGCCCTCGGTTTCGAAGGCCTGGTCATCGCGAGGCCGTCCTTCCTCGCGGGCGACCGCGAAGCACTGGGGCAACCGCTGCGAGGCGGCGAGAAACTTGCGATGAACGTCAGCCGCGTGCTCGCGCCGCTGATCCCGGACAACTACAAATCGATCCCTGCGAAGTCGGTGGCGAATGCGCTGCTGAAGGCAGTGCCAGTGGCCCACGGCAAGCGCGTGATGATGTCGTCGGAGCTGCGCAAGGCGAGCTAGGCGGAGTCGTCCTTGCCGAACAGGTCCCCGAATTTCTTCGCCGCATCCGGATCGGCGTTCGACGTCATCGGCCGGCCCTTGGGATATTCCTCCGCGATCCGGTCCTCCCAGTAGGTCGCGGGGTTCGGCGCGCTGCATAGCCGGCGGAACACTTCCTCCGGCACGTGCTTGTACGCCAGCACCGACTTGTTGTCCCAATGCAGGTCGAGCTGCCGCGAAGAAGGGTCGTAGTCCGCCTTGCGGATGCGGCCGCTCGTGAAGGTCTTCGTCGGCATGATGGACGCTCCCCTACTTGCGCCGCACGATGACGTGCGTGGCGCGCTCGCCGCGGATCTCCTCGGCGACTTCGTAGCCGAGCGCGCGCAGGTCGAGGCCGGCCCACATCGCCTCGCCGCGCCCGAGCAGCACGGGCCGCACCGCGTAGTGCAATTCATCGACGAGCCGCGCCTGCAGGTACTGCCGCACCGTCGACACGCCGCCGCCGATGCGCACGTCCTTGCCGCCGGCCGCGGCCCTCGCCTGCTCCAGGGCGCTCTCGATGCCGTCGGTGACGAAGCGGAACTCCGTCCCGCCTTCCATCTTCAGCACCGGCCGCGCATGATGCGTGAGGACGAAGGTCGGCACGTGGTAGGGCGGGTTGTCGCCCCACCAGCCCTTCCAGCTGTCGTCCGGCCACGGGCCGCGCACGGGGCCGAACATGTTGCGCCCGAGGATCCATGCGCCGATGTTCTCGAAGCCGCGTTCGGACATCTGGTTGTCGATGCCAGTCTCGCCGTCCTCCTTGCCACCGTGCATGCGCTGGAACGAGCGCGTGGGAAAGACCCACTGGAAGATCTCGGGCCCGCCGACACCCAGCGGGTTCTGCAGGTCCTGGTCCGGCCCCGCGCCGAACCCGTCGAGGGAAAGGCTGAAGCAGAGTACTTTGACTTTCATCGCATCCTTCTTGTCGATTCGCTCAGCGCTTCTGCGCTTCGACCTGCTTGCGCAGCCGCTCTTCCTGTTCGCGCAGCTCCGGCGTGAGGGCCTCACCGAAATCCTCCGCGCCGTACAGCGGACGGATCTCGATCTCCGAGTCGCCGGGCATCGGGTTGGGGCAACGCTTGACCCACTCGATCGCCTCCTGCAGCGACTTGCATTCCCACAGCCAGAAGCCCGCCACGAGCTCCTTCGTTTCCGCGAAAGGACCGTCGATCACCTGGCGGTCCTTGCCGGAAAAGCGCACGCGCGCGCCATTCGAACTGGGTTTCAGGCCTTCCCCGGACAGCATCACGCCGGCCTTCACCAGCTCTTCGTTGAATTTCCCCATCGCCGCGAAATCCTGCTCCGTGGGCATCACGCCCGCCTCGCTGTCTTTCGTGGCCTTGACCATCACCATGAATTTCATGTCCATCTCCTTGCATTGGTTTGCAGGAACTTCGCGCTCCTGCCCTCACGACGAACGACGGCGGGCATTCTCGACAAGTCTTCAACCGATGAGCTGGAAATTCCGCCCTTGTCCTACGCGCGCATTGTGACGCCCGTTCACATGCCGTTCAGCCCGGGCGGGGCACAGTGGAGGCACTGCAAAGAAAGGAGCTTCCATGAAGCGCTCTGTCCAATCCAAACTCCTCGCGGCCGTGCTGGCCCTCGCGTCCATCGGCGCCACGGCGGCTGCCAGCGCGGGCACCACGGTGTACTTCGCCCCGGGCTCGTCCAACTATGCGCCGCCACCCCCGGTGGTGCAGCTGGCGCCGCAGCCGCTCTATGTCCAGCACCGCGAGATCGCCGTCGGCGAGCCCTACCCCGGCCGTTACGACCCGTACCGCCGTGACCGCGGCGACCGCTGCGGCGCGGCGCGCTGGAACCCGCAGGTGCGCTACCTGCCCGGCAACCTCGCGCGCCACCACGGCAAGGTCTACGCGGCGACACGGATCTCCGCCCGCGTGTACAACGTGAACAGCCCGCCGGAAGTGACGCCGCAATACTGGGTGCGGGTGCGCTGCAACTAAAGGCGCGCTCAGATCGACCTGACCTGGAGCTTGCGGAACTTCACCACGCCGCCGGCGTACTGCAGGCCGATCACCCCGGCGTTGTCGCGCGCCTCGTTCGTCTCGGCGGTCTTCACGCCATTGAGCGTCACGGTCATGTGCGTCCCCTTGGCCGTGACCTCCATGACGTTCCACTGACCCCCGGTCCTGGGCACCGGCACCGGCGCCTTGACGAGCCATACGATCGCGCCCGTCGCGAAGCTGGGGTCGGGGCGCTTGTCGAAGATGTTGGCCTCGTGGCAGGTGCGGTCCGTCATGGGGCGCACTTCCGAGCAGCGCAGGTACAGCCCGCTGTTGGCGTCCTCGCTCACCCAGAATTCGGCGCGGACCTGGAAGTCCTTGTACGACTTGTTCGTCGCGAGGTAGTAGGTGGGTTCGTTGCCGGGGCGCTTGTCCGCGACGATCGCATCGCCCTCCGCGCGCCAGTTGGCGCCTCCCATGTTCGTGAAGTTCTGCATGCCCTGTGCGCCGTCGATCAGCGTCTCCCAGCCCGCCATCGACTGCATCGACGCGCATCCCGCGAGGGCCGCGACGCCCACCGCGATGGCGGCCGCGCTCTTGAAGGTCATCATGTCTCGCTCCTGGTAGTGGTCGCCCATTGAAGCGAGGCGCCCCGGCTGCGTCAAGCGGGATGATCGGGAGTCCCACCCGCGCGGGGACTGTGGAAGAATGAACCATGAAGTTGCGCCACACCCTCCCCCTCCTCGCCGCCGCCCTCCTCGCCACCGCGGGTGCGTTCGCGCAGGACGCCTACCCCTCCAAGCCCATCACCATCGTCGTGCCGTATCCGCCCGGCGGCTCCAACGACGTGTTCGCGCGCAGCATCGCCAGGGAGATGGGTGAGCTCCTCAAGCAGCCCGTCATCGTGGACAACCGGCCCGGCGCGAGCGGCACCACCGGCACGCTGGGCGTGGTGCGCGCGCCCGCTGACGGCTACACACTGGTCGCGGTGTCGTCGAGCATGACGACCAACGCGGCGATCCAGCCGAAGATGCCTTTCGACCCGGTGAAGAACCTCGCACCCGTCGCGATGTTCGCGGACGGCCCCTTCATCGTCGCCGTGAACAACGAATTCCCCGCGAAGACCCCGAAGGACCTCATCGCGGCGATCCGCGCGAAACCCGGCGCGTACAACTACGCGTCGTCCGGCACCGGCAGCGTCAACCAGTTCGGCACCGAACTGCTCAAGGCGCAGGCGGGCAACCTCTTCATCACGCACATCCCCTATCGCGGCATGGGCCCGGCCGTCACGGACCTCATCAGCGGCCAGACGCAGGTGCTGATGGCCAGCGGCCCGAGCCTGCTGCCCATGGTGCGGGCCGGCCGCGTGCGCGCCATCGGCATCACGAGCCTCAAGCCCAGCGCGATCGCGCCGGAGCTCATCCCCTTTTCCACCGCGGTGCCGAACTACGAGTTCGCGCTCTGGTGGGGCATGCTCGCACCGGCGGGCACGCCCGCGCCGGTGATCGAGAAGCTCAACGCCGCGATCAACCAGATCCTCGCCAAGCCCGCGATCCGCGAGCAGTTCCTGCGCGAAGGCGCGGAGGCACGCCCGATGACCGCGGCGCAATTCGGCGCCGTGGTCGCCGGCGATGTCGAACGCTGGAAGAAGCTCGCGAAACAGCAGAACATCGTCGCCGAATAGGCGCCAGGATCGAATGAGCACACACCGACCCGCGCGCTACCGGGGGCTCTTCCCGGTGGTCCCCACCACGTTCACCGAGAGCGGCGAGCTGGACCTCGCGAGCCAGAAGCGCTGCGTCGACTTCATGATCGACGCGGGCTCCGACGGCCTGTGCATCCTCGCGAACTTCTCCGAGCAGTTCCTGCTGGCCGACGACGAGCGCGAGGTGCTCACGCGCGCGATCCTCGAACACGTGAACGGCCGCGTGCCCGTCATCGTGACCACCACGCACTTCAGCACCAAGGTCTGCGCCGAGCGCTCGCGCCGCGCGCAGGCGATGGGCGCGGCAATGCTCATGGTGATGCCGCCCTATCACGGCGCGACCTTCCGCGTGAACGAGACGCAGATCCACGAGTTCTACGCGCGGCTCTCCGATGCGGTGGACATTCCCATCATGATCCAGGACGCGCCCGCGGCGGGCACGCCGATGTCCGCCGCCTTCCTCGCGCGGATGGCGCAGGATATCGAGCACGTCGCCTACTTCAAGATCGAGACCGCGGGCGCCGCCGCGAAGCTGCGCGAGCTGCTGCGCCTGGGCGGCGACGCGATCGAAGGACCGTGGGACGGCGAGGAAGCGATCACGCTCCTGCCCGACCTGGACGCCGGCGCCACGGGCGCGATGACCGGCGGCGGGTTCCCCGACGGGATACGGCCGATCCTCGATGCCTACCGCGAGGGGCGCCGGGACGACGCCATCGCGGCTTACGAGCGCTGGCTGCCGCTCATCAACATCGAGAACCGCCAGTGCGGCCCGCTCGCCGCGAAGTCGCTGATGAAGGAAGGCGGCGTGATCGCATGCGAAGCGCCGCGGCATCCGTTCCCCGCGATCAACCCGTACAGCCGGTCGTTGCTCGTCGAGACCGCGAAGCGGCTGGATGCGATGGTGCTGCGCTGGGCGAGGTAGCCTGGCCGCGCCTCGTCAACCGACAGACTCCTTCTGCCGCCGGTATTCCTCGGTCACCTCGTCCAGCGCCGCGCCGGACAGGCGCTTGAGCCGAAGCACCTCATCGCTCAATTCGCCCGGGACTTCGCCGGCGCCCCCCGCGAGCGCGTCCTTCACGCGCTTGCGCGCGGCCTGCAGCTGCTCGAACAGGCTCGACCACTTCGCCAGCTTGGAGTCCACGGTGGCGGCGGGGGCGGCGGTGCGTTCTTGTGTGTCCATGCAGGCAGTCTGATGGCGCGGACGCGAGGCGGCAGTGCGTCCGGTCACATCGGCAGCGGCCGGTAGCGGGTTTTACCGCGCGTTCACATGGCAGCGCGCTGGCTGTACGATTCGCTGAAACTGGTTTCAGCATCCATGCCGCCTTCTTCCTCATCCGCCACGCGCGCCACGATCGCCGACGTCGCCGCACGCGCGGGCGTCTCGAAGTCCACGGTGTCGCGCTTCCTCAATCGCCGCGACGAGCTGCTCACGCCCGACATCGCGAGCCGCGTGGAGTCGGCGGTGAAAGCGCTCGGCTACTCGCCCAGCCCGATGGCGCAGGCGCTCAGCCGCGGCCACTCGCGGCTCATCGGGCTTGTCGTCGCGGACGTCACCAACCCGTTCTCCGTCGCCGTCCTGCGCGGCGCCGAGAAAGCGTGCAAGGAAGCGGGCTACCTGCTGATGCTCTCCAACCTCGGCGACGGCGGCGTGCGCGAGCGCGACGCGATCGAGGCGCTCGCGTCCTACCAGGTGGCGGGCCTCATCCTCAACACCATGGGCCGCGACGAAGCCGCGGTGTCGGCCGCCGCGCGCAGCGGCCGGCCCGTGGTGCTGGTGGACCGGCGCCACCCGGGCATGCAGGCGGACTTCGTCTCCCTCGACAACGCGGGCGCGGTGCAGATGGCGGCCGCGCACCTGCTCGAATCCGGCTGGCGCGACTTGCTGTACGTCACCGAGCCGGTGGCGGGCGTGAGCTCGCGCCGCGAGCGCGCAGCCGCCTTCCGCGCGCTCGCGAACGGACGTGCCGGGATGAAGGCCCACGTCTTCGAGTCCACGCCCGACAAGCCCGATGCGCTCGTCGCCGCGCTCACCGAACACAAGGGACGCGGGCGGCGGCTGGCCGTGCTGGCCAGCAACTCTGTCACGACGTTGCGCGTCGCGCATGCGGTGGCCGCGCTGGGCTGGGAATTCGGGCGCGACCTTGGCTTCGCGGGCATCGACGAGACGGAGTGGGCGCCCCTGGTCGGCCCCGGCCTCACCACGGTCGCGCAGCCGACGGACGCGCTAGGACGCCTCGCCACGGCCTGCTTGCTCGAGCGCATGGATGGGCTGGACGTGCCGCCCCGCCAGATCCTGCTCAACGGGCAACTCGTGGCGCGCCGTTCGTCGATGCGCACGGCCTCCTAGGTAAAAACCCGGATGAAGCCGCTACCGGCCGTTTCTAGAATACAGGTTGTCTGAAACCGGTTTCAGCGCTGCCGTAGCGGCCTTGAAGTACCCGCCTTGAATTACACCTTCCAGTTCGACGCCGTCTTCGCGGCGTGGCCCCTCCTGCTCAAGGGCACGTGGATCACGATCCAGCTGTCGCTCACCGCGACCGTGCTCGGCCTGGCCGTGGCCGTCGCCTGCGCATGGGCCAAGACTTCGGGTCCGGCGCCGGCGCGCTTCGTCGTCAATGCTTACATCGAGCTCGTGCGCAACACGCCCTTCCTGGTGCAGCTGTTCTTCTTCTTTTTCGCGCTGCCCGCGATCGGCCTGCGCTGGTCCGCGTATGCCGCCGCGCTCGTGGCGATGGTGGTGAACCTCGGCGCCTACGCCACCGAAATCATCCGCGCAGGCATCGAGTCGATCCCGCGCGGGCAGATCGAGGCGGGCCTCGCGCTCAACCTCAAGCGCCACCAGGTGTTCCGCTTCGTCATCCTCAAGCCCGCGCTGAAGGCGATCTACCCCGCGCTCACCAGCCAGTTCATCCTGCTGATGCTCAGCTCGGCGGTGGTCTCGGCCATTTCCGCGGACGACCTCACCTCGGTGGCCGCCAACCTGCAGTCGCAGACCTTCCGCAGCTTCGAGATCTACATCGTCGTCGCGTGCATCTACCTCGCGCTCGCGCTTTCCTTCTCCGCGCTGTTCAAGCTCATCTACCGCGCGGCGCTCAACTACCCGGATCGGCGGTAAGGCATGCGCACCTTCGGCTTTCCGGAATTCCTGTTCATCCTCGAGGCGGCGAAGTGGACGATCGCGCTGTCGCTGATCGCCATCATCGGTGGCGCGATCGGCGGCCTGCTCGTCGCGCTCGCGCGCACCAGCGAGAGCGCCGCCGCGCGCGGCATCTCCACCGTCTTCGTGCAGGTGTTCCAGGGCACGCCGCTCCTGCTGCAGCTGTTCCTCATCTTCTTCGGCGCGCCCGTGCTCGGCTGGGACATCAACCCCTGGCTGGCGGCGGGCTTCGCCCTCATCCTCAACACCAGCGCCTTCCTCGGCGAGATCTGGCGCGGCTGCATCCAGGCCATCCCCCGCGGCCAATGGGAAGCCGCCGAGGCACTCGGCCTGCACTACGTGTCCCGCATGCGCGACGTGGTGCTGCCGCAAGCCTTCAAGATCGCCCTGCCCCCGACCGTGGGCTACATGGTGCAGGTCATCAAGGGCACCTCGCTCGCCGCCATCATCGGCTTCGCCGAAGTCACGCGCGCGGGCCAGATCATCAACAACGCCACCTTCCAGCCGCTGATCGTGTTCAGCGTGGTGGCCGCCATCTACTTCGCCATGTGCTGGCCGCTGTCGCTGCTCGCCGGGCGGATGGAGCGCCGCCAGGCGGCGGCACTGACGCGCTGAGGCGCACCGCTTTCGCATGCCATCGTTTTACCCACCGGAGACTTCCATGAACAACATCACCCGCCGCGCCTTCGCGGCCATCGGCCTCGCGGCCACCCTCTCGGCCGCCGCCGTGCCCGCCTTCGCGCAGTCGCCCGAAGAGCTCAAGAAAAAGGGCGAGATCAACGTCGGCCTGCTCGTGGACTTCCCGCCCTACGGCACGACCAACGCGAAGAACGAGCCGGACGGCTACGACGCCGACGTCGCGCGCCTGCTGGGCAAGGAGTGGGGCGTGAAGGTCAACCTCGTGCCCGTGACCGGCCCCAACCGCATCCCCTTCCTGCTGACCAACAAGGTCGACGTGCTGATCGCCTCGCTGGCCATCACGCCCGAGCGCGCCAAGCAGGTCACCTTCTCCAAGCCCTACTCCGCCGCGACCATCGTGGTGTACGGCTCGAAGAAGGCCAACATCAAGGCCGCCGCGGACCTGAAGCCGCTGCGCATCGGCGTCGCGCGCGCCAGCACGCAGGACGTCGCGCTCACCGCCATCGCGCCCCAGGGCACCGAGATCCGCCGCTTCGACGACGACGCGTCCGCGATGCAGGCGCTCATCTCCGGCCAGGTCGACGCGATCGGCTGCTCCACCACCGTCGCCGCGCAGATCGCCAAGCGCGTGCCGGCCGACACCTTCGAGCAGAAGTTCGTGCTGCGCCAGCAGGAAATGGCCGTCGCCATGCGCCCGGGCCAGGAGCCGCTGCACAAGGCGATGGACGACTTCGTCGCGAAGAACACCGCGAACGGTGAGCTGAACAAGCTCTACCGCAAGTGGCTCGAGGCCGACCTGCCGAAGATGCAGTAATGGACCAGCCCGCCGCGTCCACCGAACCCATCATCCGCGTCGAGGGCGTGGAGAAGTGGTACGGCAAGTTCAAGGTGCTCACGGGCATCGACCTGCAGGTCGCCGCGGGCGAGCGCATCGTGATCTGCGGGCCCTCGGGCTCCGGCAAGTCGACGCTGATCCGCTGCCTCAATGCGCTGGAAGCGGTGCAGAAGGGGCGCATCGTGGTCGACGGCATGGAGCTCACGGGCAACCGCAAGAACATCGACAAGGTGCGCGCGGAAGTCGGCATGGTGTTCCAGCAGTTCAACCTGTTCCCGCACCTGACCATCCTGCAGAACTGCACGCTCGCGCCGATGCGCACGCGCGGCGTGAGCAAGGAAGAGGCCGAAGCGACGGCGATGAAGTACCTCACGCGCGTGCGCATCCCCGAGCAGGCGTCCAAGTACCCGGCGCAGCTTTCGGGCGGCCAGCAGCAGCGCGTCGCGATCGCACGCGCGCTGTGCATGACGCCGCGCATCATGCTGTTCGACGAGCCGACCTCCGCGCTCGACCCCGAGATGGTCAAGGAAGTGCTGGACACGATGATCGGTCTCGCCGAGGAAGGCATGACCATGCTCTGCGTCACGCACGAGATGGGCTTCGCCCGGCAGGTCGCGGACCGCGTCATTTTCATGGCCGACGGCGCGATCGTGGAGCAGGCGCCGCCGCAGGAATTCTTCACCGCGCCGAAGCACGAGAAGACGCGCCAGTTCCTGGGCCAGATCCTCAGCTCCCACCAGCACCACGGGCCGGCGGCATCCTGATGGCTTCGGCCCCGACCATCGCCAACGACGTCGTCGTGTTCGGCGAGATGATGCAGATGTTCGTGGCGGACACGCCCGGGCCGCTGGAAACCATCACCACCTTCCACAAGCGCACCGCGGGCGCCGAGACCAACACCGCGATCGGCTTCGCGCGCGCCGGCCTGCGCGTGGGCTGGGCGAGCCGCCTGGGCGTCGATTCGATGGCGCGCTACCTGATGGGCGAGATGCAGCGCGAAGGCGTGGATTGCTCGCGCGTCGTGTGCGACCCCACGCAGCGCACCGGCTTCCAGTTCAAGGGCCGCGTGACGGACGGCGGCGACCCGCCGGTCGAATACCACCGCAAGGGCTCCGCCGCGAGCCACATGACGCCCGCCGACATCGATGCGTCCTGGCTCACGTCGGCGCGGCATCTCCATGCGACGGGCGTGTTCCCCGCCATCTCGGCCACGGCGCTCGCGACCGCGCGAAAGACGCTCGAACTGATGCGCGCCGCGGGCCGCACGATCTCCTTCGACCCGAACCTGCGTCCCACCTTGTGGGCCACGCCCGAGGACATGCGCCGCGAGATCAACGCGCTGGCCTACCAGGCCGACTGGGTGCTGCCGGGACTGGAAGAAGGCCGCTTCCTCACCGGCGAATCCACGCCCGAGGCGATTGCACACCATTACCTGCAGCGCGGCGCGAAGCTGGTCGCCGTGAAGCTGGGCCCCCAAGGCGCCTATTACGAGGGCGTGAGCACGAGCGGGCGCGTGCCGGCGTTCCCCGTGGCAGAGGTAGTGGACACCGTCGGTGCGGGCGACGGCTTTGCCGTCGGCGTGGTCAGCGCGTTGCTGGAAGGCGCGAGCCTGGAGCAGGCCGTGCGGCGCGGCGCCTGGATCGGCGCGCGGGCGGTCCAGGTGCTGGGCGACACCGAAGGCTTGCCCACGCGCGAAGAGCTCGCGCAAGCCGGCCTGTGATGCGCGACCTCATCGTCTCGACCAACGACGCGAAGTACCGGCGCGTCGACGGGCGCGACACCTATCCCGAGGGGGCGGGCGCCGACACGCTGGACCTGATCGATGCCTCGGCGTATCCGCCGCGCATCGTGGCGAGCGTCGGGATCTCGACCACCATCGCCGGACCGCCGCAGGCCGTCGCGCTGTCTCCGGACGGACGCTACGCCGTCGTGTCCGCGCCCAACCGCTACGACCGCGAACGCGGCGCATCCGTCTTCGAGAACTACCTGCAGCTCGTGGACCTGCAAGGCACGCCGCCGCGCGTCGTCGACAAGGCCGCGACCTCGCATCACCCGCAAGGCGTGGCCTTCCATCCGCAGGCGAACCTGCTCGCCGCGGCGACGGCGGGCGGCACCGTCGAGTCATTCGCCATCGAAGAAGGCCGGTTGATTCGCAAGCACGAACTGACGGTTTCCAAAGGCCGCCTCGCCGGCATCGCGTTCACGCCCGACGGCAAGGCGGCGCTCGCCGCGCTGCGCGATGAGCAGGGCGTGGCCGTTCTCGAGTTCGCCGGCGGCAGGCTGCAAGCGACACCGGAGCGCGTCTCCGCCGGCGTCGCGCCCTACGCGATCGACGTGTGCGCGAGCGGCTGGGCGGTGGTCGGCAACGTCGGCCTTGCGGGGCTGCCAGGACAGGCCGCGCAACTCGCGGGCGATGCCGACACACTCACGTTGATCGACCTGAACCAGCGGCCCTTTCGCGCGGTGCAGCACCTGAGTGTGCCGTCACTGCCCGAAGGCGTCGCCATCTCGCCCGACGGCCGCTGGATCGCGGCCCTGTGCATGGACGGCTCGAATTTGGCACCCGGCAACCCGGCCCGCCGCGAGCAGGGCCGCGTCGCGCTCTTCGCGCTGCGGGATGGCCGAGCCCACCCTGCGGGCGAACTGCCTGCGGGCGCTGGAGGCCAGGGCATCGTCTTCACCGCCGACAGCCGGCATCTGCTCGCACAGTTCAATGTCGATAGCATGCTGGCTGTCTACACCGTCGCCGATGGCGCGCTGGCCGACACGGGCCATCGCATTCCCACGACCGGCGGCCCCGTTTCCATCCGCGCGGTTCCCGGCCGCCGTTCCTGAAAGCACCCATGAAAAACGTCCTCGCCTTCAAGCCCCTGCCCGCGGACCAGCTGGACCGCATCCGCGCCCTGCACCGCGTGACCGTCGCCGACCCGAAGGTCGCGCCCGACGCGTTCTATGCCGCGCTGCCCGAAGCGCACGGCTTGATCGGCGCGAGCACGCCCATCGACGCGGCCCTGCTCGCGAAGGCGCCGAAGCTCGAAGTCGTCTCCAGCGTGTCCGTCGGCGTGGACAACTACGACCAGGCCGAGCTGCGCCGGCGCGGCATCCTCTTGTGCCACACGCCGGGCGTGCTGGACGAGACGGTGGCCGACACCATCTTCGGTTTGCTGATCGCGACGAGCCGCCGCTTCGTGGAGCTCTCCAACCTCGTGCGCGAGGGCAAGTGGCAGAACATCGGCGAAGACCTGTTCGGCGACGACGTGCACGGCAAGACGCTGGGCCTGATCGGCTTCGGCCGCATCGGGCAGGCCATCGCGCGGCGCGCGGCGCTGGGCTTCGGCATGCGCGTGCTGTATCACGCGCGCCGCCCGGTCGATCTCGCCGCGGCCGCACCGGACCTGCAGGGCAAGGCCACGCACACGCCGCTGGAGCAGCTCCTGCCCCAGTCGGACTTCGTGGTCGCGATGCTGCCGCTGTCGGACGCCACGCGCGGCATGGTGGATGCGAAGTTCCTGGCCGCGATGAAGCGCGGCGCGATCTTCATCAACGGCGGGCGCGGCCCCACGGTGTCCGAGCCGGACTTGCTGGCCGCGCTGGACAGCGGACACCTGCGCGCCGCGGGCCTGGACGTCTTCACCAAAGAACCCCTGCCCTTCGACTCGCCGCTGCGCACGCATCCGCGCGTGACGCCACTGCCGCACATCGGCTCGGCGACGCACGAGACGCGGCATGCGATGGCGGAACTCGCGACGACGAACCTGCTGCAGGCGCTCGCGGGCGAGCGGCCGACGGCGGTGTTCGATACCTCGGCCGCCTGACGCGCGGCTTCAGGGCCGGCGGGAGAACCACGGCCGCGCGCGGTCGTGCATCGCCTCGATCGCCACCACCTCGCCCGGCTGCAGGGCCAGCGGCTCATCGAAGCCGTAGATGGTGTGCTGCCAGTTGGACACCTCGCGCCGGCGCGACGGGTGGTTTTCGAAGCGGATGCCTTCGGCCATGTCGATGCGGATCCACTGGATCACGCCATGGCAAAGGCCCGGTTGCGTCGCCGTAATCTCGACGACCTTCTTCTCGGCCGGAAACAACGCCTGCCCCTGGAAGTCGAATCTGAAAACCTCGACGTCGCCGCTGAGGAGCGTGGGCGACAGGTCCTCGCGATACAGCGGTCGCTTCTTCGGGTGGATGGCATTGAACGCGCCGAGGTCGAAGCCGAAGCTCTCCGAGACGTGCAGGTTCCTGCCGAGCGCGTCCCCGCCGACAAGCGCAATCATGATGCTCGCGGCGCCGGGCAGCACCGCGCCGCCCGGCTTGAGCAAACGCGCCTTGGCGTCCTCGATCGCGGGCAGCACGTGCTCGCCCAGCAGCTCGCTGGAGAAGACTTCGTGCACGAGGATGTCGGCCTTCTCGGGCAAGTCCGGGCCCAGCTGCACGGCTTGCGAGGGTTTGGCGAGCACCGTGATGCGGTCGGCGTAGCCATTGCGCGCGACGATCTTTCGCGCGGTCCCGGCGATGAGCCCCACCGCCTCGCAGGTGACGACGCGCCGGGCACCCAGCCGCGCGGCCATCATCGCCAGCAGCCCGGAGCCGGTACCGATCTCGAAGACGGACGTCTGCGCCGTCACGCGCGTGGCGAGCCCGTCCTGGAAGGCCTGGTTGCGCTCGGGCTCGTTCATCATCGGCACGTGCCAGAGCGGCACCAGTTGCGACAACACCCATTCCGCGCCCAGCTTCGCCGTGAGGTTGTCGGGCTGGGTCTTCAGCACATCCCTGCACAGGGCGAGCGCCGCGTCTCCCTGCCCCGCCTCCAGCAGGCGCAGGACGGCGTCCTTCAACGCGTCCGGGTCGCGCAAGGCCTTTTCGCAATCCTCGCGCACCTTTCGCGCGGGGAGCATCGACGCGTCGAGCCCGAGCGCCCGGTCGGCCAGGCGGATACCTTCGGTGAACTCGCCGAGCTGGAACTTGCATTCGGCCCAGCTCGCCCAGCCGTCGGCGGAGGCGGGAAATTTCTCGGTGTACGTGCGGAAATGCTGCTGCGCCGCGTCCAGGTGATTCAGCTCGCGCTCGCACATGCCGATGTTAAACAGGATGTCGGGGTCCTCGCGCGCAGGGTCGCGAATCTGCATCAACAGTTCCAGCGACCGCGCGAAGTTGCGCGTGAGCGCGTGCATCGTGGCGCACAGGCGCCTCGCATCCCGGTTCGACGGTTCGCGGGCGCACAGCGCCTCGCACGCGGCGATGGCTTCGGCGTGCCGGCCTTCCCTGAATTGATTCTTGATCGGGTCGAGGTTCGTCGTCATGCGGTGGATGCTACCTCCCCGCACCCGGCGAAGATCAGTCGACGTTCACGTTGTGGTATCGCTCCACCTGGCACGCATAGGTGCTCTCGCCCGCATCGCAGGCCGAGGGGGTGCGCGGGACCGGCGCCGCGGCGCAGCCCGCCAGCGCCACCCACAGGATCGCCGCCAGAAGCCGGTTCATGCCGCCACCGCTAGCCCTGCGCGACCTCGTGCGCCGCCATCGTCTCCAGCGCCTTGACCAGCGCGGAGTGATCGAGCTGGTCCCAGCCGTTGGCCTGGCACACCTGCATCAGCTGCGCGGCGGACGCCGTCTGAGGCAGCGCGACGCCAATCGATTTCGCGCCCGCGAGCGCGAGGCCCAGATCCTTCTGGTGCAACGCGATGCGGAAACCCGGGTTGAACGTGCGCTTGATCATGCGTTCGCCGTGCACTTCCAGGATGCGCGAGGCCGCGAAGCCGCCCATCAAGGCTTGCCGGACCTTCGCGGGGTCCGCGCCGGCCTTCGACGCGAAGAGCAGCGCTTCGCCGACGGCCGCGATGTTCAGCGCGACGATGATCTGGTTCGCGACCTTGGTCGTCTGCCCGTCGCCGTTGCCGCCGACGAGCGTGATGTTCTTGCCCATGAGCTCGAAGAGCGGCTTCACGCGCTCGAACACGGCTTCGGGGCCGCCCACCATGATGGTGAGGCTCGCGGCCTTCGCGCCGACCTCGCCGCCCGACACCGGCGCGTCGAGGTAGTCGCAGCCGAGCTCGTTGACCGCCTTGGCGAAACGCTTGGTCTCCATCGGCGAGATGGAGCTCATGTCGACCACCGTCTTGCCCTTGGTGAGCCCCGAGGACACGCCGTCCTTGCCGAGCAGCACCAGTTCCACGTCCGGCGTGTCGGGGAGCATCATGAAGACGATGTCCGCCGCCCTGGCGACGTCCGCATTCGTCTTGCATACCGTCGCCTTCGCGAGCGGCTCGGGCACCTTGCTGCGTGTCCGCACGAACAGCTCGTGGCCGGCGGCGAGCAGGTGCTGCGCCATGGGCGAGCCCATGATGCCCAGGCCGATGAATCCGATCTTCATGTCGATGTCCTTGTTGTGTGTCAGTAGCTGCCGCCCGCGGGCTTCGCCTGTCCCGCGCGCATCTTCGCCATCACCTGCTGTGCGCCCGCGGCGATGAGCCGGGCGTCCGAGCTCACGGTGACGAACTGGAATCCCATCGCGATGCGCCGTAGCGCCGAGTCCGGGCCGGTATTGTGGATGCCGGCGACGAGGCCATGCGCCTTGGCGCGCGCGAGGATGTGCTCCACCGCCTGCTGCGCCTTCGGCTCGAGGTCGTCCATCGTCGGCTTGCAGCCGAGCGAGATCGAAAGGTCGGACGGGCCGATGTACACGGCGTCCAGCCCTTCGACCGACATGATGTCGTCGAGGTTGTCCAGTGCCTGCGCGGTCTCGATCATCGCGAAGGTGACGATGGTGTCGTTGGCGTGGTCCGCATAATCCGCGCCGCCGTACAGCAGCGCGCGCACCGGCCCGAAGCTGCGCGTGCCGCGCGGCGCATAGTGCGTGTAGGCCACGAGCTTTTCCGCGTCCTCGCGCGTGTTCACCATCGGGCAGATCACCGCATACGCGCCCGCGTCCAGTGCCTTCATGAGCATCGCGGGGTCCAGCCAGGGCACGCGCACCACGGGCACCGTGTCGGTGGTGGAGACGGCCTGCAGCATCGTCACCATCGCCTGGTAGTCCACCACGCCGTGCTGCATGTCCACCGTGAGCGTGTCCCAGCCCTGGTGGGCCATGGTCTCCGCGGCGAAGCTGTTGGGGATGGCGAGCCAGCCGTTGACGGCGGCGCCGCCGGACGCCCAGATGCTGCGGAGTTTGTTGGCTCTCATCGCGGTCTCCTCGTGCTCCGGCCCTAGCGATCCAGTGCGGGACGCTTGGGATCGAACTTCCAGCCGGGGATCAAGTATTGCATGGCCATCGCGTCGTCGCGTGCGCCCAGGCCGTGCTGCCTGTACAGCTCATGCGCCTTGTCGACCTCCGCCATATCGAGCTCGATGCCCAGGCCGGGCCGCTTGGGCACGTCGACCATGCCGCCGACGATCCGCAACGGATCGCGCGTGAGGCGCTGGCCGTCCTGCCAGATCCAGTGCGTGTCGATCGCCGTGACGCGGCCAGGCGCGGCGGCGGCGACATGCGTGAACATCGCCAGCGACACGTCGAAGTGGTTGTTGGAATGCGAGCCCCAGGTGAGGCCCCAGTCGCGGCAGGTCTGCGCCACGCGCACCGACCCCGCCATCGTCCAGAAATGCGGATCGGCCAGCGGGATGTCCACGGATTGCAGCGACAGCGCATGCGTGAGCTGCCGCCAGTCCGTCGCCACCATGTTGGTCGCGGTGGGCAGGCCCGTCGCGCGGCGGAACTCCGCCATCACCTCGCGGCCCGAGAAGCCGTCTTCGGCGCCGCAAGGATCTTCCGCGTACGCCACCACGCCGCGCATGTCGCGCATCAGGCGGATCGCATCTTTCAACCGCCAGCCGCCGTTCGGATCGAGCGTCACGCGCGCCTTGGGGAATCGTTCGTGCAGCGCCCTCACCGATTCGATCTCTTCTTCCGCGCGCAAGGCCCCGCCCTTCAGCTTGAAGTCGTTGAAGCCGTAGCGCTCGTAGGCCGCTTCGGCCAGGCGCACGACGGATTCGGGCGTCATCGCCTTCTCGTGCCGCAGGCGCGACCACGCGTTGTCCGCGCCGGGCTCGCTCGCGTAAGGCAGGTCCGTCTTCGACTTGTCGCCCACGAAAAAGAGGTAGCCGAGCATCTCGACCGCGTCGCGCTGCTGCCCTTCGCCGAGCAGCGCCGCCACGGGCACGCCGAGGAACTGGCCCAGCAGGTCGAGGAAGGCGGACTCGACCGCGGTCACGGCGTGGATCGTCGTGCGCAGGTCGAAGGTCTGCAGACCGCGCCCGCCGGAATCGCGATCCGCGAACTGCTTGTGCATGCGCTGCAGCACGCGCTGGTGGTCGCCGATGGCCTGGCCGACGACGAGCGGTCGCGCATCTTCCAGCGTCTGGCGGATCTTCTCGCCGCCAGGCACCTCGCCCACGCCGGTGCGGCCGCTGCTGTCGGTGAGGATGAGGATATTGCGCGTGAAGAACGGGCCGTGGGCGCCGCTCAGGTTCAGCAGCATGCTGTCGCGGCCCGCGACGGGGATCACGCGCAGCTCGGTGATCGTGGGGGTGGGGTTGCTCATGGGAGGGACGCGGGCTTTTCAGTCCAGCGTGATGTTGCGGTCCTTGATGATCTTCGTATAGCGCTTGCGGTCGCTGTCGATCAGTTGCGTGAACTGCACGGGGTTCAGGTGCATCGGGATCGCGCCGAGTTCGACCAGGCGGCCCTTCACGTCGTCGGACGCGAGCACGTCGCGCAGGTCGTTGGAGATTTTCTCCACGACGTCCTTCGGCGTGCCGCCGGGCGCGAGCATGCCGATCCAGGAGATCGAGTTGAAGTCCGGCAGCACGGTCTCGCTGAGCGTCGGCACGTCCGGCAGCGCGCTGACGCGCTTGGCGCTCGTCACCGCCAGCGCCTTCAGCTTGCCGGCCTTGATGTGCCCGCTGGCCTCCAGCACCGTCATGAAGGACAGCTGCACATGGCCCGCGAGCAGGTCGGTGATGGCCGGCCCGCCGCCGCGATACGGCACGTGCAGGATGTAGGTGCCGGTCTGCTCCTTGAGCATCTCGGCCGCCAGGTGCGGACCGCCACCCGCGCCCGAGCTGCTGTACGTCAGCTTGCCGGGCTGGGACTTCGCGAGCGCGATGAATTCCTTGGGCGTCTTGGCGGGCACCTGCGGATTGACCATCATCGCGAGCGGCAGCTCCGCCAGCAGCGAGATGGGCGCGAACGCCGTGTCCGGGTCGTACGCCATCTTCTTGTAGAGCGCGGGGTTGATCGACTGCGTGCCGATGTTGCCCACGAGCAGCGTGTAGCCGTCGGGTTTGGCCTTGGCGACGTAGTCCGCGCCCACCTGCCCCGCCGCGCCGCCGCGGTTCTCGACGATGACGGTCTGGCCCCACTTCGCGCCCAGCTTCTGCGCGACGATGCGCGCGCCGGTGTCCGTGCCGCCCCCGGGCGGGAACGGCACCACGATGGTCACGGGCCGCGCGGGAAAGCTTTGCCCCTGCGCGGCGGCGCAAGCCAGCCAAGCCAGCGACGCGAGGATGCGCAGCGCGGCCTTCATGCTCAGTCCGCCTTGATGTTGCGGCTGGTGATCAGCTTGCCCCAGCGCGCGTACTCGGCGGCCTGGTAGGCGGCGAACTGCTCGGGCGTGTTGGCGACGATCTCGAAGCCGAGCTCCAGCAGCTTGGGCTTGACGGCCGGGTCGTTCAGGGAGGCGACCACCGCGTCATGCAGCTTCTTTTTGATGTCCGCCGGCAGGCCCTTCGGTCCGGCGATGGCCTGCCACGAATACACGTTGGCGTCCTTGATGCCGCTTTCTTCCATCGTCGGCACGTTGGGCAGCAGCGGCGAGCGCTTCGCGCTGGTGATGACGAGCGCGCGCAGCTTGCCCGCCTGGATCTGCGGCATCGCGGTGTTGATGTTCATGAAGGACGATTCCACCTGGTTGCCCAGCAGGTCCGTCATCACCGGGCCGCCGCCCTTGTAGGGCACGTGGATGCCGGTGGTGCCGGTCTGCAGCCAGAAGAGTTCCGCTGTGAGGTGGTCGCTGCTGCCGTTGCCGGAAGACGCGAAGGTCATCTTGCCGGGGTTGGCCTTCTCGTAGGCGATCACGTCGGCGATGCTCTTGTGCGGCGACACGGCGGGCACGACGAGCACGTTGGGCGCCTGCACCGCGATGGAGACCGGGTCGAGGTCCTTCAGCGCGTCGTAGGGCACCTTGATGAGGTGCGGCGCGATGACGAAGGGGCCGAGCGAGGAGACGAAGAGCGTGTAGCCGTCCGCCGGCGAGCGCGTGACTTGCGCGGCGCCGATCGTGCCGGTGGCGCCGGCCTTGTTGTCGACGACGAAGGTACCGCCGCCCAGCTTCTTGGGCAGCTCGTTGGCGAGCTGCCGCGCGATGAGGTCGGTCGAGCCGCCCGGCGGGAAGGGCACGACGATGGTGACGGTCTTGCCGGTGGGCCAGGCTTGCGCGCTGGCGGCCAGGGCTGCGAAGCCGAGGGCGATCGCGGTGAGGACTTTTTTCATGGGTGTCTCCGGTTGAGGGATTGGCGGGCGCTTACTGCGCGCCCAGTTTGGAAATGAGCGTGGCCAGCTGGTCGACCTCGCCCGGCTTGAGTTCCGACAGCGGCGGGCGCACCGGCCCGGCCGAGTGCCCGACGATCGTCGCGCCGGCCTTCACGAGGCTCACCGCGTAGCCCTGCCCCTGGTTGCGCAGTGCAATAAGGGGCAGGAAGAATTCCTCGAGCAGGCGGTTGGTCGTCGCGGTGTCGCGCGCGTGGTGGGCGTTGTAGAACGCCATGGCCGTCTTCGGGATGAAGTTGAAGACCGCCGACGAATACACCGGGCAGCCCATTGCCTGGTAGGCGCCGGCGAACACTTCCGCGGTCGGCAGGCCGCCGAGATAGGCGAAGCGGTCACCGAGCTGGCGGCGGATGGAGACGAAGGACTCGATGTCGCCGATGCCGTCCTTGAACCCGATCAGGTTCGGGCAGCGATCGGCCAGCTTCATGAGCGATGCGGGCGTGAGGCGGCAGGCGCCGCGGTTGTAGACGATCACGCCGAACTTCACGCTCCTGCACACCGCTTCGACGTGCGCGACGAGACCGTCCTGCGTCGCTTCAGTGAGGTAGTGCGGCAGCAACAGCACGCCCTGCGCGCCGAGGCGCTCGGCTTCCTGCGCGTACTTGATGGCGAGCGTCGTGCCGCCCCCCGCGCCCGCGATGATCGGCATGCGGCCCTTGCAGGTCTCCACCGCGGTGCGCACCACGTCGCTGTATTCGCCCGGCTCGAGCGAGAAGAATTCGCCCGTGCCGCCGGCGGCGAAGAGGGCCGTCGCGCCGTAGGGCATCAGCCACTCGAGGCGGTCCGCATAGGGCTTCGGTGCGAAGCGCAATTCCTTGTCGAAATCGGTGAGCGGAAAGGACAGCAGGCCGTACGAGATGATTTGCTTGAGTTCTTGCGGGGTGGTCATCGAAAGGTCCGTGGGATTCGGGAGGAAGGGGAAAGCGAGTCAGCGCGCCGTGAAGTGCGCTTCCTCGCGCGTCCAGGCGGCCGCCTGTTCGCTGAGCGTGAGGCCCAGGCCGGGTCGCGTGGGCACCCGCATGCGGCCGTCCTGGATCTGGATGCGCTCGTTGAAAAGCGGCTCCAGCCATTCGAAATGCTCCACCCAGGGCTCGCGCGGGTAGGCGGCGGCGAGGTGGATGTGCAGCTCCATCGCGAAGTGCGGCGCGAGCATGAGGCCCGCATGTTCCGCCTGCGCCGCGATCTTGAGGAAGGGGGTGATGCCGCCGACGCGCGGCGCATCGGGCATCAGGTAGTCGGCGGCGCGATGGCGGATGAGGTCGCCATGTTCGGCGGCGCTCGTCAGCATCTCGCCCGTGGCGATCGGCGTGTCGAACACCTGCGCGAGCGCGGCGTGGCCTTCATGGTCGTAGGCGTCGAGCGGCTCTTCGATCCACACGAGGTTGAACTGCTCGAAGATGCGGCACATGCGCTGCGCGGCCGGGCGGTCCCATTGCTGGTTCGCATCCACCATGATCGGCATCGCATCGCCGAGGTGCTTGCGCACGGCCTCGACGCGCTTCACGTCGAGGGTGCCGTCGGGCTGGCCAACCTTCAGCTTGATGCCGCCGATGCCGCGCTCGCGCGATGCGGCAGCGTTGACCAGCAACTGGTCCGTCGGCGTGTGCAGGAAGCCGCCCGAGGTGTTGTAGCAGCGCACGGAATCGCGGTGCGAGCCCAGCAGCTTCGCGAGCGACAGGTTCGCCCGCTTCGCCTTCATGTCCCAGAGCGCGACGTCGAATGCGCCGATCGCCTGCGTGGACAGGCCGCTGCGGCCCACCGAGGCGCCGGCCCAGCACAGCTTGTCCCAGAGCTTCGCGATGTCGTTCGGGTCCTCGCCGAGGAGCGCGGGCGCGATCTCCTTCGCATGCGCGAACTGACCCGGGCCGCCGGCGCGCTTGGAGTAGCTGAAGCCCAGGCCCCAGTGGCCGCTTTCGCTCTCGACCTGCGCGAACAGCATCGCGATCTCCGTCATCGGCTTCTGGCGGCCCGTGAGCACCTTGGCGTCGCTGACCGGGTGGGCCAGCGGGAGATAGCAGGAGGAGACGCGGACGGAGACGATGCGGTCGCCCGCGGAAGGGGAAGTCATCGCAGGCAGCCTCTATTCGAGCTTCAGGCCGGCCTTGGTGACGACGGCGCCCCAGTGCTTGACCTCGACCTCGACGAACTTGTTGATCTCGGCGGGCGGCATGGTGGAGACTTCCGCGCCCTGCGCGACCAGCTGCTCGCGCACCGCGGGCAGGCGGATGATGCGCAGCAGCTCGGAAGAGATCTTCGCGAGCACCGGCGCCGGCATGCCCGCGGGGGCGAGCACGCCCTGCCAGGTGCCCGACTCGAAGCCCGGCAGCGTTTCGGCGATGGTGGGCACGTCGGGCAGCAGCGCGACCCGCGTGAGCTTGGAGACCGCGAGGATCTTCAAACGCTTGGCCTGCACGAAAGGCAGCGTCGCCAGCATGCCGTTCATCAGCACGTCCGTCTGGCCGGCGATCGTGTCGTTGATGGCCTGCGAGCCGCCCTTGTACGGCACGAACGCCCACTTGGCCCCCGTGCGCTCGGCCACCTGCACGCCCGCCAGGTGCGGCGCGCTGCCGAGCGCGGTGACGGCGAACGAGAGGGGCTTGCGGTGCGACAGCTCCACCAGCTCCTTCAGGTTGTTGGCGGGCACGGACGGATGCACGACGAGCAGGTGCGGCGAATACGCGAGCATCGCGACGCCCTGCAGGTCCTTCACCGGATTGAAGGGCAGCTTGTAGAACGCGGGGCTGATCGCCAGCGCGCGCACGTCGCACAGCAGCAGCGTGTAGCCGTCGGCGGGCGACTTCGCGACGAAGTCCGCGCCGATGTTGCCGTTGGCGCCGACCTTGTTGTCCACGATGACCGAAGTGCCCAGCGCTTCGCCGAGCGGCTGCGCGATGGCGCGCGCGATGATGTCCGAGGAGCCGCCCGCGGTGAAGGGAACGATGATCTTCACGGGCTTGCCGGAGAGGTCCACCTTGGCCGGGGCGGCGGCCATCGCTTGCGCACTGCCCAGGGCCGCGAGAGCGCCGAGCGCCGTGCGGCGGGTGATGTCGTGGCCCGCACTCGAAGCTGTCTTCATGCCGTGTCTCCTGATGATAACGTTGTCATTTCGCGACCGGGAACACCAAGGACTGGCATTCGAATGGCAGGCATGGTAACGTTGTCATTGTTCGCCTGTCAACCCCCGAATGAAAAATCCCCCGCCCATGCCGAACAAGGCCGCCACGCTGCACGACGTCGCGCGCGAAGCGGGCGTTTCGGCCATTACCGCGTCGCGCGCGCTCAGCAATCCGGGCGTGGTGTCGGACGCGACGATCGAGCGCGTGCGCAACGCCGTCGCCAAGACGGGCTACATCCCCAACCTGCTCGCCGGCGGGCTCAAATCCAAGCGCAGCATGACGGTCGCGGGGCTCGTGCCCGTCATCTCCGTGCCGCAGTTCCTGCCCACCATCCGCTCGCTCACCGAAACGCTGGATGCGCAGGGCTACCAGCTCATCCTGGGCCAGAGCGGCTACGACCATTCGCGCGAGGAGAAGCTGCTCAACACCATGATCAGCCGCCGCCCCGACGGCATCGTCATCACCGGCCTCGTGCATTCGCGCGCGGCGCGCCAGCAGCTGCAGCGCCTGGGCATTCCCATCGTCGAGATGTGGGACCTGAGCGACCGGCCCGTGGACATGATGGTCGGCTTCTCGCACCTGAAAGTCGGCAGCGCGATCGCGGGCTACTTCCTCGCGAAGGGCTGGCAGCGCCTAGGCATCGCCACCGGCGACGACCATCGCGCGATGATGCGCCACGATGGTTTCTGCGCGGCCGTGGGCCATCCTGTCGCGACGGCCATCGTGCCCGCGCCCAGCAGCCTCGAGATGGGCCGCAAGGCCATGGCCGACCTGCTCGCGCAGGACCCGAAACTGCAGGCCGTCTACTGCAGTTCCGACGGCTTCGCGCAGGGCGTGGTCATCGAAGCGCAATCGCGCGGCCTGCGCGTGCCGCAGGACGTCGCGGTCTGCGGCTTCGGCGACGCCGATTTCGCCGCTCACCTGCGGCCCTCCCTCACCACCGTGCAGGTCGACGGCGCCGAGATCGGACGCCGTGCCGCGCAACTCATCGTCGATCGCTGCGCGGGACGCGCGATCGAGCATCCCGTCGTCGACCTCGGCTTTCGCATCGTCGAGCGCGAATCCACCGGCGCATGAACCACCCGAGTTCCATCACCATGCCACCCACCACCGCCCCTCCCCTCTACATCACGATGCACGACGCGGACAACGTCGCCATCGTCGCCAACAACGGCGGCCTGCCCGCGGGCACCGTCTTCCCTTCGGGCCTCGTGCTGCGCGACCAGGTGCCGCAGGGCCACAAGGTCGCACTCGTCGATTTGCCCGAGGGCGGCGCCGTGAAGCGCTACAACGTCACCATCGGCTTCGCGCTCAAGCCCATCCCCGCCGGCAGCTGGGTGCACGAGCGCCTGCTGAAGATGCCGGACGCGCGCGGCCTGGACAACCTGCCCATCGCCACCGTGCGGCGCGAGCCGCAAGCGCCGCTGGAGGGTTACACCTTCGAGGGCTACCGCAACACGGACGGCTCGGTGGGCACGCGCAACATCCTCGCGATCACGCAGACGGTGCAGTGCGTGGCGGGCGTCACGGACTTCGCGGTGGAGCGCATCAAGAAAGAGCTGCTGCCGAAGTACCCGAATGTCGACGACGTCGTCGCGCTCGAACATGGCTACGGCTGCGGCGTGGCCATCGACGCGCCCGACGCGATCATCCCGATCCGCACGCTGCGCAACATCAGCCTCAACCCGAACTTCGGCGGCGAGGTGATGGTGGTGAGCCTGGGCTGCGAGAAGCTGCAGCCCGACCGCCTCATGCCGCCCGGCACGATCCCGCTGGTCGACGAGCGCAACGTGGCGGACGTCGGCGTGAACGCCGAGGGCAAGCTCGATGTCGTTTGCCTGCAGGATGAAGCGCACGTGGGTTTCATGTCTATGGTGGAGTCCATCATGCGGCAGGCCGAGCTCCACCTGGAGCGCCTCAACGCGCGCCGCCGCGAGACGGTGCCCGCGAGCGAACTGGTCGTCGGCGTGCAATGCGGCGGCAGCGACGCCTTCTCCGGCGTCACGGCGAACCCCGCCGTGGGCTTCTGCACCGACCTGCTCGTGCGCGCCGGGGCCAGCGTGATGTTCTCCGAGACGACCGAAGTGCGCGACGGCATCGACCAGCTCACCTCCCGCGCGACGACGCCCGAAGTCGCGCAGGCCATGATCCGCGAGATGGCGTGGTACGACGACTACCTGAAGCGCGGCAGCGTGGACCGCAGCGCCAACACCACGCCGGGCAACAAGAAGGGCGGGCTGTCCAACATCGTGGAGAAGGCGATGGGCTCGATCGTGAAGTCGGGCTCCTCCCCGATCTCCGGCGTGCTCGCGCCCGGCGAGAAACTGAGGCAGAAGGGGCTGACCTATGCGGCCACGCCCGCCAGCGACTTCATCTGCGGCACCCTGCAGCTCGCGGCGGGCATGAACCTGCACGTCTTCACCACCGGCCGCGGCACGCCTTATGGCCTCGCCGAAGTGCCGGTCATCAAGGTGGCGACCCGCAGCGACCTCGCGCGGCGCTGGCACGACCTGATGGACATCAATGCAGGCGCCATCGCCGACGGCGCGGCGACGATCGAGGAGGTGGGCTGGGAGATGTTCCGCCTGATGCTCGACGTCGCGAGCGGGCGCAAGAAGACCTGGGCGGAAAAGTGGAAGCTGCAGAACTCGCTGGTGCTGTTCAACCCGGCGCCGGTGACTTGAACCGGGCGCCGGCTAAGGCTGCGTCTTCACCGCCGCCAGCCGCTGCCGCATTTCCTCGCGCAATGCCTTGCGCTGCTCCGCCTCCGCGCAGCGGCGCTTTTCTTCCGCGGTGAAGGGCCGCAGCGGCGGCACGGCGACGGGCTTGCGGTCGTCGTCGACCGCCACCATCGTGAAGAAGCAGCTGTTCACGTGCCGCACCTTCTGGCTGCGGATGTCCTGCGCGACCACCTTGATGCCGATCTCCATCGAGCTCTTGCCGGTGTAGTTGACGCTCGCGAGGAAGGTGACGAGCTCGCCGACGAAGATCGGCTCCAGGAAGGTCACCTGGTCCACCGACAGCGTCACCACGTACTTCGCGGCGTAGCGGCTCGCGCAGGCGTAGGCGACCTGGTCGAGCAGCTTGAGCAGGCTGCCGCCATGCACGTTGCCGGCGAAGTTCGCGGTGTCCGGTGTCATCAGCACCGTCATCGTCAGCTGGTGGGCGGGCAGGTCCAAGTCAGTCCTCTTTGCCGGTGCGCAGGTCGGGCGCGGTCATCGACAGGCGCAGGCCGTGGACCGCACCGATCGCCCCCGGCAACGCGCCCGCGCGGGAAAGCGCATTGTCGCCCAGTGCATCGGCAAGCAGGCCGCGCAGCGCGTCGCCGTCGTACCCGCTCGCAAGCACCACCCAGTCGGCCTGCGCATCCGCGCCGCCGCGGATTTGCTGTTCGCGCGTCTGCGGGATATCCGGCGGCTGCGTGTGCAGCAGGTGCGCGCCCGTCATGCCGGGACGCGAGGGAATGCCCGACAGCACGTCACGCAGGTGCGCGCGCAACGCATCGCCGCGCCCCGGCGCGGGCGAGACGCGCAGCGTGAGCAGCGCCTCCGCGATGCCGCCGCCGAAACTCTCGAGCACGCGGCACTGGCTGCGCACCATGCGGCTGTGATGCGGCATGAGCTTGCGCGACCAGGGAGTGGGATTGTTCAGGCGGTCCAGGTAGCCGGGCGACGAGAGCGTCTCGTACGCCGCGAGTTCGTACATCACGAAGAAGCCGGGCCCGCCCGCCGCATCGGCCCAGCGCGAGCCGCGCAGGAAGCCGGGGATGCCCAGGCGCTCGGGGAAGTGTTCGTGCGAATGCCAGTCCTCGAATTCCACGCGATGGGCGGGCGCCATGTCCCACCACATCGCGATCGCTGCAGGTCCGAGAAGTGCCATGGGGCGATTATCGCTACGCTGGCCCGGCGGGCGCACAGCTCACCGCGTCTCCCACGGCGAGCCCCCCGCCCTGCAGCACCCGCGCCGTCACGCCCCCATGCCCGCGCAGCGCGTTGTACGCGCCTGCGCCGAACACCGCTTCCATCTTCGAACACGGCTCGCAGGGCCCGGTGATCTCCAGGACCACCTCGGGCCCCAGGCGCAGGCGCAGCGGCTGGTCGGCGAACAGCGCCTTCGCGGCGACGAGGTTCAGGCCCGATACCACGAGGTTGCGCCGCAGTTGCCCCGGATCGATGGCGTCGCGGCGCAGCAGCGCCGCGATCACGGGCAGGTGTTCGGCCTGGATCAAGGTCACCTGCCGCCGGCTGCTCCCCCGCCCTGCGGCCGTGCGGTCCCCTTCCAGCCCCAGTTGCTCAAGGGCGCGGCACTCCGCGCGCGCCAGCACCGGCTTGCCGCGACCGGGGCGCAGATAGATCGCCTCGATCCTTCCGCTGAAGGGAAACTCGGCAACGAGGTGGCGCAGGTCTTTCATGCGGGCATGGTACGTGGCCCGCGCACGGCAGGCGCGCGCCTAGCCCTTCTTCGCGGCGGCGTGCGTCTTGCCGATCTCGCGCCAGCTCTTTTCGTGCACTTCGACGCCGTGCTTCTTCGCGGCGCCCTGGATGCGCTTCCACGCGGCATCGCGCTCGTCGTCCGTCACGCCTTCGACCTGGTTGAAGCGCGCGATGGCATTGCGCACGTGGGTCGCGTTTTCCAGCGGCTCCTTGCGCTGCTTCTCGAACGCGAAATTGGATTCGGGCAGCGCGTCGCGATCCTTCTGCTTGAGTTCGGCCATGGGAATCTCCTGGGGTGGACACCAGTCTCGCAAAACGCGGCGGCGCGCGGTGGCCGGCGATGCAACTGCTTGCACGTCTCGCGGTGTGTCACCGTTCAGGCCAGTCCGCACTCCTTCGCCGCATGCGCCGCGAGCTCGGCCATGACGCCCGCATCGAAGGGCGAGCGAAGGCCCGCGGACCTGAAAATGTCCAGCACACCCTGGGTCCCGCCGATGCGGCAGAGCTCGAGGTAGGTCTCGAGCGTCCTCGCGGGGTCCGTCTTGTCCATCAGCGCCAGCTGCATGGCGCCCAGCTCGGCGATCGCGTAGTCGATGTAGTAGAAGGGCATGCGGAAGATGTGGGTCTGCGCGTACCAGCGCGCCGAGCGCATCGGCTCGATGCCGCCGAAGTCCAGCCCGGGGATGTAGGTCTCCCAGCTCCTGTCCCACTGCGCATCGCGCTCGGCCGGCGTCGCGCCCGGGTTTTCGTAAACCCAGTGCTGGAACTCGTCGACCACGCAGATGTAGCAGATCAATTCCACCGCGCCGACCCACAGCTTCTTGCGGAAGCGCCGCGCATGCTCCTCGTCGGCGAAGAACTCCTGCACGTGCTTGAGCGAAAGGAACTCCATGCCCATCGAATGGATCTCGGCCGCGTCCGCCGTCGGCCACTGCAACTCGACCAGCTCGATCGCCTGCGACTCCGACGCCTGGAAGGCATGGCCCATCTCGTGCATCAGCGTGCGCACGTCGTCGGCCTGGCCCGTGGAATTGCAGAAGATCGCGACGCGGCCTTCGTCGGGGAAGGTCGTGCAGAACGCACCGCCGCGCTTGCCCTTGCGGTTGGCGAGGTCGATGAGGCCATCGCCGCGCATGCGTTCGTAGTGCGACGCGAGGCGCGGCGACAGCTTGGCGAACACGCGCTGCGCGGCGTCCAGCTGCCCTTCCACCGGCACCGCGCCGAGCGGGATGCCCAGCGAGGTGTGGTAGCCCATGTCCCAGGGCTTCAGGCGCTCGCCGCCCATCTCGGCGGCCTGCCGCGCGATCAGCCGGCGGTTGAGCGGCACGAAGGATTCGCGCACGCCGCGCCGGAACTGCGCGGACTCGGCCGGGCCGTAGTCCGTGCGCTGCATGCCTGCGTAGCCCAGCGCGATGAAGTTCGCGTGGCCCAGGTTGCGCCCCATCTCGTCGCGCATCCGCACCATGTTCGCGAAGAGTTCGCCGAGCATCGCGCGGTGGGCGTCGAACCAGCCGCGATACGCAAGGTAGGCCTCGCGCCGCAGCACCGTGTCGCCCGCACCGCCGGCAATGCTGGCGGCTCGCGTGAGCGTCATCTTCTCGCCGGCCACCAGCACCTCCGCCGACGCGATCGCCTTGCTGTGCTGCTGGCCCAGCTCGCCGACCTGCACGCGCAAGGCGGAATTCACCGGGTCCACCGTGGGCTGCCCCGCCGCCATGCGGTCGAGGAAATACGCGCCGTGGCGCGCCGCGATCGCCGGGCGATGCGGCGATTTCGCGAGTGCCCGCAGGAAGCGCGCATCGCCCTCCTCCTGCGCGGGCTGGATCTGCTCGCGAAAGTAGCGGTCCTGCGCTTCCAGCGCTTCGTCCAGGCAATTCTTGCTGAGCGCATAGCCCAGCCGCGAGCGCTCGCCTTCGAGGTAGCCGCGCAAGGCGTTCCACCGGGACACGGCGTCGAGCCACGCGGACGCATCCGGGGCGGCATCCGCGGCGGCGAGGGTCTCGAGGAAGGGAGCGGATTCGGACTGGACGAATTCCGGCGTGAGGCGCGCGGGGCGCTGCGCGTAATACTTGTAGGGCGTCATCCGGCGATTCAACGCGAATCGCCCCCGGAAATCAAGCGATCAGGAAATACGCCGGGGGGCGGGAGACTGGGGCGGCGGGCCCGAGGCTTCCTGGCGCAGTTCGCGCACGACTTTCTCCATCATGGGCGCGAGCACGTTCCATTGCACGGCGCGCGCGATGCGCGGGTGCGCGGCCTTCCAGCCGTCGGACTGGACGAGGTCCAGCGGGTCGTTGAAGAGGCCGAAGTCGTGCAGCACCATCGGGTCCTGCGCGGTCGCCATGCCGCCCAGGTAGGCATCGCCGGCTGCGCTCCACACCGCATGGCCGTCGCGGTGGATGCCGTAGCCCCATTCCCAGTCGGCGTCCTTCAAGCGCTGGCGCGCCGCTGCCATGTACGCCGCGTCGAAGATGTAGGTGTCGGTGCGCATCCAGCGGTCCGCCACCCAGATTTCGGCGAGCGGCCGCGCGGCGGACGCGACGCCGGAGGTGAGGCCGCGCAGGATCTCGCCGCGCAGCTCGATGTAGCGCAGGCGCGCGGGAATGTCCGCCGCGCGCATCAGCGCGATGAGGAGGGTCGCCTTGTCGTCGGCGTCGCCGCGGCCGGCCGCCATCACCTCGCGCGCGGTCGCCTGGCGCAGCTTGAAAGCCTTGGCGAAGGTGATGCGCTTGACGAAGCCGTAGATCGCCAGCGCGCGCTCGCGCTCGTTCTTGCACAGCTGCGTGAGCGAATGCGCGCGCAGGCGCAGCTTCGGGTCCTCCAGGTCGAGGAGCTCGCCGGAGCCCAGCCAGCGGCCCGGGTCGTCCCGGGCTGCAGGCGTGCCTGAACCTTTCGATTCGAGTGACGGGGACACGGAAAAAAGCCTCTCCTGTTCGACTGCCGGGACGCGATCGTGCCGCCGGCCCGCCGGTCGAAGCCGCCGCGGATGGGCGGCCCGCCGATCTTGTATACATTCATTGTACCGTTGAGCTGCGCAGCCGCGCCAGCCCTGCGTGCGGCGCCCCGCGGCGGCCGGCCCGCCGGGGGCCATATGATGTCAGCGGCCCGAAGCAGTCGACGGGCACCCGACCAAGGAGACGAAGTGGCAGACACACCGCGCAAGAAACCCTCCGAACTACGCTCGCAGCAGTGGTTCGGCCGCCAGGACCGCGACGGCTTCGCGTACCGCAGCTGGGTGAAGGGCAAAGGCGTGCCGCACGACCAGTTCGATGGACGCCCGGTCATCGGCATCTGCAACACCTTCAGCGAACTCACGCCCTGCAACTCGCACTTCCGCACGCTCGCGGAGCAGGTGAAGATCGGCGTGTACGAGGCGGGCGGCTTCCCCCTCGAATTCCCCGTGATGTCGCTCGGCGAAACGCTGCTGCGGCCCACCGCGATGCTCTATCGCAACCTCGCGTCGATGGACGTGGAGGAGTCGATCCGCGGCAACCCCATCGACGGCGTGGTGCTGCTGATGGGATGCGACAAGACCACCCCGTCCCTCCTCATGGGCGCGGGCAGCGCGGGCCTGCCGACCATCGGCGTGTCGGGCGGCCCGATGCTCAACGGCAAGTGGCGCGGGCAGGAACTCGGCTCGGGCACCGGCGTGTGGAGCATGAGCGAGCAGGTGCGCGCGGGCACTCTGAAGCTGCAGGACTTCTTCGAAGCCGAATCGTGCATGCACCGCAGCCACGGCCACTGCATGACGATGGGCACGGCGTCCACCATGGCGTCCATGGTCGAGGCGCTGGGCATCGGCCTGCCGGGCAACGCCGCCTACCCCGCCGTGGACGGCCGCCGCAATGTGCTCGCGCGCAACGCGGGCCGCCGCATCGTGGAGATGGTGCACACCGACCAGACGATTTCCAAGGTGCTCACCCGCGAAGCCTTCGAAAACGCCATCCGCACGCTCGCCGCGATCGGCGGCAGCACCAACGCTGTGATCCACCTCATCGCGATCGCCGGGCGGCTGGGCGTGAAGCTCTCCATCGACGATTTCGAAAAGCTCGGCAGCGAACTGCCCTGCCTCGTGAACCTGCAGCCCTCGGGCGAGCACCTGATGGAAGACTTCTGCTACGCGGGCGGCCTGCCGGTGGTGATGAAGGAGATCGAGCACCTGCTGCACAAGGACATCGTCACCGCCAGCGGCAAGACGGTGGCGGAGAACATCGCCGATGCCGTCAACTACGACCCGCGCGTCATCAAGAAATTCGACGCGCCGTTCAAGGAGAAGGCCGGCATCGCGATCCTGCGCGGCAACCTCGCGCCGCGCGGCGCCGTGATCAAGCCCAGCGCCGCGACGCCCGCCCTCATGGTGCACACCGGCCGCGCCGTGGTGTTCGAGGACAGCGACGACTTCCACAAGCGCATCGACGACGAGACGCTGGACGTCGACGAGAACTGCATCCTGGTCCTGAAGAACTGCGGCCCCAAGGGCTACCCCGGCATGGCGGAAGTGGGCAACATGCCGCTGCCGCCCAAGGTGCTGCGCAAGGGCATCACCGACATGGTGCGCATCAGCGACGCACGCATGAGCGGAACGGCCTACGGCACCGTGGTGCTGCACACCACGCCCGAAGCGGCGGCCGGCGGCCCGCTCGCGATCGTGAAGAACGGCGACATGATCGAGCTCGATGTGCCCGCACGGAAACTGCAGCTCCTCATCAGTGACGAGGAACTGAAGAAGCGCATGGCCGACTGGAAGGCGCCCCCGCCCGCGATGGCCTCGGGCTACTGGAAGCTGTACATCGACCATGTGCTGCAAGCCGACCAGGGTGCGGACCTCGACTTTCTCGTCGGGCAGCGCGGCGCGGCCGTGCCCAAGGACAACCACTGAGATGCTCGCGGCGCTCCGGCAGTTCGACCTCACGGGCCGCACGGCGCTCGTCACGGGCTCCAGTGCGGGGATCGGGTTGGCGATCGCCGGCGGCCTGGCCGGCGCCGGTGCACGCATCGTCCTGAACGGGCGCGACGCCGCCAGGCTCGCGCGGGCCGCAGCGCATTTGCGCGAGGCGGGCGCCGAGGTATCGACGTCCGCCTTCGACGTGAAGGACGCCGTCGCGGTCGAGGCCGCGGTCGCCGCGATCGAATCGCAGGCAGGCCCCATCGACATCCTCGTCAACAACGCCGGCATGCAGCGCCGCGCGCCGCTGCAGGACTACCCGCTGGAGACCTGGCGCGAGCTCATGGCCACGAACGTGGACAGCGTGTTCATCGTGGGGCAGGCGGTGGCGCGCCGCATGATCGAGCGCAAGCGCGGCAAGATCGTCAACATCTGCTCCGTGCAAAGCGAGCTGGGCCGCCCCGGCATCGCGCCCTACACCGCGAGCAAGGGCGCGGTGAAGATGCTCACCAAGGGAATGGCGATCGACTGGGGCCCGCACGGCCTGCAGGTGAACGGCATCGGCCCCGGCTACTTCAAGACCGAACTGAACCAGGCGCTCGTCGACAACCCCGAATTCAGCGCGTGGCTGATCAACCGCACGCCGTCGCGCCGCTGGGGCGAGCTCGAGGACCTCGTGGGCGCCGCGGTGTTCCTCGCGAGCGACGCCTCGCGCTTCGTCAACGGCCACATCCTCTACGTGGATGGCGGCGTCACCGCCAGCCTGTAGGCGCCGCGCGTGAATGCACTGATTGCGCTCGACTGGGGCACGACCTCGCTGCGTGCCGCCTTGCTCGATGCGCAGGGCCGCGTCGCCGAGGAGCGCAGCGCGCCTCGCGGCATCCTCGGCGTGCCGGCCGGCGGGTTCCCCGCGGTGTTCGAAGAGATCACGGCCGGCTGGCCACGCGGCGCAGGCACGCTCGCGCTCGTGAGCGGCATGGCCGGCAGCCGTCAGGGATGGCTCGAGGCGCCCTACTGCCCGTGCCCCGCCGGCTTCGCGCAAGTCGCGAGCCGTCTGGCCTGGATCGAGCCCGGCCGCATCGCGATCGTCCCCGGCATGAGTTGCGAGAGCGACGGTGTCCCCGACGTGATGCGCGGCGAGGAGACACAGGTCTTCGGCGCGATGGCCGCGATGGGCGTGCAGGGCGGCACCTTCGTGCTGCCGGGCACGCACAGCAAATGGGTGCGCGTGTCGCAAGGCCGCATCGAGCACTTCCAGACCTTCATGACGGGCGAGTTCTATGCGCTGCTGCGCCAGCACTCCATACTCTCGCGCACCCTGCCCGACGCCGACGGCGAGCCCGACGCGCCGGCGTTCGAACGAGGCGTGCGGCACGCGCTGTCGCAGGGGAGCCTGCTGCACACCGCCTTCAGCGTGCGCGCGCTCGCGCTCTTCGAGCGCATGCCGCCCGCGCAGATGCCCAGCTACCTGTCGGGGCTGGTGATCGGCGAAGAATTGCGCACGCAGCATCGCCCGGGGGGCACGGAGCCCGTGTGCCTCATCGGTTCGGAGCCGCTCGTGAAGCGCTACCGTGGCGCGCTGGGCATACTCGGCATCCCCACACGCGCAGCGCCGCCGGATTCCACCTGGCGGGGCCTGTGGGCGATCGCAAGCACATGGCAACCTTCATGACTCCCCCCGAGGCTTTCGGCGCGGCCTTCTCCGACTGCCCGCTCGTGGCGATCCTGCGCGGCGTGCAACCGCAGGAAGCGGCGCCCGTCGCGGACGCACTCGTCGCCGCCGGCTGGCACCTGATCGAGGTGCCGCTCAATTCCCCCCAGCCGCTCGCGAGCATCGAGGCGATCACCGCCGCGCAGCCCGCCGCGCTCGTGGGCGCGGGCACGGTGCTCACGGCCGCGCAGGTGCGCGAGGTGCACACGGCGGGCGGCCGAATGATCGTCTCGCCCAACTTCAATGCCGAGGTCGTGCGCGAGGCCGTGCGCCTGGGCATGGCGTGCGTGCCGGGCGTGCTCACCGCGAGCGAAGCGTTTGCAGCGCTGGACGCGGGCGCGACGGCGCTGAAGCTCTTCCCGTCCGAGATGATCCCGCCGGCGGCGGTGAAAGCCTTGCGCGCGGTGCTTCCCGCTTCCGCCCGCCTGTTGCCGGTCGGCGGCATCACGACGTCGAACATGGCGGCGTACCGCGCGGCGGGCGCGAACGGATTCGGCATCGGGTCGGCCCTGTACAAGCCGGGGATGGCGGCCGATGAGGTGAAGCGGCATGCGATGGAGTTCGCGGCTGCTTGCTGACCTGCTCACGCCACTCTTTCTTCGGACGCAGAATTCGCAGAGGTTACGCAGAATGAAGACAAGAAGGATTCAAAAACTCATCTGGATTTTTTCTCGACGTTCTTCTGCGTAACTTCTGCGAATTCTGCGTCCTTGCTCCCGCATTGGCTCTGCGCGCGCACCGCGCTACCATCCCCGCCATGACCCCCATCCCCGACTCCTCCATCGTCAACTTCGGCCTCAAGGACCGCATCTGCATCGTGACCGGCGCCGCACAGGGCATCGGCGAGGCGTGCATCCGGCGCTTCGCGCGCGAAGGGGCGAAGACGGTCGTCGTCGATATCGACAACACCCGCGGCCGCGCGCTCGCGCAGGAGGTCGGCGGGCTGTACGCCCACTGCGACGTGGGGGACAAGGCGCAGGTCGACGCGATGGTCGCGGCCACGATGCAGCAGCACGGCCGCATCGACGTGCTGGTCAACAATGCGGGCATCTTCAAGGCCGCCGAATTCCTCGACGTGACCGAAGCCGACTTCGACGCGGTGCTGCGCGTCAACCTCAAGGGCGCCTTCCTCGTCGGGCAGGCCGTGGCGCGCGTCATGGCGAAGGCCGGGCGGGGGTCCATCGTCAACATGAGCTCCGTCAACGGCGTGCTCGCCATTCCCACCATCTCCAGCTACAACGTGAGCAAGGGCGGCATCAACCAGCTCACGCGCGTGATGGCGCTGTCGCTCGCGGACAAGGGCGTGCGCGTGAATGCGGTGGCGCCGGGCACCATCGCGACGGAGCTCGCGGCCAAGGCGGTGCTGACGAGCGAAGAGGCGAAGGCGCGCATCATGAGCCGCACGCCGATGAAGCGGCTGGGCGAACCATCCGAGATCGCCGACGCTGTCGCCTACCTCGCGAGCGACGCCGCGAGCTACGTCACCGGCGAAATCGTCGTCGTGGACGGCGGACGCATGACGCTCAACTACACCGTGCCCACCTGACCCTGCATTGCCCGCGCCGTTCCGGCAGGATTTCACGCCGCCGGCGCGCGATGAGGCCTTGTCCTACAGGGGAAACTGAAGCCACCGTTCAGCATGTCGGCATCGACCGATTCGCGCCATGAACGACCCCCTGCTCTCCTCCCTGATCGGCACCTGCATGCTGCTTGCAGCCTTCGTGGGCGTCCTGCAATGGCTGCGCTACGCGGCCAACCTTCGTTCCGCCCGCCTGCGCATCCAGGGCCACCGGCTCATCCACGCGCTCGGCGCCTATTCGGCCTGGATCGATGCGCAACATGACCAGCCGTTCACGGCGCGCAGCCTGGATGAGCTCACCTCGCCCGAGCCGTTGACCCGCGCGCGGCTCATCAAGCAGGAACACTTTCCGGAGCTGTCGGCGCAGATGTTCCGGCTGCTGCAGACGCACAGCCGCGTGATCGAATACCTGTGGGAGCTCAACCTGCTGCGGCTCACGCAGAGCAGCGGCTGGCGTCCGGCCTACGAAGATCCACCCTACCAGCAGATCCGTGCCGCGCAGGAAGAGCTGATCGACGAGATCGTCCTGCAATGCCGGGAACTGATCGGCGAGACGCGCCAGCAATGGCGCGCGACCGGAAGCGACTTCTCGTTCAGCAACACGCTGACGCGAACAGGCCCCGCCACCGGGGCCTGAGCGGCTGCGGGCTTACTGCGCCGCAGGCGCCTGCAAACCGAGGAAGGCCGCGAGCTCGGCCGTCGGCAGCGCGCCTTCGTGGGTGACCAGCGTATTGGTCTTGGCGTTCATCGCCACGATGCTGGGGATGGACGCGAAGCCGAACTTGTTGAACAGCTGCGTGTTCTTCTTCACCTGCGCCCGCTGCTCCTCCAGCTTTTCCATCGCGCTGATGCCGCCGCCCTTGGCGGCCATCGACGCCTCGTGGTCGTCCATCGCCTGCACGGGGTCCTTGGCGGCGAGGATGGCCGCGCCCTGCGATTCGCTCGCATCGTTGAGGATGCGCACCGGAATCCACACGAACTTGGCCTGGGACTTGAGCGGCTTGGCGAACTTCCACAGCACGGCGCAATGCGGGCACTGCGCGTCGAAGAAGACGTACACCGTGCGCACGCTCATGGCGGAGCCGACGGTAAAGCCCTTGGCCTCCGCCTCGATGGCGGCGATGTTCACGGCACTGGGCGCGGCCTTCGCGGCGTCGGGCGCGGCGGCGGCGGGCGTGGAGGGCGTTTCCTTGCCGCACGCGGCGAGCAGCAGGCTGCCGGACACGGCAGCGGCGATGAGGTGGCGTCTGTTCATGCGGGAATGCTACCAAACCCCGGCTTGCGCGGCGCCGCCTCGCGGATCGGCAGGTGCACCAGCGCCGCGCCGGCGGCCAGCACGATGTCGATGTACCAGACCCAGTCGTAGCTGCCCGTGGCCTCGAACACCTTGCCGCCGAGCCATGCGCCGAGGAAGCCGCCCGCCTGGTGCGTCAGCATCACGACACCGAACAGCGTGGCCATGTTCGCGGTGCCGAAGAACTTGGCGACGAGCCCCGCGGTCGGCGGCACGGTCGAGAGAAAGGTGACGCCCATCACGGCCGCGAACACCAGCACCACCGGCCCCGTCTTGGGCGCGAGGAGGAACACCAGCACGGCCAGACCGCGCACGGTGTAGAGCAGCGCGAGCAGCGATTTCATGCGCCAGCGGCCCACAGCCCAACCCATGGCGATGCTGCCGACGATGTTGAAGAGCCCGATGATCGCGAGCGACCACGCGGCGAACTGCACCGGCAGCCCGCATGCGGCGATCACGCCCGGCAGGTGCGTCGCCAGAAACGCGACGTGGAAGCCGCACACGAAGAATCCGGCGGCCAGCAGCAGGTAGCTCGGGTTGCGCAAGGCCGTACGGATCGCCTCGCCCGTGCCGACGACCTTCTGCCCCGGCGCGGCCGATTGCAGCGAATTGCCCTTGAGCAGGAACGCGGCCGGCAATGCGAGCAGCACGATGAGCCCCAGCACCTGCATCGCGCTCGCCCAGCCCATGCCGACCATGAGCGCCCCGGCGATCGGCGCCATCACGAACTGGCCGAACGAGCCGCCCGCGTTCACGATGCCGGTCGCGAGGCCGCGCTTTTCCGGCGGAATCAGCCGCGCGGTCGCCGCCATGAGGACCGCCGGCCCCGCCATGCCCGCGCCGCCCGCGGCGAGCACGCCGATCGCGAAGATCAGGCCCAGCGTGGTCGTCATGTACGGCGTGAGGAAGGTGCCGAGCGCGACGAGGAGCGCGCCGGTGAACAGCACGCGGCCCGCGCCGACCTTGTCCGCCATCGCACCCGCGAAGGGCTGCGTGAGTCCCCACCACAGCTGCCCGAAGGCAAAGGCAAGGCTGATGCTGCCGATGCCCAGGCCGGTGGCGGTGTTGAGCGGGCTCATGAAGAGGCCCATGGTCTGGCGCGTGCCCATGGTGAGGGCGAAGGTGCCGGCCGCGGCGATCAGCACGAGCCAGAACGCGGGCCGGGCGGCCGCGGCGCGGGAATCAGTCATCGATATCTCCATCGGGCAAGGGTTCGAGCATGTCCATGCATTCGTCGAGGAGCGCGTGCAGTTCCACCACGCGGCGCGCGCCGAGCATCTGGTTGATCCCCTCCTGCGCCACGCGCCAGCGGCGCTGCGCCTCCTGCCGCTTCTCGCGGCCGGCGTCGGTCGCTTCCACGAGGCGGCTGCGCGCGTCGGCGCCGGGGCCCTGCGTGATCCAGCCCCCATCGATCAGCGGGCGCAGGTTGCGCGTGAGGGTCGATGCGCCGATCTTCATCTCGCGCGCGAGGTCTCCCGGGCGGATCGGGCCGAGCTTGACGACATACGAGAGGAGCGAATACTGCGTGCCCTTCAGGCCCGTCTTGCCGACCTCCGCGTCGTAGTGCTGCGCCACGCGGCGCATGAGCTGGCGCAGCTTGATGTTGGTGCAGCCCTGGGGCTTGACAGCGTTGTCCATGTTGATTATTGTACATGCAACTGTTGCATATGCAAGTTAATTCCACGGACGGCAGAAAGACGACAATGACGCAGATGAACCAGCTCGAAGCCTGGCTCGCCCAGGAGCAGGAAGTGAATGCGCGGCTGCAGGCCGGCGCCGGTCCCGGCGTGGCGAAGCCCGAACACCTCGCCGGCAAGACCGGCCTGGAGATGATGCAGGCCATGCTGCGCGGCGAGCTGCCCTACCCGCCCATCGCGAAAACCCTGGACTTCATGCTCGTGGAGGTGGGCGAAGGCCGCGCCGTGTTCCAGGGAACGCCCGGCCCCGCGCACCTCAATCCCATGGGCACGATCCACGGGGGCTGGTACGCCACGCTGCTCGATTCCGCGCTGGGCTGCGCCGTGCACACGATGATGCCGCCGGGACGCGGCTACACCACGGCGGAACTCGGCGTGAACCTCGTCCGGGCGATCAACGCGAAGGCGCCGCGCGTGCGCGCCGAGGGCAAGGTGATCCACTGCGGACGCCAGCTCGCCACCGCGGAAGCCCGGCTCTTCGGGCCGGACGGCACGCTGTATGCGCACGCGACCACGACGTGCCTGGTGTTCGAGCTGCCCCAGGCCGCGCGGCCCGCGGCCTAGCGGATCGGCACGGCCGGAGGGGGCTTGGGCCCCGGCGGAGGCGGTGGTGGCGGTGGCGGAGGTTGCACCGCCCGGCGCACGCGCGGGATGTAGGGCGCGGGTGACCACTCCGGCCGCTCGGTGCGCCCGCTGTCCACCACGATCACATAACGGCCCGCGTGTTCCACCGGATCGCGATCGGCCGGCAACACCCACGCATGTGCAGCACCGGCGGGCTCGTCGTAAGCCGCATCGATCACGCCGAAGTGGTCCAGCAGCCGGTTGAGCGCGGCCGGTATGCGGATGCACCCCTTCGATTGCGCGGTGCCCAGTCGCTGCTCCAGGACGTCCGGGTCGGTCGCGTGCATCTGCAGCCGCATGTCCATGATCTTGCCGTCACCCCAGCCCTTGGGCCCGGGCTGCCAGCCCAGGTCGAACACGCGCATGCCCTTTGCGCCGTAGCCGCGGATGCCGTTCTCGTTGAGCGTACCTTCCGCGCGGAAATCCGGGTTGCGCGGCGAATGCTCGAACACGCCCGTGGGAGTCTCGAAGTGATCGAAGCTGCCCGGCAATCCCGTGGAGATGGGCGATGCGCCGACCAGCGACCAGGTCCCCGTGCCGGGCCACCACAGCAGCAGGATCGCCTGCACCCACGCGCTGCGGTCGGCCACCAGGACGTACTGCGGGGCGGCGAGCGCTACCCCGGCTTTCGCGAGCGCCGCGTCGGCGAGCGCCCCGTAACGCCGAACTTCCGCGTCCGGCACCTCCAGCCGGCGCTCCTCCTGCGCGGCATACACCGCCGACAGCTCACGCGCGGAGCCCGGGGCAGCCCGCGCATCGCCGGACACCGACAGTGCCGAGAGTGCGAAGGCGATGACGGCGGTGGCCGAACGAATGCGTGTGTTCATGCGGCCGATTCTTCCGCCCGCGGACAGCGGAAAGTTTGACGGAGATCAACTACCCGCGACACGGGCTGCCTAGAGTTGGATGCGGTGCATGCGGGCGCATGCCGCCACATCCGATGCAACCCGTGAACGTGAAAGGACCATTGCCATGAGCAACCTGAGACTCTTTGACCCCGTCTTCGGCGACAACTTCGAATCCTCGCTGCGCCGCTTCTTCTCCCCCTCCGTGTTCGAGAACGAACCCGCGCCGCTGAAGATGCGCATCGACGTCAGCGAAAACGACGGCGCCTTCACCGTGAAGGCCGACATCCCCGGCGTGAAGAAGGAAGACATCAACGTGCGTGTCGAAGGCAACGTCGTGCAGATCGACGCCGAGACCCGCAGCGAGAAGGAAAGCAAGGGCAACGGCGACAAGCTCCTGCGCACCGAGCGCCACTACGGCACGATCTCCCGCACCTTCAGCCTCGGCCAGGAAGTGGACGCGGCCAAGGTGGATGCGAAGTACACGGACGGTGTGCTCACGCTGCAGCTGCCCAAGAAGGGCCCGGCGCCCACCTCCCGCATCGCGATCCACTGAGGCGGCGATGACGCCAGCGCAAGCCGCGCAGCCGGCCATCCCCGTCCTGCGCGTGCATGCGCTTCGCAAGACCTACGGCGATTCCGCGAGCGCCGTGCAGGCGCTGCGCGAGGTCGACCTCGACGTGCGGCGCGGCGAGTTCCTCGTGCTGCTCGGGGCGTCGGGCAGCGGCAAGTCCACCCTGCTCAACATCCTGGGCGGGCTGGACCGGCCGACCGCCGGCGACGTCGACTTCATGGGCGAGCCGCTCGCCCAGGCCGACGACGACACGCTCACGCGCTACCGGCGCGAGCACGTCGGCTTCGTCTTCCAGTTCTACAACCTCATCCCCAGCCTCACCGTCGCGGAGAACGTGTCGCTCGTGACCGACATCGCGGCCGACCCGATGCCGGTGGACGAGGCGCTCGCGCTCGTCGCGCTCACGCCGCGGCGCGACCACTTCCCCTCGCAGCTGTCCGGCGGCGAGCAGCAGCGCGTCGCGATCGCGCGCGCCATCGCCAAGCGGCCGCAGGTGCTGCTGTGCGACGAGCCCACCGGCGCGCTCGATTACGCGACCGGCAAGCTCGTGCTCGAAGTCATCGCGCGCATCAACAGCGAGCTGGGCACGACCGCCGTCGTGATCACGCACAACGCCGCCATCGCCGGCATGGCGGACCGCGTGGTGCGCCTGTCCGACGGTCGCATCGCGAGCATCGAAGTGCCGCCCCGGCGCCTCACGCCGGCGGAGCTTTCCTGGTGACGCCGTGAAAGCGCTCGATCGCAAGGTGCTGCGCGACCTGCGCCTCCTCTGGAGCCAGGCCCTCACCATCGCCCTCGTGGTGGCGAGCGGCATCGGCGGCTTCATCGCCAGCCTCTCGGCGGTCGATTCGCTGGCGGCTGCGCGCGAGGATTTCTATGCGGCCGGCCGCTTCGCCGACGTGTTCGCCTCCGTGAAGCGCGCGCCCGACTCGCTCGCCCAGCGCCTGCGCGAGACGGCGGGCGTCGTGGACCTGCAGACCAGCGTCGAATCCTTCGCGCGCCTCACGCTCGCGGGCGACAGGGACCCCGCCGTCGGCCAGCTCATCGGACTGGACGCGCGCCACCCGCAACGGTTGAACCTCGTGCGGCTGCGCGCGGGGACCTGGCCCGAGCGCGGCGCGCATGGCGGGGGCGAGCTCTCCGCCCTCGTCTCCGAAGGCTTCGCGCAGGCGCGCCGCCTGAAGCCCGGCGACACGGTGCTGGCGCTGGTGAACGGCAAGCGGCGCACGCTGCGCATCACGGGCACGGCGCTGTCGCCCGAATACATCTTCGCGGGCATGTTCGGCATGCCCGACCTGCGCGCCTTCGGCGTGTTCTGGGTCGACAAGGACGAACTCGCCGCGGCCCTGGACCTCACGGGCGCGTTCAACCGCGTCGCCATCAAGCTCGCGCCGCAGGCCTCCGGGCGCGCGGTGATCGATTCCGTCACGCGCAGCCTCGCGCCGCTGGGCGGCGCCCCCGCGCACGGCCGCGACGAGCAGGCCTCCCACATGATGCTGGACAACGAGATCCGCGAGCAGCAGGTGATGGGCACGGTGCTGCCGGGCATCTTCCTCGCGGTCGCGGGCTTCCTGCTGCACGTGGTGACGGCGCGGCTCGTCGCGACGCAGCGCGAGCAGGTCGCCACGCTCAAGGCGCTCGGCTACGGCAACCGCACCATCGTGTGGCACTACCTCAAGCTCATGTCGCCCATCGTGATCGCGGGCTACGTGCTGGGCGTCGCGCTGGGCTGGTGGCTGGGCGGGCTGATGACCGGGCTCTTCGCGGAGATCTTCCGCTTCCCGCGCTTCGATCATTTCGTGAGCCCGCTGCTGGCGTTGGCCGCCCTCGCGATCGTGGCCGCGACGGCCGTGCTGGGCACGCTCACCGCCGTGTCGGCCACGGTGCGACTGTCCCCGGCCGAGGCGATGCAGCCGCCGTCGCCGGGGAGGTTCCGGCGCGCGCTCGTGGAGCGCATCCCGCACCTGCGCCTGGGCAACGCGCCGCGGATGATCCTGCGCAACATCGAGCGGCGGCGCCTGCGCTCGGCGATCACCATCGGCGGCATCGCGGCGGCGGTCGCGATCGTCATCATGGGCAACTTCTTCCGCGACGCCGTCGACGAGATCGTGCAGACGCAGTTCCGCACCGCGATGCGCGGCGACCTGATCGTCTGGACGTCGGAGCCGGTGGCCACGGCCGCCGGGCGCGAGCTGGCGCGCCTGCCCGGCGTGCTGCAGGTCGAACCCGGGCGGCGCGTGGCCGTGAACTTCGTGAATGGCCCCCATTCGGAAAAGGGCGCCATCGAGGCGCGGCCGGCCGGTACGCAGCTGCAGCGCGTCATCGACGTCGATCGCCAGGAGGCGCGGGCCGGCACGCACGGCCTGCTCATGACCGACCGGCTCGCGGCCAAGCTGCACCTGCGCCCGGGCGACACGCTCACGGTGGAAGTGCGCGAAGGCCGGCGCGCCGTGCGGCAGGTGGTGCTCGAGCGCACGGTGCGCAACATGATGGGCCTCGGCGCCTTCATGGAAAGCAACGCCCTGAACCGGCTGCTGGGCGACGGGGACGTGGCGTCGGCCTTCAGCATCGCGGTGGAGCGCGGCAGCATCGACGCCGTCCTCGCGGCCACGCAGGACCTGCCCCGCGTCGCCGGCACCTTCAGCAAGGCGACCATGCTGCGCAACATGCAGGAGATCAGCGCGCGCAACGTGCTGATCATGAGCTCCATCCTCACGACGTTCGCCACCGTCATCGCCGTGGGCGTGGTCTACAACAACGCGCGCATCGCGCTGGCCGAGCGCTCCTGGGAGCTCGCGAGCCTGCGCGTGCTGGGCTTCACGCGCGCCGAGGTCTCGTTGCTCCTCCTCGGCGAGCTCGCGCTGGGCATCGCCGTCGCGCTGCCGCTGGGCATGCTGCTCGGCTGGGCGCTCACGCATTCGATCGTGGGGCTGATCCGCTCGGACCAGTTCCTGTTTCCCGTGGTGATCCAGCCACGCACCTATGCCTGGGCCGCCGTCGCCGTGGTGGCGGCCGGCACCGCCAGCGCGCTCGTCGTGCGCCGGCGCATCGACCGCCTCGACATGGTGGCGGCGCTCAAGACGAGGGAATGAACATGACGAAACCGCACTTCGACTTCAAGGCGCGCCTGGGCGGAAAAGCCTGGGCGGCCATCGGCATCCTGGCGGGCGCCGCCGCCCTGGCGTGGGCCTTCTCTCCCCGGCCCGTGGACGTCGAGACGGCCGCCGTGGAGCGCGGCCGCTTCGAGCAGGCGATCGAGGAGGACGGCCGCACGCGCGTGAAGGACCGCTACACGATCTCCGCGCCCGTGGCCGCCCGCATGGCGCGCATCACGCTGCGCGAAGGCGACGCCGTGGCGGCCGGCGACGCCGTGGCCGTGCTCACGCCGGTGATGTCGGCGATGGTGGACGACCGCAGCATGCGCGAGGCGACGGCGCGCCTGCAGGCGGCCACGGCCGGCGTCAACGTCGCCGACGCGCGCATCGCCCGCGCCCGCGTGGCGCAGGAGGATGCACGGCTGGAGCTGCAGCGCACCGAGCGGCTCGCGCGCGAAGGCTTCGTCGCGGCCTCCCGGCTGGACAGCGCGCGGCTGGCGCTCGACGCCGCCGCGCGCGACCTGGACGCGGCGCGCGCGCAGCGCGACGTCGCGGCGCAGGAACGCGAGCAGGCCGCCGCCGCGCTGCGGCCTGCCGGCGCCGGCGCGGAGCGCGGCGGCCCGCTCGTCGTGCGCTCGCCGGTGGCGGGGGTGGTGCTGCGCGTGCCCGCGCAGAGCGAGTCGACCATCCCCGCAGGGACGCCGCTGCTGGACGTCGGCGACCCGATGCGCATGGAGGTGCTCGCCCAGCTGCTGACCACCGACGCGGTGCAGGCGCCGCCGGGAACGCGCGCCGTGATCGAGCGCTGGGGCGGCCCGCCCGTCACGGGCGCGGTGCGGCTCATCGAGCCCGCCGGGTTCACCAAGGTATCCGCCCTGGGCATCGAGGAGCAGCGCGTGAACGTGCTGATCGACCTCACCTCGCCCCCGCAGGCGTGGCGCGCCATGGGCGACGGCTACCGCGTCACCGTGCGGCTCATCACCGCGTCGGCGGACGGCGTGCTGCTCGCGCCGGTGGGCGCCCTCTTCCCGTACGCGGACGGCGGCATGGCCCTGTACCGCCTGGACGGCGGGCGCGCGCGCCTGCAGGCAGTGGACGTGGCGGGGCGCAATTCGACGGTCGCGTGGCTGCGCGGCGGCGCGCAGGCCGGCCAGCAGGTGATCGTGTATCCGCCGCCCGCGGTGGCGGACGGCAAGCGCGTGAACGTGAGGAAGCCCTAGCGGGGGGCGGCTAGGGCGCCGCGAGCGCGGGCTCGGCCCGCAGCTGCGCGCCGAGGCTGTCGCGGACAGTGACATCCACGTCGATGCCCGCGCGCACGCTCCCCGTCACGACGCAGAAATCCTCGTACTGCGCGAGCGCGCGGTCCGCATGCTTCAGCGACGCGGCGGGCACGCCCAGCACGAGTTCGACGCCGATGCGCGTGACGCGCGTGCGCCCTTGCGCGTTGCGCCCCAGCGTGACGGTGACGACTGCGCGCATGGGCGTCGGGTCGTTGCCGTACTTGCGCAGCGCGAACAGCAGGCTCGCGGCCAGGCAGTTGGCCACCGCGGTGCCGAGCAGGCGCGCGGGGTTCGGGCCGGTGCCGGTGCCCAGGGGCGGGGGCTCGTCGGTGTTGAGCGGGGGAATCGCCGGGTCGTCGAACCGCACCGTGAAACGGTAGCCCGCGAGCTGCTGCAACTCCATCCGGAAGCTTTCCTCGGCCACGCCCTCACCTCTTCCAGCCGCCGCAGGCATCGCCGCGCGGGCCGCGCATGCGGATGCCGCGCTCGCGCGCGCGCTCTTCCATGAGCTTGCGGTGCTCGTCGAACTCCTGGCGGCACGCCTCGTAGGTCTGCGCGCCGCGCATGCGTGCACGGTGCTCGTCGCGCTCGCGCGCGCTCATCATCGGCCAGCCGAAGGTGTAGCCCGGGCCCGCCCGCCCGCGCGGGCCCATCATGCCGCCGCCGGGGCGGCCCCCCGGACCCATCGGTCCTGCCTGCCAGGGCGCGCTCGCGCCGGCCTGCGGCGCCGCAGGCTGCGCGCAGGCACAGGTGGCGGCCAAGGCGGCGGCCGCGAGGGTGGCCTTCACGAAACCGGTCGTGTTCATGGGGGATTCCTCCAGTGGATGACGATGTTCCGAAGATAGGCGGCGTCCTTGCCGCGCACCTTGCGCTGGATCAAGGGTGGGCTTCGGCGATACGCGCTTCCGCCTCGGCCAGGCCCACCGCGCTGAGGTCGGTGGGGTGGGTCCCCGCGAGGAGGCGCGCGCACTCCGTGCCCAGCGCCTGCTTGAGTTCGCCCAGGAACGGGTTGGATGCGAAGAGGGTCAGCGAGCGGAACCGGCCCGTCCGCGCGGCCTCCTCCAGCCACTGGCCGATCTCGCGCGCGAAACGGAGGTGCTCCTTGCGATGCGCGTCCATGCGCGGCTCGAAGGCGCTGCCGCCGAAGCCCTGGTCGCTGGCTTCGCGGCCGGCCTTGTCGTCCCCGAGCTCGGCGGTCCGCTTGCGGCTGTCTTCGTGGTTGAAGGCGTGCGCGACGTACATGGGCGAGCCGCCGTCCTTCCCGAGGACGCGGGCGTGGGTGGCATTGGCGATCAGGTACCAGTCGGGTTTCATGGAGGGCTCCTTCGTGCGGAAAGATGGATACCTGCCCAACATACGCCGCGGCCCTTGCCCGCGCATTGACGCGGATCAGACACGCGCGCGATCGCGCGCGGCATGCAGCCGCCACAGGAGGGAGAACAACCTCAGCCAGAGGAAGGTCGCCGCGCCGCCCGCCGCCGCCACGGCGGCCATCGGCCAGGTCGGCGCCGCGAAGCCCGCCACCGCGCGCAGGGGCGCGACGGCCAGCAGCAGGCCGAGGACGGCGGCGATGCCCAGCGCGAAGTGCGGCGCCCACGGGTTGGCGCCCGCTCCCCGCGCCGCCGGCCGGCGCTGGTGCAGCGCGAGCAGGTAGACCCCCACGACCAGCACGGCGAACGCGCAGGTGCGCACCTCCTGCGCCGTCCACCCCAGCCGCGACGCGAGGGCGGCGGCCGCGAGCGCCACGGCCGCGAGCCCCCCGCCCTGCAACCAGCCGCCCGCGACGAGCGTGCCGGAGAACATCGCCGCGCCGCCGGGGCCGCGCGCCATGAGGTCGGGCGCCGGCGGGTCGGCGTCGAAGAGGATGGCGCAGAGCGGGTCGATGAGCAGCTCGAACAGGACGATCTGCGCGGGCATGAGGATGACGGGCCAGTGCAGCAGGATGGGGCCGAGCGCGAGCGCGACGATCGGCACGTGCACGGCGAAGATGAAGCGCAGGGCCGCGCGCAGCTTGTCGTCGATCTCGCGGCCCTGGCGGATCGCCTCCACGATGCTCGCGAAGCTGTCGTCCAGCAGCACGATGTCCGCGGCCTCGCGCGCCACGTCCGTGCCGCGGCCGCCCATCGCGATGCCGACGTCGGCCGCGCCGAGCGCGGGGCCGTCGTTGACGCCGTCCCCCGTCATGCCCACCTTGGCGCCCCGGGCCTGCAGCGCGCGCACGAGGCGCAGCTTCTGCTCGGGAACGAGCCGCGCGCAGAGGTCCACGGTCTCCATGCGCCGGCACAGCTCGGCGTCGTCCAGCGCATCGATCTCGGCGCCATGCAGCACCTGCGCGTCGGCCAGGCCGATGTCGCGCGCCACCGCCCGCGCGGTCGCGGGATGGTCGCCCGTCATCATGACCACGCGCACGCCGGCGCCGCGGCAGGCGGCGATGGCCGCGGGCACTTCGGGGCGCGGCGGGTCCATGAGACCGACGAGGCCGAGGAATTCGTAGTCGAAGGCGTGCTGGCCATCGGGCCACGCGGGGCCGCTCCAGCGCCCGCGCGCCACCGCGATCACGCGCAGGCCGCGCGATGCCATCTCCTCCACGTCCGCGCGGATGCGCGCGAGGCGCTCCGCGGGCAGGTGGCAGAGGTCGGCGATGGCTTCGGGCGCACCCTTGGCGGCCAGCAGGTGCTCGTCGCCCTGCAGCACGAAGGCCTGCGTCATCGCGAAGAGCCGCGCGCTCAGCGCATAGCGCCGGGCGACCTCGCGCCCCGGATGCACGTGTTCCGTGCCGGCGAGGTGGGCGCCGACGAAGGCGCGGATCGCCCGCTCCATCGGGTCGAAGGGATCCTCGGGCGTGGCCAGCTGCGCGAACTCGGCCAGCGCATGGAAGCCGTCGTCCAGCACGGCGCCGCGCCGCTGCACGAAGCGGTCGCCCGCCGCGCTGCGCAGCTCCCGCACTTCCATGCGGTTCTGCGTGAGCGTGCCGGTCTTGTCCACGGCCAGCACCGTGATGCCGCCCAGCGCCTCGATCGCGGTGAGGCTGCGCGTGAGCACGCGCCGCCGCGACAGCCGCCACGCGCCCATCGCGAGGAACACCGTGAGCACGAGCGGGATCTCCTCGGGCAGGATCGCCATCGCGAAGGCGATGCCCAGCAGCAGGCTCTCCAGCAACCCGCGCCCGTCCCACTGCCAGGCGAGCAGAAACAGCAGCACGGCGAGCGCGAGCCCACCCGCAGCGAAGGCGCGCACGGTGCGGCGCGACGCGGCCTGCAACGGCGAGAGGTGGACGGGCGCCGCCGCCATCGAGGCGCCGATGCGGCCCACGCGCGTGCGCGGGCCGGTGGACGACACGAGGGCCAGGCCCGTCCCGCGCGCCACGAGCGTGCAGGCGAGGATGTCCGCGCCGGCTTCCTCGCCCGCAGGCGCGGCCGATCGTTCCACACCCGCGGGCAACTTCTCGCGCGGCACGCTTTCGCCCGTGAGCAGCGATTCGTCGCAGGCGAGCTGCCCATCCACCAGCACGCCGTCGGCGGCGATGCGGTCGCCTTCGCGCAGCACGAGCAGGTCGCCGCGCACGACGTCCCGGCTCGGGATGCGCACCTGGACCCCGCCCCGCACCACGAGGGCGCGCGGCGCCGAGAGATCGCGCAGCGCCTCGAGCGCGCGCTGCGTGCGCCGCTCCTGCACCACGGCGAGCGCGGACACCGCGACGACCGCGACCAGCAGGAACAGCGCTTCGCCGGGGTCCCCGAGCAGCAGGTAGATGCCGCCGGCGGCCAGGAGCATGGCGAACATGGGCTCGCGCAGGATGTCCAGGACGATGCGGGACATCGGCTTGGCGCCGCTGCCCGGCAGCGTGTTGGGGCCGTCGGCCGCCAGGCGCGCCGAGGCCTCGCCCGCGGACAGCCCGGCTTGCATCAGCGCGCCAGGTAGCCGCCGTCGACGGGGTAGTAGGCGCCCGTCACGAAGGAAGCCAGCGGGGACGACAGCCAGGCGACGAGCTCGGCGACTTCCTGAGGCAGTCCGAGGCGGCCCATCGGGTGCATCGCCTCGAGCGCGGCGCGCGCGGCGCCGTCTTCCTCCAGCCGCTCGATCATCGGCGTGTGGATGAAGGCCGGCCCCACGCTGTTGACCCGGATGTCGTGCTGCGCGTATTCAAGCGCCGCCACCTTCGTGAGCCCGACCACCCCGTGCTTGGCGGCCGTGTAGGCGCAGGCCTGCGCGAAGCCCACCTGCCCCAGGATGGACGCGATGTTCACGATGGCGCCCCCGCCGTTTCGCAGCATCTGCGCGATCTGCGCCCGCATGCAGTTGAAGACGCCGGTGAGGTTGACGCCGATCACGGCCTGCCACTGCGCATCCGTGTACTGCGCGAGCGGCGCCATCTCGCCGCCGACGCCCGCGTTGTTGCACGCGATGTCGAGCCGGCCGTAAGTCGCGACCGCGTGTTCGACCATGCGGGCGGCCTGCGCGGCCACGGCGACGTCGGCGACGACCATCGATCCCTGGCCGCCGGTGTCGCGAATCCACTGCAAGGTGCGCGCGGCGTTGTCCTCGTGCGTGTCCGAGACGATCACTTGCGCGCCGTAGCCGGCATACGCGATCGCGATGGCCCTGCCGATTCCCGATCCCGCGCCGGTGACGAGCGCGACCTTGTCCTTGAGCATGTCGAGTCCTTTCATGGAATCCGAGCATGTCCCGAACGGGCGCGCCCGTTCATGACGTGGATCAAGGCCGGCGCAATGCGCGCGGCTCAGCCCTTCGCCGGCAGCGCATTGAGCGGGATTCGCAGGTAGGCCACGCCGTTGTCGTCGGCCGGCGGCAACCGGCCTGCACGCACGTTCACCTGGACCGAGGGGAGCAGGAGCGTGGGCACCTCGAGCGTGGCATCGCGCTCCGCGCGCATGCGCACGAACTCGCCTTCCGGGACGCCGCGGCCCACGTGGATGTTTCCCTCGCGCTGCGCGGCCACCGTGGTTTCCCAGCGCGGCTCGCGGCCCCCGGGCGGGTAGTCGTGGCACACGAACATCCGGGTCTCGCCGGGCAGCTCGAGCAGGCGGTGGATGGAGCGGTAGAGCTGGTGCGCGTCGCCGCCGGGAAAGTCCGCACGCGCGGTCCCGACGTCCGGCATGAACAGGGTGTCGCCGACGAACACGGAACCGTCGACGAGATAGGCCATGTCCGCCGGGGTGTGGCCGGGCACGAGCAGCGCGGTCGCTTGCAGGGCGCCGATGGCGAAGGTCTCGCCGTCCTTGAAGAGGTGGTCGAACTGGCTGCCGTCCGGCAGGAACTCGCGCTCCAGGTTGAAGAGCTTGCGGAAGATCGCCTGCACGTCGCGGATGCGCTCGCCGATCGCGATCTTCCCGCCCGCGCGCTCCTGCAGGTAGCGCGCCGCGGAGAGGTGGTCGGCATGCGCGTGCGTCTCCAGGATCCACTGCACCGCCAGGTCCTGCCCGCGCAGGAACTCCAGGATGCGGTCCGCGGACGTCGACGAGGTCCGGCCCGACTTGAAGTCGAAGTCCAGGACCGGGTCGACGACGGCGGCGGCGCGCGCGGCGGGGTCCCAGACGACATAGGACACCGTCCAGGTGGCGGGGTCGAAAAACGGCTGGATCTGTGCACGGTTCATGGCGGCTCCTTCGATCTACTTGACAATAGTTTATGTATTTATATAATATTGTCAAGTGAACAAAGGAGGCAGCGATGCCCAGGACCGTCATCGACGTGGATCGACTGAAGGAGGCCGCCGGCGAAGCCGTCGCGGCGCTCAAGCTCATGGCCAACGAGGACCGCCTCCTTCTCCTTTGCCAGCTTTCGCAGGGCGAGATGTGCGTGGGCGACCTCGAGGCGCAGCTGGGCATCCGCCAGCCCACGCTCTCCCAGCAGCTCGGCGTGCTGCGCAACGAAGGCGTGCTCGGGACGCGGCGCGAGGGAAAGAACATCTTCTACTCGGTGGCCGACCCGTCGCTCGTGAAAATCCTCGCGGTGCTCTACCGCATCTATTGCCCCAAGGAGTAAGCCATGACCATCGCCTGGAACGCCTTCACGCCCTGGCACGCCGCGCTCGGCGGCGTGTGCATCGGCATCGCCGCCGCCATGTTCGTCCTGCTCAACGGCCGCATCGCCGGTATCAGCGGCATCCTGGGCGGCCTGCTGCGCCCGGTGCGAAGGGACATCGCCTGGCGCGTCGCGTTCGTCGCCGGCCTCGTCGGCTCGCCCTTCGTCCATGCCCTCTTCGCCGTCCTGCCCGCACCCCGCATCGACGCGGGCTACGCGGCGTTGGTGGCCGCCGGCCTGCTCGTGGGCGCGGGCACGCGCTACGGCTCGGGCTGTACCAGCGGCCACGGCGTGTGCGGCCTGTCGCGCCTGTCGCCCCGCTCGCTGGCCGCCACGGCCGCATTCATGGGGGCAGGGTTCGCCACCGTCTACGTTGCCCGCCACCTGCTGGGCGCCTAAGGAGCACATTCCGTGACCATCTTCATCTCCCTCCTCTCGGGCCTGGTGTTCGGGCTCGGCCTCATCGTCTCGGGCATGGCGAATCCCGCCAAGGTGCTCGGCTTCCTCGACCTCGCCGGCCCGTGGGACCCGTCGCTGGCGTTCGTCATGGGCGGCGCCATCGCCGTGGGCACCGTGGCTTTCGCGGTGGCGCGCAAACGCACCGTCTCCTTCCTGGGCCTGTCGATGAAGCTGCCCTCCAGCAACCGGATCGACCGCCGCCTGGTCATCGGCAGCGCGGTGTTCGGCATCGGCTGGGGCATCGCGGGCTTTTGCCCGGGGCCCGCCCTCGTCGCCCTGGGCATGGGCGAAGCCAAGGCGCTCGCTTTCGTGCTCGCGATGCTGGCCGGCATGGGAATCTTCGAGGTGCTGGAGGGCCGCGCGCTCAGGCGCCGCGCGCAACCCGCATGAGCGCCGGCGAGACCTGGCTCGCGGCGCTGCTGACGGTCGGCATCGCGGGGCTGTACGAGGCGTGGTTCGCGCTGGCCCGGCGCGCCCGCCCCGCGCACCTCGCGCGCTCCGCGCACGCCGCCCTGCGGGAGGACTGGTTCGACGCGGTATCCACGGAGCGCGGCACCGAAATCCTCGCCGTCCAGACGCTGCGCAATTCGCTGATGTCCGCCTCGATGACCGCGTCCACGGCCGTCCTGGGGCTCATGGGCACCTTGACACTGTCGGCGCCCTCGCTGTCGGCGCGCGAGGTCACGCCGCGCCTGGTACTGGAGCTCGGTGTGCTCGTGCTGCTCTTCGCGGCGCTCGTGTCCGCGGCCATGGCCGTGCGCTTCTACAACCACGCGGGGTTCATCGCCGGGATGCCCGTGGACTGCGAAGCCCGCCGGCGCTGGCATGCGACGGGGCGTTCGCACGTGCGCCGCGCGGGCGTCCTCTACAGCTGGAGCCTGCGCCACCTGCTGCTCGTCGCCCCGGCGGTGGCGTTCCTGCTGCATCCGGGCGCCGGCCCCGTGGCGGCGGCCGGCGTCGTCGCGGTGCTGCGATCCTTCGATGGGGTGCCCGCGGGCGAATCCGGGCAGGTCTGACCCCCCCGCAAGCCCCCGTGCGCCACACGCGTGCACGACCAACGAAAACGCCCCGCTCGCGGGGCATTTCGTCCGGGCGCAAGCCGGGGCTTACTTTTCGCCGGAGGTCGTCTCGCCCTTCTTCACGGCGGCGGCGGCGGTCGCCTTGCGCTGCTGTTTCGCGGCCGCGCGCTCTTCCTTGGTGGCGGCCTTTGCATTGCCCATGGTCTTGTTGGTGGCGTCGGCGGGCGGCTCGTTCTTCGCGGCCTGGGCACCTTCCGCCTTGCGCGCGGCCTTGGCCGCGGCCTTCTCGGCCGGGGTGGCGCGCGCGGCCGGCGCGGCCTTGGATTGCTCGGGGTCGGCCTCGCCCTTGGACTGCGCATAAGCGCCGACAGCCAGCATCTGCGCCAGCACCATGCTCACGGGAACCAGAAGTTTGTACATAGCATCACTCCAATGAAATTTTGAACATTCGGACCGGATAGCGATCCTTGCCGCATATCCTGGATTCAGTATTTCATCGGGTCGACAAGGTCGAGTTGATGCAAATCAAGCGCGGGCGCTTTGCCCGCGCGGCCCCGGCGGGCCGGCCGCTCAGGCCTCCGGGTCCCCGAGGCCGTGCCGGATGGAGTAGCGCACCAGGTCCGCCGCGTTCTGCACGCCGAGCTTCTGCATGATGTTGGCCTTGTGCGTGCTCACGGTCTTGGCCGAGAGGTGCAGCCGGCCCGCGATGTCGGTGACGGAATCGCCCGCCACGAGCATGCGGAACACCTCGAACTCCCGGTCGCTCAGCGCCTCGTGCGGCGCGGCCGTGTTGCCCGGCATCGCGCCGAGCGCGAGCTGCTCCGCGACCTCCGCGCTGATGTAGGCGCCGCCGGCCGCGATCTTGCGCAGCGCCTGCTCCAGCAGTTGCGGCGCCGATTCCTTGGTGAGGTAGCCGCTCGCGCCCGACTTGATCGCGCGCACCGCGTACTGGACCTCCTGGTGCATGCTGAGCACGAGGATGCGCAGCTTCGGCTTTTCGGCCTTGACGAGCTTGATGAGCTCCATCCCGCTGCGCCCGGGCATGGAGAGATCCTGCACCAGCACGTCGAAGTCCTTCTCGCGCACCAGGCGCATCACGCCGTCGCCGTCGCCCGCCTCCCCGACGACTTCGAACTCGCCGCCCGCGGAGACGACGCGCTTGAGCCCTTCGCGCACGATGGCATGGTCATCGGCGATCACGATCCTGATGGTGTTCATGCCCCTAGTGTCGCACCGGAAGCCGCGCCTCCACCCGGGTGCCGCGCCCGGCGCCGCTGTCCACGCTCACCGTGCCCTTCAGGAGGTGCGCGCGCTCGCGCAGGCCGGCGAGGCCCAGCGAGTTCTGCTTGCGCGGCGCGCCGGCGTCGAAGCCCACGCCGTCGTCGATGACCCACAGGGCGACCTCGTCCGGCGCGACCGACACGCCCACGCGCACCTGCGTCGCCCGCGCGTGCTTGGCGACGTTGACGAGGGACTCCTGCACCATGCGGAAGACGGCCGTCGCGTAGGGCTCCTCCAGTTCCAGGTTCTCGTCGATTTCCAGCTTGCAGGGCACGCCGCTGCGCTGCGTGAAGTTCTGCGCGAGCCATTCGATCGCCGGCACCAGCCCGAGGTCGTCGAGCATGAGGGGGCGCAGGTCCGCGGCGATGCGGCGCGTGGCGGCGACGCTGCTGTCCAGCATGGCCAGCATGCCGCGCAGCTTCTCGGCGAGGGCCCCGGGTCCGGCGTCGAGGTGGTCGCCCAGCCACATCGCATCCATCTTGAGCGCCGTGAGCGACTGGGCGAGCTCGTCGTGCAGCTCGCGCGCGATGCGCGTCTTCTCCTGCTCGCGGATGTTGCTCGCCTCCGCGGCGAAGGCCGCGAGCTCGTCCTGCGCGCGCACGCGCTCGGTCACGTCGCGCAGGATCACGGTGAAGAGCTTGCCTTCCGCGGTGTCGAGCTGCGAGATGGAGGCGTCGAGCGGGAATTCCTCCCCATCCTTGCGCCGGCCATGGATGACGGTGCGGTCGCCCATGCGCCGCGAGGTGACGCCGGTGGCGCCGAAGCGCCGGACGTACGCGTCGTGCCCGCCGCGAAAGCGCTGGGGAAGCAGCTTCGACAGGGGCTCGCCCATCATCTCCGCACTCGTCCAGCCGAAAATCTTCTCGGCGGCGCGGTTGTACATGATGACCCGTTGGCCTTCGTCGACGGTGATGATGCCGTCCATGGCGGAATCCAGCAGGCCGGACAGCCGGGCCGCGAGCCGCGCCTGCTCGTGCTCCGCCTCGACGCGCTGCGTCACGTCGCGCAGGATCACCGTGAAGACCTTGCCGTCCGGCGTGTCGAGCTGCGAGATCGACGCATCCACCGGGAATTCCTCGCCGGTGGAGCGGCGCCCGTACACGACGGCGCTGCCGCCCATGCGGCGCGAGGTCACGCCCGTCGCGCCGAACCGCCGCACGTGCTCGGCGTGGCTGCCGTGGAAACGCTGCGGGATGAGCTTGGTGAGCGGCTGGCCGATCACCTGGTCCGCGGGCCAGCCGAAGATCTTCTCCGCGGCGGGGTTGTAGAGCGTGATGAGCTGCGACTCGTCGATGGCGATGATGCCGTCCATCGCCGAATCGAGCAGGCCCGAGAGGCGCGCGGTGAGGCGCTGCTGCTCCTGCTGCGCGCGCACGCGTTCCGTGGCGTCGCGCAGGATCACCGTGAACAGTTTCCCTTCGGACGTGTCGAGCTGCGAGATCGAGGCGTCCACCGGGAATTCCTCGCCGCTGGCGCGCCGGGCATACACCACCGCGCTGCCGCCCATGCGCCGCGACGTGACGCCCGTCGCGCCGAAGTTGCGCACGTGCTCCGCGTGATGCGCGCGAAAGCGCTGCGGGATGAGCTTGGTGAGGGGGGCGCCGATGACCTCCTTGGCGGGCCAGCCGAAGATGCGTTCCGCGGCCTGGTTGTACATGACGATGCGTTGCTCCTCGTCGGCGGTGACGATGGCGTCCATGGCGCTGTCGAGCAGCAGCGCGGACAAGCCCGCCGCAGTGCCGCCCGAGGTCGCGGAGATCAGCGATTGCATGGTCGCAATGTATTCCTAATGCTCAACCATGCAAAGCCCACGGAAATCACGGGTTTCGGGCAGGGTCGGAATGGGAGGCCTGCCGACCGGGCCCCCAATGAGCACCCCTTTGAGAGAAATCAAACCGGCCCGGCGGCCGCTGGCGAATCATGGATGCGGGGGCAGCCGCGCTGCGCCTCACACACTTTTTCATCGCATACAGGAGAGACACATGAAAAGCGACATCCAACTGAAGGCCGACGTCACCAGCGAACTCGCGTGGGACCCCGCCGTCAACGCCACCAAGGTCGGCGTGGCGGTGCGCGACGGCGTGGTCACGCTGAGCGGCACCCTGGACTCCTTCATGGAGAAATACGCCGTTGAGCGGGCGGCGCGCCGCGTGACCGGCGTGCGCGGCATCGCGGTGGACCTGGAAGTGCGCGTCGCACCGAGCCACAAGCGCAACGACCAGGACATCGCGCAGGCTGCCGCGTCGGCGCTGCGCTGGCATTCGCTCGTGCCCGACGACAGGATCACGGTGGAAGTGGAAGACGCGTGGGTCACGCTGCGCGGGGAGCTTGACTGGGCCTACCAGAAAAGCAGCGCGGAGCAGTGCGTGCGCCCGCTCACCGGCGTGCGCGGCGTGACCAACGCCATCACCCTCAAGCCGCAGGTCGAGGCGCGCGACATCGCACGGGAAATCGGGGCGGCGCTGGTGCGCCACGCGAACCGCGAGGCGGCCGGCATCAAGGTGATCGTCGATGCGGGCGTGGTGACGCTCAAGGGCACCGTCGATTCCATGGCGGAACATGACGCGGCGCTCGTCACCGCGAGCGCCACCCGGGGCGTGGTGCGCGTCGTCGACGAGCTGCTGATCGCCGCGTGACTGCGTTCGCCCGGGCCGCGCGCGGGCCTCAGCCCCCGCGCAGGTCCAGGTGCAGCGATGTGGCCTCGCCCGCCGGCGCGACGCGAAAACCCATCTCCCGCGCGAGTGCCGCCATCGCGACGTTCTCCGGCAGGCACTGGCCCCATACCTCGGCCGTCCCGCGGGCGCGCAGGTAGCCCACGAGCTTGGCGAGCAGGATGCGGCCGAGGCCCTTGTGCTGCCACCCCGACGCGACCTGGATCGCGAACTCCGCACGCAGGTTGTCAGGGTCGCAGACGGCCCGCACCTCGCCCGCCATCTGAGGGGGCACGTCGCCGTCCTGCGGGGCGAGCGCGACGAAGGTCATCTCGCGGTCGTAGTCGATCTGGCTGTAGCGCGCGAGCTCGGACGCCGGCACGTCGCGCCGCGCCATGAAAAAGCGCAGCCGCATGTCGTCCGGCGTCGCCTTCGAATAGAACTGCTTCAGGCGGGCCGCGTCGCCGGGACGGATCGGCCGCACCAGCAGTGTCGTGCCGGCGACTTCCACCTGCTCTTCCAGCGCCGCCGGATAGGGGCGGATCGCGGTGGGCGCTCCCGCCGCTTCGCCCGGCAGCCTCAGGCGAACGCGCGCATCCAGCGCCAGCACCCCTTCCTCGTTGGCGACCAGCGGATTGATGTCGAGCTCCGCCATGGCGGGCAGGTCGCACGCCATGCGGGCCAGGCGCACGAGCGTGTCGACGATCGCCTCCTCGCGCGCGGCGGGCTGGCCGCGGTGCGCCTCCAGGAGCGGGCGCGTGCCGCTGCGGGCGAGCAGGTCGCGCGCCAGCACCGGGTTGAGCGGCGGCAGCGCGATCGCGTGCGCGCCGGACTGCTCGACCTCCACGCCGCCCTTGCCGAACAGCAGCACGGGGCCGAACACCGGGTCGCTCGCGAGTCCCGCGATCAGCTCGCGCGCATTCTGGCGCTTGACCATGGGCTGCACCGCGAAGCCGAGGATGGACGCATCCGGCCGGGCCCGCGCGACCTGCTGGCGCATGCGCACGATGGCCGCGTGCAATTCGCCCGCGTTGGCGATGCCCAGCGCCACGCCGCCGACATCGCTCTTGTGCACGACTTCCTGCGACACGACCTTCAGCGCCACGGGATAACCCATGCGCGCCGCGGCGGCCACCGCCTCGTCGGCGTCGCGCGCCAGGGTTGTGGGGATCGCGGGAATGCCGTAGGCGGCCAGCAGCGAATGCGCCTGCGCCGGGTCCAGCCACGCGCGTCCCGAGGCGATGCCCTCGTTCACGATCGCCAGCGCGCGCTCGCGCTCCGGCGCGAATTCCGCGCTCTCCGCCGGGGCTTCCTGCAGCGCCGCCTGGTTGCGGTGCCAGTCGGCCAGCTGCAGCCATGCGGCGGCGGCGCGCTCGGGCGTGCTGTACCAGGGCAGGCCCTCGTAGCTGAACGTGCGGCGCGCGCCCTCCACGGCCTTGCCGCCCATCCAGGTGGAGAGCACGGGCTTGGCCGCACCGCGGATCGACGGCAGCATCTCGGCCACGATGTCGCCGGCGGGCACGATGGCCGTGGGCGCGTGGATGAACAGCACGCCATCGACCTCGCTCGCGGCCAGCAGCGCCTCCAGCGCCTTCGCGTAGCGCCCGGCCGGCGCGTCGCCCACGATGTCCACCGGGTTGCCGTGCGACCAGGTCGCCGGAAGGCAGGCGTCCAGCGCGCGCATCGTGGCGTCGGACAGCCGCGAGAGCCGGCCGCCGCCGAGCGACAACGCGTCGGCCGCGAGCACGCCCGCGCCGCCGCCGTTGGTGAGGATTGCGAGGTTCGCGCCCCGCCAGGGATGCGGGTACGCGAGCGTCTGCGCGGCGTCGAAGAGGGCTTCGAGCGTGTCCACGCGCAGCATGCCCGCGCGGCGCGCGGCGGCGTCGAACACGGCGTCCGATCCCGCGAGCGCGCCGGTGTGGGACGCCGCCGCCTTCGCGGCGTCCGGGGTGCGGCCGGCCTTCACCACGATCACCGGCTTGTTGCGCGCCGCCGCGCGCGCGGCGGACATGAACTTGCGCGCGTGTTTCACTGATTCGATGTAGAGCAGGATCGCGCGCGTGTCGGCGTCGCTCGCGAGGTAGTCGATCACGTCGCCGAAATCCACGTCGGCGCTGTCGCCGAGCGAGACGAAATGCGAGAAGCCGATGCTGCGCTCGTTCGCCCAGTCCAGCATTGCCGTGGCGAGTGCGCCGGACTGCGTCACGAAGGCGAGCGTGCCGGGCATCGCGCCGCCGGGGGCGAAGCTCGCGTTGAGCTTCCACCCCGGCACGAGCGCGCCGATGCAGTTGGGGCCGAGCACGCGCAGCAGGTGCGGCCGCGCCGCATCGAGCATGGCCTGCTCCAGGGTTCCTTCGCCCCCCGGATCCCTGTCCTTCAGGCCGGCGGACATGACGATCGCGGCGCGCGTGCCCCTGCGGCCCAGCGCCGCGACGATCGCGGGCACCGTGGCGGCGGGCGTGCAGATGACCGCGAGATCGGGCGCGGACGGCAGCTGGTCCACGTCGGCGAACGCAGGGCCGCCGTCCACCGTCGCATGGCGCCGGTTCACGGCCCACACCGGCCCGCGGATCCCGCCTCGCTTGAGGTTCGCCAGCACGACGCGGCCGATGCTGCCCGCGCGGTCGGATGCGCCGACCACCGCGATGGAACGCGGCCGGAACAGCGAATCGAGGTTGCGGACGCTCACGGCGCGTTCAGGCGACGACTTCCAGCCGGTCCACCACGCGCGACACGCCCTTGGCGGCGCCGACGGTGCCCACGGCCGCGTCGCGCTCGCGCAGCGAATGGACCACGCCCTTGAGCGTCACCACGCCGCCGTCGACCTCGATCTGGATGTGCTTCGCCTCGCGCTCCGCATGGCGCTCGAGCGCGGCGGCGATCTGGTCGCGCAGGTCCCTGGGCAACGCGTGCGGTTTCACGACGATGTCGTTGATCACCCCGCGCACACCGATGAGCGGGCGCACGCACTGTTCGCAGGCCACTTGCTGGTAGCCCCAGTCCACTTCGCCCGACAGCGTCACCCAGCCGTTCTCCACCTGCACCTTCACGCGCTCATGGGGCACGAGCACGCTCCAGTTCAGCGCGTTGACGGCCGCCTGCGCGACCTCCGAGTCGTTGCGCTTGTGGCCCGGCGCGAGCTGCACTTCCAGGTCCAGCGCCACGCCGCGCACACCGGCGACGCGGCGCACGGCGGCTTCCGCCAGGTGCTTCTCCGCGAAGGTCGCGAGGGTGCCGCTGAGGGTCACGATGCCGTCCTTGACGGCCACGCCGATGCCGGCGGCATCGACGCCCGTCGTCCAGGCGAGCTCGGCCGTGACGTCGTCCTTGAGTTGCATGTCGGTCTTCATGTGATTGCTCCTTCGGTCAGTGTTCGCCCATCAGCGGCGCCCGGACTGCCTCGAGCACCGCGTCGGTGTTGATCAGGTGGGTCCCGCAGTTCATCAGCTGCGCCTGCATTTCCATGGTGGCGGCGGCGAGTTGCTGCCAGTACTGCGTCGCGCTTTCCATGTCGAAGCGCATCAGGTGGGACTGGATGCCCATCACGTCCTGCGGGTCGCAGGGGCCCTTGAGCTTTTCGGCGGCGGTCGAATAGGTGTGCAGCGCCTGGTGCGCGGCACGCTCCTGGATCTTGCGGATGGCTTCGAAGCCGCGGAACACCGCGCACGCGCTCTCGGTCGCCACGGCCAGCTGCTGGCGCTGCTGGTCCGACGCGAGGTTCCAGGGGATGGGGATGCCGAACGTGGCGGCGGCTGCAGGGGGATTGCGGGCGGCTTTCATGAGGCGGTTCCTTTCGCGGAGTGGGAAATTTCGAATGCGGCGAGCGGCGCATGGCGGCTCGTGTCCTTGACCAGCAGGACCGGCACGGGCGCATGCCGCGCGATCTGCTCGGCCTCGTTGCCCAGCAGCAGGCGGTCCATGCCCGTGCGCGATTCGCAGCCCGCGACGATCAGGTCGGCGGGCCACGCGAGCGCTTCGCGCGCGACTTCCTCGCAGACGCGGTCCAGCGTCGGCGCGACGAGCTTGCTGTCGGCCGCCACGCCGTGCGCGGCGGCGGCCGCGCAGCCCCGGGCCAGCAGCGCCTCGCCCGCACGGCGCATGCGCGGCTGGACGTCGTCCAGCCAGGCGGCGGCGGTCTCGAAGCCGTTCGTCCAGGCGAGTTCGTCCATTACGTGGATGAGGCGCAGGCGGCCCCGGTGTTGCTGCGCCAGGCGCACGGCCTCACGCAGGCCGAGCTCGGCTGCGGGGCTGCCGTCGAAGGCGACGAGGATGCGGTCGAAGTGCATGCACCCATCTTTGCGCCGGGCACCTCTTCGTGTTTTGATCCACGTCAACCGCGCGCGAAGTGCCTATTTCTGCAGGACGTAGGTGCCGGGTGCCGCCACCGGCGCGCCGCCGTCGAGCAAAGGCCGCAGCGCCGGCGGCTTGACCCGCGCGCCGGAATGTCCCGCCAGCCACTTCGACCAGGCGGGCCACCACGAGCCGCGCCGCGCCGCCGTGGCGCGCAGCCACGCGTCGGGGTCGGCCGGCGCTTGCCCCACGCCGTGGGAAGCGAGCCGGAAGCTCGCCTGCGGATCGGCCATGGGGCCGCCGGGCGGGCTCACGATGCCCACGTTGTGCCCGCCCGAGGCGAGCGCCATCGTCACCGGCGAGCGCACGGCGCCGAGTACCTTGTAGACCGAGCGCCAGGGCGACACGTGGTCGCGCTGCGTGGCGACGACGAACATCGGCAGGTCGATCGCATCGAGCCGCACCGCCTGGCCCTGCGCGGTGTAGCGGCCTTCGGCCAGGTCGTTGTGCAGGTAGAGCCTGCGCAGGTATTCGCTGTGCATGCGGGCCGGCAGGCGCGTGGCGTCCGCGTTCCACGCGCGCATGGCCGTCATCGGGCTTTGCGCGCCCATGAGGTATTCGTGCACGAGCTTGGACCACACGAGGTCCTTGGAGTTGATCAGCTGGAACGCGCCCGCCATCTGCCGGCCGTCCAGGTAGCCGTGTTCGGCCATCACGCTTTCCAGGAAGGCGATCTGGCTCTCGTCGATGAACAGGCCGAGCTCCCCGGGTTCGTGGAAGTCGGTCTGCGCGGCGAGCAGCGAGACGCTCGCGAGGGGGTTGTCCCTGCGCCCGCCGAGCAGCGCAGCGCCGATGGCCAGCAGGGTGCCGCCGAGGCAATACCCCGCCGCGTGCACGCGGGCGCCGGGCACGGCGCGGCGCACCGCCGCGATCGCCTCCATCACGCCGAGCTGCAGGTAATCGTCCATCCCCAGTTCGCGGTCGGCGCTGCCGGGGTTGCGCCATGACACCATGAAGACCGTGTGGCCCTGCGACACCAGGTATTCCACGAGCGAGTCGCCGGGCGTGAGGTCCAGGATGTAGAACTTCATGATCCACGAGGGGACCACCAGCACGGGCTCGGCCCACACCTTCGGGGTCGCGGGCTCGTACTGGATCAGCTCCACCAGCGAGTTGCGAAAGACCACCTTGCCGGGCGTGAGCGCCGTCGCACGCCCGGGCACGAAATCTTCCACGCCGCGCGGCGGGCCGTCGGACAGGACGGCCATCGCATCGCGGGCCCAGTTGGCCGCGCCCTCTGCGAGGTTCATGCCGCCCCTCCGCCAGGTCTCGGCGAGCACCTGCGGGTTGCTCGCGACGAAGTTCGAGGGCGACCACATGTCCAGCCACTGGCGCGTCGCAAAGGCGGCGACGTCCTGGTGGTGCGCCGACACGCCCTGCACGCCGGTCATCGCCTCCTGCCACCACTGCTCCTGCAGCAGGAAGCCCTGCGCGAGGATGCTGAAGGGCGGCCGGCCCCACTCGGGCGGATCGAATCGCTTGTCGTTGCCCGCGGGCGCCACGCACAGCGGACAGTCCCCGTGCCAGGCATGCCGCGCATACGCCAGCCAGGCAAGCCACTTGCGCAGCGCGCTGGCCGAAAGGCGCGCCTGGTGCGAGGGCGAGGCGAGCGCATGGTTGAACCAGTCCGCGTAGGCCAGCGCCAGCGAAGAGGGCGAGACGCCGTGCGCCACCCGCGCGAGCCACAGCTTGAGCGGCAGGTCGAGCGGGTCGGGCGAATGGGGGGACGGCACGGGCATGCGATCGATTGTCCGAAGGGCGGCGCGCCTGTTCTTTGCTCCAGGTCAAGTCCCGCGCACGCGCGAAGCCTACATTCGGCCCATGGCCCCCTGGCTCCAATCCCTCCTCGGCACGCTCGCGCTGCCCGAATACGGGCTGTCGACGCTCTTCGTCGTCGCGTTCATCTCGGCCACGCTCGTGCCGCTCGGCTCCGAGCCCGCGCTCTTCGGCCTGCTCAAGCTCGATCCCGGTCTCTTCTGGCCGGCGGTCGCGGTGGCGACGCTCGGCAACACGGCGGGCGGCATGGTGGACTGGTGGATGGGCAGTGCCGCACACACGGCCGCGCAGCGCGTGTCCGGCGCGCGCACGCGCACGCGGGCGCTGTCGCTGCTCGCGAAGCTCGGGCCGCGCGCCTGCCTGCTGTCCTGGCTGCCCGTCGTGGGCGACCCGCTCTGCGCGCTCGCGGGCTGGCTTCGCCTGCCGTTCTGGCCGTGCACCGGCTACATGCTGGCGGGAAAGGCGCTGCGCTACGTCGTCATGACCGCGGTGCTGATGCACTATTTCCCCGGCAGCCTTTCGCTTCATGGAGGTTGACATGCGATCCGTCTTCAACGCCACGCTGGCCGCCCTCCTGGGCGCCGCGCTCTGGCTCGCCCCGGCGGCGCACGCCGCGCCGCTGGGCTCCGTGGGCCTCGCCAAGGCCCGCCAGGCCTTCGCGCCGGAGCTCGCCGCCAATGCCTTCGGCGAGCCGCTGCTCGTGCGCTCGGTGGAAGGCCCGCACCAAGTCGCGGGCCATGCCTACGCCGTGCTGGACCTGCCCTTCGCGCAGGTGTCGCAGCTGCTGGCCGACCGGGCGCAGTGGTGCGCCATGCTGATGCTGCACCTGAACAACAAGTACTGCCGCGAAGGCGGCCCGGGCGGCGTGCCGCACATCGAGCTGTACGTCGGCCGCAAGAGCGAGCAGCCCGTGCGCTCGGCCACGCGCCTGAACTTCGCGTGGGTCACCGCGGTCGCGCGCGCGGACTACGCCGTGGCCGAGCTCGCCGCGCCGGACGGGCCGTACGACACGCGGGACTACGCCCTCGTCGTCGAGGCCATCCCCGGGGAGGGCGGACGCACCTTCCTGCACATGGGCTACAGCTTCTCCTATGGCGGCGCGAGCCATCTCGCGATGCACTTCTATCTCGCGACGGTCGGGCGCGACAAGGTCGGCTTCAGCGTCGAGCGCGAATCCCCCGGCGCCGAGCCGCGCCCCGTGGGCGGGATGCGCGGCGTGGCGGAACGCAACGTGATGCGCTACCTCCTCGCCCTGCGCTGCCACGCCGTCGCGCCCGCGAGTGCGCTGGAGGACAGGCTGGCCTGCTGGTTCGATGCCACCGAGCGCTATGCGCGGCAGCTGCACGAAGTGGAACGCGCGGACTATGTGGCGATGAAGCGCGCGGAGTACCGCCGGCTCGCCGAGACGCCCTGAACCCGCAAGGGTCAGGCCGCGCGCGCCGCCGCGTCGGCGGGCAGGTGCAGGATCTCGCGGCGGGGGGCGGCTTCGGCTTCCTCCAGCGCGACCGGGGGGAAGTGGCGATACCACTGCCTGACGCTGTCGAAGACCACGGGCTTGTGCAGGCACACGACCTCGTCGGCGAAATCCTTCACGAACTCGAGCGCCTGCGCCGACGCCACCGGAACGGCGCAGACGAGCTGCGCCGGGCACTTCGCGCGGGCGGCACGCAGCGCCGTGCGCATGGGCGACCCGGTGGCCATGCCCTCGTCGAGCAGGATCACGGTGCGTCCCGCCAGGTCCGGCGCGCGGCGCTGCGGCGCGCAGAGGGTGTCGAGCTCGCCGCCCAGCGACGCCGCGAGGGAGCGCCCGATGACCGCGGCGCCGGGCGTGAGCGCGAGCACGACCGGCCGCGAGCCCGCATGGCCGGCCAGGGCCACGGCCAGGCGCGTGGCGGCATCTTCGCGATCGATGAACATGGTGGGTGCAACTCCGGCAGCGCATCCCGCTGCGGTGACGGCTTCACTCTAGAGCGCGTGCCGCGCCGCGCATTGACGGACGTCAAGTGCCGGCGCTTTCGCCAGGATGGATCGCCACGAAGGGCGCGGGCGCGCGGGACGGCATCGCCGCGCCCGGCTGCAGCCGCCGCGCGAATTCCTCCAGGCGGCCGCCGAAGCCGTCGGCCTCGATCTCCTTCGACGTGAAGGCCGCCTTGACCATCGCGTTCGCGCTCACGTAGGGCGCCGGGCCCGTCCTGGCGGCGATTTCGGCGACCACGTTTTCCCAGCCACCCGTGTTCATCGTGACGATCACGGCCACGCGGTGCAGCCTTCTCGCGTACTGCGCGACGAAGGTGCGCATCGGGCCGCTCAGCCCGCGCATCCAGACCGGCGACACGAGGACCACGGTGCGAAAGTTCGACGGGTCGGGGCCTTCGTAGCGGATGGCCGGCTGCCGGCGCAGCAGCGAATCCGCGATGCAGCGCAGGGTGCCGCTCGCGCCCGAGCGAGGCCGCTCGTCGGTAACGACACCCATGGGCCACCCCGTGTGGGAGCAAAGGAGGTCGGCCAGGCGCAGCGAGACGCCGGTGTGGGAATAGCAGACGACGAGAGCGTGTTCCATCGAGGTTCTCCTGGGGGTCCTTCGAGGATAGGGAGATGGCGCCCGCGCGGATTGACTTCCATCAATCCCGGGGGCGTTTGATCCGCATCAACTGCCTGCGGCCGGGCAGGGTCCACCATGGATTCACCCTCAACCCAACGGAGTCCGCCATGTTCAAACGCATCCTCGTGCCGGTCGACGGCAGCACCACCTCCAACAAGGCCCTGACGCAGGCGCTGCAGCTCGCGCGCGAGCTCGGCGCCCGCGTGCGCCTGCTGCACGCCATCGACGAGCTCGTGTACATCAACGTCTACGGCTACAGCCCCGCGCTGATGGACGCCGTGCGCGACGCGGCCACCAAGGTGCTCGCCGACGCGCTGGAGATCGCCAAGTCCGCCGGCGTCGAAGTGGACACCCGCATGGTGGACGAGCCGGCGCAGCGCCTGGGCGCCACCGTCGCGAAGGAAGCGCAGGACTGGAACGCTGATCTCGTCGTGCTCGGCACGCACGGGCGCCGCGGCTTCAGCCGCATGGTGCTCGGCAGCGGCGCGGAGCAGATCATCCGCGAGGCGAAGGTGCCGGTGCTCACCATCCGCGCCGAAGAGGAATGAGCGCCGGGGCATCCATGTTCCGCAACATCCTGCTGGCCACCGACGGCTCCGCCGCCTCCGCGCACGCGGCGAAGCTCGCCGTCCGCCTCGCATCGGCGCACCACGCGAAACTCACGGTCGTATACGTGGTGGACCCCTACCCCTACCTCGGCCTGGGCGACACCAACCCGATGGGGCTGCACGCGTACCTGTCGAGCGCGCGCGACCACGCCGCCGTGGCCCATTCGCAGGTGGTGCAGCTGTGCGCCGCGGCCGAGCCGCCGGTGCCGGTGGAACTGCGGCTGGTGGAGGACGTCGCCGCGGCGAAGGGCATCCTGCGCACGGCGCAGGACGAGCAGTGCGACCTGGTCGTCGCGGGCTCCCACGGGCGCGGCGGCGCCGCGGGACTGCTGCTCGGCAGCGTCGCGAACAAGCTCGTGACGCAGTCGCCCGTGCCCGTCCTCGTCGCGCGCTGAGGCGCGCGCGCATGGCCATGAACGACGCGACCCCGCCCGCTCCCCCGGGCACGCTGCGGCTGCGCCGCATGGGCATCGACACCTACCAGGAGCCGGTCCTGTACATGCACAGCGGCTGCCACGTGTGCCACTCCGAGGGCTTCGAGGCGCAGTCCCGCGTCGAGGTCGGCCTGGGCGGCCGCACCATCGTCGCGACGCTCAACGTCGTGAGCGGCGACTTCCTGTCGCCCGACGAGGCCGGCCTGTCGGAGGCGGCGTGGCGCCTGCTCGGCGCCTCGGGGGGCGACGTGGCGTCGCTGCGCCATCCGCCGCCGCTGGAGTCGCTCGGGCACGTTCGCGCCAAGGTGTACGGCCGGCGGCTGACGCAGGCCGCGGCCGACGCCGTCATCACCGACATCGCGGCGGGCCGCTATTCGGACCTGCAGCTCGCCTGCTTCGTCACCGCGTGCGCGGGCGACCTGCTGGACCTGGAAGAAACCGTCGCGATCACCCGCGCGATGGTGCGCGCGGGCGAGCGCATGCACTGGAGCGAAGGCCCGGTGATGGACAAGCACTGCGTGGGCGGCATCCCCGGCAATCGCACCACGATGCTCGTCGTTCCCATCGCCACGGCCTGCGGACTGCGCATGCCCAAGACGTCCTCGCGGGCGATCACCTCGCCGGCCGGCACCGCGGACACGATGGAAACGCTCGCGCCCGTAGACCTGGACGTGCCCCACATCCAGCGCGTGGTCGAGCGCACCGGCGGCTGCATCGTTTGGGGCGGGGCGGTGCGCCTGAGCCCGGCCGACGACGTCCTGATCCGCGTCGAGCGGCCGCTGGACCTCGACAGCCAGGGCCAGCTCGTGGCGTCCATCCTCTCCAAGAAGGCGGCCGCGGGCGCGACGCACGTGCTCATCGACATGCCCGTCGGCCCCACGGCCAAGGTGCGCGGCGTGCATGCCGCCAGCGTCCTCGCGCGCGCGCTGCGAGACGTGGGCCAGGCGATGGGCCTGCACGTGCGCGTCGCGCAGACGGACGGCCTCGCGCCCGTCGGGCGCGGCATCGGGCCCGCGCTGGAAGCGCGCGACGTGCTCGCCGTGTTGCGCGGCGACCCGGGCGGCCCGGCCGACCTCGCGCAGCGCGCGGCGATGCTGGCCGGAGAACTGCTGGAGATGGGGAACGCGGCGGCGGCGGGTACGGGCGCGAGCGTTGCCGAGGCCGTGCTGAAGGACGGCCGCGCATGGCGCAAGTTCCAGGAGATCTGCGAGGCGCAGGGCGGCATGCGCGAGCCGCCGGTGGCGCCGTGCCGCCAGGAGATCGTCGCGCCGCGCAGCGGCACGGTGATCGGCATGGACAACCGCCGCCTCGCGCGCGTCGCCAAGCTCGCCGGCGCGCCCAAGACACCGTGCGCGGGCATCGACCTGCACGTGCGCACGGGCGAGTTCGTCGAGCGCGGCCAGCCGCTGTACACGCTGCATGCCGGCTCGCCGGGCGCGCTGGCCTACGCCGCCGACTATGCGCACGCGCAGCACGACGCGGTCCACGTGATCGAGGACGACTGATGCTCGTGATCGCCCTTCCCGGCGCCGCGCGCATCGCGGCCGGCATCGCGCAGTGCCTCGGGGCCGACTGGAGCGAGCTGGCCGTGCACCGCTTCCCCGACGGGGAATCGCTGGTGCGCATCGACGTGCCCGTGAAGGGGCGCTGCGTGGTGTTCGCGGGCAGCCTGAACGACCCCGATGCCCGCACGCTGCCGCTGCTCTTCGCGGCCGATTGCGCGCGCGAGCTGGGCGCGTCGCAGGTCGGCCTGGCCGCGCCCTACCTGGCCTACCTGCGGCAGGATCGCCGCTTCAATCCCGGCGAAGCGGTGAGCTCGCGCAGCTATGCGAGGCTGCTGTCGTCGTCGCTCGATTTCCTCGCGACGGTCGATCCGCACCTGCACCGCTGGCGCAGCCTGGGCGAGATCTACCCGATCCGCGCGCAGGCCGTGAGCGCCGCGCCCGCCATCGCGCCCTGGATCGCCGACCACGTCGCGGACCCGCTGCTCATCGGGCCGGACGCCGAGAGCGCGCCCTGGGTCGAACAGGCCGCGCTGCTGTGCGGCGCGCCGTGGGCCGTGATGGAGAAGGTGCGGCACGGCGACCGGCAGGTCAGCGTGCGCGCGCCCGCGGGCGTGGACTGGAAGTCCCGCACGCCGGTGCTGCTCGACGACATCGTCTCCTCCGGCGCCACCCTGCTCGCCGCGGTGGAGGCGCTCGCGCGCGCCGGCGCGCGGCCGCCCGTGTGCGTCGCCGTTCACGCGCTGCCGGAAGGCGACGCGGTGTGGAAGCTCATGGCCGCGGGCGTCACCCGCTTCGCCAGCTGCGATTCGATTGCCCACGCGTCCAACGCGATCGGCCTGGCCCCCCTGCTCGCGCAGGCGGTCAGGCGGCTCGCGTCCGTCCCCGTTTCCTCAACCCACCCTGAAAGGCATCCCCATGAAAGTCAATGAAGGTACCCTGGACCGCAGCCTGCGCGTCATCGCCGGCCTCGCGCTGATCGCCCTCGCCTACTTCGGCACCATCGGCGCGTGGGGCTATATCGGCGTCGTGCCGCTCGTCACGGGCGCGGCCGGCATGTGCCCACTGTACAGCCTGCTCGGCATCTCGACCTGCCCGGCGTCCACCAGGTAGTTCGCGCCGCGCCGCGTCACCGCCCCAGTCGGTCGACCGGGACGTACGAGGCCACGCCGCCGCGCTCGACCAGCAGGGCCACCGTGGGCTTGTCCGCGGCGGCGCGCAGCGCCGCGTCGAACTCCGACGCGGTGGCGACCGGGATGCCGTTGACCGCCGTGATGCGGTCGCCGGGCTCGATGCCGGCGAGCAGGCTGGAGCCGACGACGTCGTCGACGTAGACGCCCGCCGGCAGGCCCGCGGTCGCGCCGGCCGGCGCAAGCCCCAGGCCGAGCCGGATCTCCGGGGCCGTCCGCGCGGTGGGCGACGCATCGGCCTGCGTGCGCGCAGCCTGCGCATGCACGCGCACGGTGGACATCGCCTCGCCACGCCACAGCCGCAGCGCCAGCGATTCGCCGGGCTTCAACGCGGAGAATTCTTCCTCGATCTGCGCGTGCGAGGCCGTGCGCCGCGAGCCTGTGGCGACCAGCACGTCGCCGCTGCGAAGGCCGGCGGCTTCCGCGGCGCTGCCCGGCGCGACTTTCACGACGAGCGCGCCGCCCGTCTCGCCCAGCCCGAACGCGCGCGCGAGGTCCGCGGTGACGGGCTGCGTCACCACGCCGAGCTCGGCGCGGCGCGAGCGGCCCGCGCGGATGCGCGACACGATGCGCAGGACCTGGTCGGCCGGCAACGCGAACGACACGCCGGCGAAGATGCCGTTGTCCGAATAGATCAGCGAGTTCATCCCGACGACGGCGCCGTCTGACGTGAACAGCGGGCCGCCGGAGCTGCCGGGGTTGATCGCCACGTCCGTCTGGATGAGCGGCAGCACGCTGCCGCCGGGCAGGAAGCGCGGGTAGGCGCTCACCACACCCGCGGTCACCGTGTGCTCGAAGCCGAAGGGCGCGCCCATCGCGGCGACCCATTCGCCGGGGCACACGCGGCGCTGCGGCTCGAGCGGCGCGGCCGGCAGGCCCGACGCCTCGACCTTCAGCAGGGCGACGTCGGCATCGCGGTCGAAGCCGGCGACGCGCGCCTGCAGCCTGCGCCCGTCGGCCATCGCGATCCAGGTCTCCCGCGCATCGAACACCACATGCGCGCTGGTGGCGACGAACCCATCGGGCGACAGGATGAAGCCCGAGGCGAAGGACCGCTCGAGCGGCGCGTCGGGAAACGGCGGCGTGCGGTCGGGCCCGCCGAAGACGGAATCGACGCGCCGGGGCCGGATGACGAGCACGCTCACCACCGCCGGCGCGGTGCGCGCGGCCGCCGCGGAGAAACTGCGCGTCGCGCCCGGGGGCCGGGGCACGGCGCACGGGTCGTCGGAGGCGGATGCCGGCGCCGCGAAGAGCGCTGCTGCCATGGCGAGGGCGGCAACGCGGGCCGGCCGCCCGCCCCGCGGCTCAGGCATGCAGCTCGGGCCCGACGCCGATCGGCGCGGGCGCCGCCATGACGATGCGCGTGAAGAGGCGGTCGTAGACCGGGTCGCGCACGCCGCCGGCGAGCGGGTCCCGGTCCTGCTCGAAGGCCAGGTCGAGCTCCTTCCACTCCTTGCTCGTGAGCGCCTCTTCGGCGCCGGGCAGCAGCTGCGTCTCCTCCACGCGCATGTGCTCGAGGTAGAAGGCGGCGTACTTTTCCGCGGCGTCCTCGAAGATCGGGCGGCGCGAATCGCCGACCAGCTCCCAGGCGAGCAGCAGGTGCTGCAGTTCCCGCACCTTGCCCTCGCCGCGCATGTGGTCCGCCTCGAGCTTGCGGATCACGGGCATGAGCGCCGGCACCGCGCGGGCGATGCGGGGAAAGAGCAGGTCCGACTCCTTGGGGTGGTGCCGCTTCTCCGGAAATTCGTCGATGTAGAACAGCATGGCGCGCAGCACGTCGAAGAAACGCTCGGGCTGGTCGCCGGGGCCGTTGGCGATCATCATCTTCAGCGAACGCAGCATGGCGGCCACGGCCGAATGCTCCTCCCGGATGATCTGTGTGCAGCTATGGGGCATGGGGTTGACCTCTGGTTGCGTTCAGTGGATGCGCATGTCGAGGGCCCGCGACAGGCCCGCGAGGTCGAGGATGCGGATGTGGCGCTTGTCCACTTCCAGCAGGCCGCGCTGCTGGAACGCGGAGAAGGTGCGGCTCACCGTCTCGAGCTTCATGCCGAGGTAGCTGCCGATCTCGGCGCGGGACATGCGCAGGTGGAACTCGCTGGCCGAGTAGCCGCGGGCCTTCATGCGCTGCGACAGGTTCAGCAGGAAGGCCGCGAGGCGCTCCTCCGCGTTCATGCTCCCGAGCAGCATCATCAGGCTGTGCTCGCGCACGATCTCGCGGCTCATGAGGCGGCTCACCAGGTGGTGCATGTTGCTGTGGGCTGCCGACAGCTCGTTCAGGTGCTCGTAGGGGATGGCGCAGATCTCCGCGTCCTCGAGGGCCGTCGCGCCGCTCGCATGGTGTCCCTGCGCGACGCCGTCGAGCCCCATCAGCTCGCCGGCCATGTGGAAGCCGGTGACCTGGTCGCGCCCGTCCTGCAGCGTGAGGCTGGACTTGAAGGTGCCGCTGCGCACGGCGTAGATGTACTGGAAGCGGTCGCCCTCATGGTAGAGCGGCTGGCCCAGCTTCACCTTGCGGCGCCCGAAGAGCAGGCCGTCCAGGCGCACCACGTCGTCGCCCGTCATGCCGCAGGGCAGGCACAGCTCCTTCAGGTGGCAGGCGGAGCATTGCGTCTTGAGCGGCGCGGCGACGCGGATGTCGCGCACCGGCAGTTGCCGCGTGAACGTGACGGGGGCTTCGAGAGTGGCTGCGTTCATGATCATCCTCCTACGGATTGGCGTTCGTTGAATCGGGTTGGCGGGCGGCGACGGCGACGGCCTGGGCGAGTTGGCCCGAGTCGCTGCCCTTGTCCAGGAAGCGCGCCGCGCCTGCTTTCAGGTAGCGCGTGCGATAGGCCTGCGCGGAGTTGTTGGTGAAGACGACGAAAGCGACACCCGGCGCGGCGGGCCGTACCGCCTGCAAGACCTCCAGGCCCGTGCCGCCCTCGAGCTGCACGTCCAGCACGACGACGTCGGGCCGGAGCGCCAGGATCGAGGCGATGCAGCCGCGGGGCGTCTCGCCCTCCCCCACGATCAGCGCGCCTTTCGATTCGAGGAGGTTGCCGACGCGCGAGCGGATCAGTGCGGAGTCGTCGGCGAGGAATACGCGGATGGGAAGCTGGCTGTCGGGCATGGCGCAACTTTGGCCCAACGCCCCGCCGCGCGACATCGGCGGCGGACGAAAGAACGCTAGGAATGGCCCTGAATGCGGCTTCCCGAATGCCCGGCGGCCCTAGGAATTTTCCTAGCGGCGCGCGACCGGTAGAAGCGGCGCTTGACGAGTTCCAGCAGCAGGAGGTAGCTCACCGTCATGCCCGTGATGGCGAGGTAGAACGATGCCGGCAGGCCCACCAGCCCGAACCACGCCCCCAGGGGCGTGAAGGGCAGCACCGCCGCGAACGAGAGCACGGCGAGGGCGGCGGCCGCCACGGCGGGATGCGGCCGGCCCGCGATGGCCGGGCCGCGCGTGCGGATCACGAAGACCGCCAGGACCTGCGTGGCGAGGGATTCGAGGAACCACGCCGACTGGAACTGCGCGGGGGCGGCATCCAGCACGTGCAGCAGCACGACGAACAGGCCGATGTCGAACAGCGAACTCACCGGCCCGATCACGAGCATGAAGCGCCGCAGGCGGGCGATGTCCCAGCGCACGGGCGCAGCGACGTCCTGCGCATCGACGCGGTCCAGCGGCAGCGCGGCGGACACGCCGTCGTACAGCAGGTTGTTCAGCAGGATCTGCACCGGCAGCATCGGGAGGAACGGCAGGAACACCGCGGCGGCGGCCATGCTGGCCATGTTGCCGAAGTTGGAACTGGTGCCCAGCAGGATGTACTTGCGCGTGTTGGCGATGGTCCGCCTGCCCTCGCCCACCGCCGCGCCGAGCACGCCCAGGTCGTGGCGCAGCAGCACGAGATCGGCGGCCGCGCGCGCGCTGTCGCAGGCGGAGTCCACCGAGATCCCCACGTCCGCGCTGTGGAGCGCGGGCGCGTCGTTGATGCCGTCGCCCAGGTAGCCCACGACGTGGCCGCGCGCGCGCAGCGCCCGGATCACCCGGTTCTTCTGGATCGGGTCCACGCGGCAGAACAGGTTGCACGCCTGCGCGCGATGCGCGAGCGCGCGGTCGTCCATCGCGGCGATCTCGTGTCCCAGCAGCACGCCCTCGACGCGCATGCCCAGCGCTTCGCACACATGTCGCGTGACGAGGTCACTGTCGCCGCTCACCACCTTCACGCCCACGCCGCGCGCCTGCAGGTCCGCGATGGCCGCGCCCGCGTCGGCCTTGGGCGGGTCGAGGAACGCCGCAAAGCCGGCGAACACGAGCGCGTTCTCGTCCTCCAGCCCCGCGTCTTCCAGCGTGCGCGGCACGCATTTCCACGCGATGCCCAGCACGCGGAATCCCGACGACTCCAGCGCATGCAGGCAGGCCGCCGACTTCCTGCGCGCCGCCGGCGTCCAGGCCGGGAATGCGTCGCCCTGCTGGTAACGATCGCAGTGACGCAGCACGTCTTCGGGCGCCCCCTTCACGATGAGCCGGCGGTCGTCCCCGCGTTCGAGCAGCACCGACAGGCGCCGGCGCTCGAAGTCGAAGGGCACCTCGTCGATCTTGCGCCAGCCCGCGGTGTCCACGCCGCGATGCGCGAGCACCGCGTCCTCCAGCGGCGTGCGGATGCCCGACTCGAAAAAGCTGTTGAGGAAGGCGCCCTCCAGCACTGCGGCGCTGTCCCGGCCTTCGATGTCCACGTGCCGTGCGAGCTCGATGCGCGCCTCCGTCAGGGTGCCGGTCTTGTCGGTGCACAGCACGTCCATCGCGCCGAGGTTGTGCATCGCGGAAAGGTGCTTGACGATCACCTCCTGACGCGCGAGCCGCATCGCGCCTCGCGACAGGCCGAGCGTGACGACCATCGGCAGCAGCTCCGGCGTCAGCCCCACCGCGAGCGCGACGGCGAACAGGAAGGAGTCGAGCCAGGGCCGGTGCGCCATGCCGCTCACCAGCACCACGAAGAGCACGAGAAAGATGGTGATGCGCAGGATGAACGCGCCGAAGCGGTTGAGGTCCGCCTCGAACGCCTGGTCGCCGCGTTCGCCCGCCACGAGCTGCGAGATCGCGCCCATGCGCGTGCGCATGCCCGTGTCGCACACCACCATCGTGCCGGCGCCGGAGATGACGCTGCTGCCCATGAAGAGCGCGGCGGGCGCCTGCTGCGGGTCCTGCGCCGACGGGTCGGCCACCGCCCTCTTCTCCACCGGAAACGATTCGCCGGTGAGGGCCGACTGCTGCACGAAGAGGTCCTGCCCCTGCAGCAGCAAGCCGTCCGCGGACACGAGCGAGCCCGCGGTGAGGCGCACCACGTCGCCCGGCACGAGGTCGGCCGCATCCACCTCGATGTCCGCGCCGCCGCGCACGACGCGCGCGCGCAGCGCGATGCTCAGCGCGAGCCGCCCCACGGCCGCCTGCGCGCGGTACTGCTGCGCCTGGTCGAGCAGGACGCTCAGCAGCACGACCGCGCCGATGATCCCGGCGCTCGCCGACTCCCCGGATGCGAGCGACACGGCGCCCGCCGCGAGCAGCACCAGCACCAGGGGGTTGCGCAGGCGCTGGCCCAGGCTCGCGACCAGCGACTTGCGGCGCGCCGCGGCGAGGCGGTTGCCGCCTTCGCGCGCGAGCCGGCGCGCGGCGTCCGCGGCATCGAGGCCGGCGGGTGAGCTTCCCAGGGCGCGCAGTGCATCCGCGGGGCCGAGCCGCCACCAGTCGCCGTCGCCGGCCGTCAGCCCGGGACCCGCTGGAAGGCCACCGTGCCCGGTTGCGCGGGCACGGCGACGAAATCGGTCAGGCGCCATGTGTGCAGGCATGCGAGGGTGGTGCCGCCGCTGCCGTCGTTCGCCCTGTACGACACCGTATAGCTGGCGCCCACGCGGGTGACTGCGGTGATGGTCGGCACGAAGCAGCGGATGCCGACGCCCATCGAGATGCCCACCACCATCGACTGGGAGAAGTCGATCGCGGGCATGGGCTTCGCGTCGCCGAACTCCTGCGGCGCGGCGTTCCATGCCGCGGCCATCTCGGCCTGCGAGCGGAACACGTAGGTGCCGGCCGGGAAGGAGCGCGTGAGCTCTTCCTGGAGGCGCTGCATCGCCACGTCTTCGGGCGTCTCGCCCCCTCCGCCGCACGCGGCCAGCATCGCCAGCAGCGCGAGGGCTGCGAATCTTGCGGACATGGTGCCTTTCCTTCCCGCGGACTCAGTGGGCCATGAGCACGGGCAGCGTCATGGAGCGCAGGACGGTGCGCGAGGCCCCGCCCAGCACCCACTCGCGCGCGCGGCTGTGGCCGTAGCATCCCATGACGAGCAGGTCCGCGTCCAGGTCGAAAGCCCGCGACAGCAGCAGGTCGCCGACTTCCGCGGGCTCCGCGCCGCCTTCGCGATGCCAGGTCGCCTCGATGCCGCGCAGCTTGAGGTAGCCGTCGAGGCCGAGGCTCGCGCCTGCGACGCGCTCCTCCTCGCCGCCCCAGGAAAGCACGTGGACGCGCGATGCGCGCTGCAGCAGGGGCACGGCCGCGGCGACCGCGCGGGCCGCCTCGCGCGTGGGTTTCCACGCGATCACCACATGGTTCCCGGCCACCGTGCCGTGGCCCTCGTGGGGCAGGACCAGCGCGGGCTTGCCGCTTTGCGCGAGCACGCTTTCGATGAAGTCGGCCGGCACGCCCGAGAACGAAGGGTCGGTCCCGTCGAACTGCCCGAACACCAGCAGGTCGGCATGCAGCGCCTGCAGCGCGAAGCTGGACGCGATCGGGAATTCGTCCGTCTGCGCCCACGCCGCCTGCACGGCGTCGGTCGCGTTGCCGCGATCGAACATGGCCCGGGCCGCCTTGCAGCGGTCGGCGTCCACCTCGGCCAGGACGGCCGCCGCGTTCGCGCCGCCTTCCGACGCGAACGGGATCGCGAGGAGCGACGGCGTCACCGCGTAGAGCCCGGTGACGGCGGCGCCTTGTTTCTGCGCGATGGCGCGGGCCACCGACAGGCGGCGCGCGGCATGCGGCGTGGCGTCCAGGTGGACGAGCAGTTGGGCATAGGTCTGTTGCATGGTGGCTCCGGTGAGTGGGTGGGGCGTCAATGGATCAGCACCGTGGCGGCGCCTTCGCCGGCGGGCTGGAACGGTCCGAGCGGGTTGAACTGCTTTTCGACGCGGTCGGTGCGGGCCTGGCCGCCGCTGCTGCGGAAGAGCACGGTCCCTTCGCTCTCGACGATCAGCGCGTCGAACCACCAGCCCCTGACGTTCGTCACGCGGCGGATGTTGAGGAAGTCGAGCCAGAAGCTGCCTTCGCGCTTCCTGTCCTGCCGCTCGAAGTGGAACACCCAGCCGCGGCAGGCCGCCTGCGCCTGGATGCAGCGCGCGACGCCGGGGTCCAGCTGCGAGAGCGGCATGCCCTGGTAGGGTGCGAGCCGCCCCATGATGTCCGGGTAAGGCACGAGCGTCACGTTGCGCCCCTCCCGGGTGTCGAAGCCCATCGATTGGAGCTCCGAGGTGCGCGTGCGGAACGGCGCGATGCGTTCGACCGCCGCGCGCGCTTCCTCGAAGCTCGCGAAGCCGGCGGGCGTGTCGGTGCTCCCCGAGGGCAGCAGCGTGGAGCACCCGGCCAGCGCCAGGAGCAACAGGGGAAGGAATCGGTGGACCATGGAAGCGACTTTGCATCGCCGCGGCGCGCGGGCGTTGATCCATGTCAAGCCGTGCGCATGCGCGCTCGCGCAGACTGCATGCACGCCACTGCAAAGGACCGTGCCATGTACCAACGCATCCTCGTGCCCATCGACGGCAGCTCCACCGCCAATCGCGCGCTGACCGCGGCCATCGAGCTCGCACAGCAATCCGGCGCGCGCCTGCGCGTCGTGTACGTGCTCGAAGCGTCGTTCTACCTGGGCGGCTACGACATGTACGGCAGCTACACCGACGAATTGATCAAGGCGATGCGAACGCTGGGCGACAGCGTCGTCGCCGACGGCCTGGCGATCGCGAAGGCGGCCGGCGTGCAGGCGGACTGCATGGTGTTCGACAAGTTCGGCGAGCGGCTCGGCGACGCGGTCGCGAACGCGGCCAGGCTGTGGAACGCCGACCTCGTCGTCGTCGGCACGCACGGGCGCCGCGGCATCGGCCGCGTGATGCTGGGCAGCGGCGCCGAACAGATCATCCGGATGTCCCCCGTTCCCGTGCTGGTGATCCGCTCGGGCGGGGACGAATCGCAGGACAACCATCACAACCCCAAGGAGCCATCATGAACGACACCACCCACACCCCGTCCCTGCGCGCCGACCAGGAGCGACTCGCCCAGGACCTGCGCGCCGTCGTGCGCGATGCCGAGGAACTGCTGCGCCACGCCGTCGGCGAGGCGGGCCAGGGCTACAGCCAGGCGCGCGAGCGCCTCGAGCGCAGCCTGGGCACCGCGAAATCCGAGATGGCCGCGATCGAAGCCGCCCTGCTGGCCGGGGCGCGCGACGCCGGCCGCACCGCCGACCAGTACGTGAGCCGCCATCCCTGGCAGTCGGTCGGGATCGGCGCGGGCATCGGCCTGCTGGTCGGCATGCTCGTCGCGCGCCGCTGACACCATGGCGTTCGGCGAGTCGCTGTCGCGCCTGGGCGCCGGCGCGGTGCGCATCGTGCGCCAGCGCCTGGAGCTCGCCGCGCTGGATGTCGAAGAGGAGCTGCTGCGGCTCGCCGCCGTGCTGGTGATCGCCATTGCCGGCGTGCTGCTCGCGGTGCTGGCGGCCGCCGCGCTGTCCGGCGCGCTGGTCGTGCTGCTGTGGGGCCGAGCGCCGGTGCTCGCCCTGCTCGGCGTGGGCCTGGCCTTCGCGGCCGCGGCCGCGGCGTGCGCATGGCGCGCCGTCCTCGCGCTGCGCGCGAAACCCCCCTTCCTTCGCGCGACGCTGGACGAGCTTGCGCGGGACAGCGCCGCCATGGAGCCGGCCCCGTGACGCGGCTCTCGCGCATCGCACACCGCCGCGCCGCCCTCGCGGCCGAGTGCGCGCTCGCGCGCGCGGACTTCGGCGCGGCATTCGCGCGCGTGCGTACCGGCGCCACGCTCGCGCTGCTCGCCTGGGCGGGTGCGCGCCTGCTCGCGAAGCGCTCGTGGTGGCAGGCAGCCGCGTTCGCGTTGACCTGCATCAAGGGGATGGGCGCGGCACGCCGCTAACCTGACTGCAGCCTTTTTCAACCGAACGAACGGAGACCTCCATGAAAGTCCTTCTCGCCGCCGACGGCAGCAAATTCACCAAGAAGGCCCTGGCCTTCGTCGTGGCCAACGAATCGCTGCTCGGCGACGACGGCGAGCTGATCGTCCTGCATGTGCAGACGCCGCTTTCGCCGCGCGTCAAGACGATGGTGGGCGCGCAGGCCGTCGCCGACTACCACCGCGACGAATCGGAGAAGGTGCTCGCGCCGATCCGCAAGTTCCTGGACCGCCACGGCCTGCGCTATCGCGCGAACTGGGTCGTCGGCCCCAACGCGTCGGAGATCGTGCGCGCCGCCGGCAAGCAGAAGGCGCAGATGATCGTCATGGGGACGCAGGGGCTCGGCATGCTCGGCCGGGCACTGCTCGGCAGCGTCGCGCAGCGCGTCGTCACCGAATCCGACATCCCCGTGCTGCTCGTCAAGTAAGGCGGGGCGTCCGCCATGAAGCTGCAGTTCCTGGGCGCGACGGACACGGTCACCGGATCGAAGTACCTGGTCGAGCACCGGGGCCGGCGCCTGCTGGTGGACTGCGGCCTCTTCCAGGGCTACAAGCCGCTGCGGCTTCGCAACTGGGAGCCGCTGCCCGTGCCGCCCGCCGACATCGACGCGGTAATCCTCACGCACGCGCACATCGACCACAGCGGCTATGTGCCGCTGCTCGTGAAGAACGGGTTTCGCGGCCAGGTGCACTGCAGCCCCGCGACCTTCGATCTCTGCAAGATCCTGCTGCCGGACTCGGGCTGGCTGCAGGAGGAGGAAGCGGAATTCGCCAACCGGTACAAGCTGTCGAAGCACGCGCCCGCGCTGCCGCTGTACACGCGCGCGGACGCGCAGGCCTGCCTCGCCAGCTTCCGCCCGCAGCCGATGTCGCGCGCGTGGGACGTCCTGCCCGGGCTCGGCGCCTCGATGGAGCGTTCGGGCCACATGGCCGGTTCGTCCTTCGTCAAGCTGCAGGGCGGCGATCGCTCGATCCTCTTCTCGGGCGACATCGGCCGGCCGGACGACCCGGTGCTCAAGCCGCCCGTCGAAATGCGGGGCGCGGATTACCTGGTGGTCGAATCCACCTACGGCGACAGGGAGCATCCGAAGGTGGATCACTTCCTGCACCTGGGCGAGGTGATCCGCCGCACCGCGGCGCGCGGCGGCGTCGTGGTGATTCCCGCGTTCGCGGTGGGCCGCGCGCAGAGCCTGCTCTACTGCATCCAGCAGCTCAAGGCGCGCGGGTCCATTCCCGACGTGCCGGTGTTCCTGAACAGCCCGATGGCCGCGAACGCGATGGAAGCGTACTGGAAGCACGGGGACGAGCTGCGCCTCACGCCCGAGCAGTGCCGCGCCGTCGCGGACACCGCGCACATCGTGCAGACGCCGCAGGAGTCCGAGCGGCTGAACGGCCGGAAGGGCCCGATGGTGATCATCGCCGCGAGCGGCATGGCGACCGGCGGGCGTGTGGTCCACCACATCAAGGCCTTCGCGCCGGACAAGCGCAACACCCTCCTCTTCGCGGGCTACCAGGCCGGCGGCACGCGCGGCGCGTCCATCGTCGGCGGCGCGCACACCGTGCGCATCCACGGCATCGACGTGCCCATCCGCGCGGAGGTGGTGCAGCTGGACGACCTGTCGGCGCATGCGGACGCCGGCGAGATCCTCGACTGGTTGCGGCATTTCGACGCCGCGCCGCGCAAGACATTCATCACGCACGGCGAGCCGGCGGCGGCGGATGCGATGAGGCAGCGCATCGAGCGCAGCCTCCACTGGGACTGCCACCTGCCCTACTACCTCGAATCGGTCGAGCTCGACTGAGCGCCTCGCAAGGCCCGCCCGCCCTAGGCGCAAGGCTGCTTGCGGCGCAGGGTGCCGGTGAGCGTGGTTCCCGGCGAAACGGTGTTGAAGACGGTGCCGAACTTCTTCACGTTGTCGTGCAGCAGATCGAGGCGCCGATCGGGCTCGTCGGTGTCGATCACGATCTCGTAGGCGATGGACTCCATGCGCGGCGGCACGTCGCGCCGTACGCCATGGACGTGCACCCGCACGTCCCGCAGGCTGAACTTGAGGATGGGCACGACCCGTTCGATGCCCTTGATGATGCAGGCCGAGAGCGCGGCCAGCAGCAGCTCCGCCGGGTTGAACGCGCCGGGATTGCCCGCGAGGTCGGTGTCGAGCGCGATCACGGCCTCCTTGCACCGTGCTTCGCTGCCGTGGGCGTCCACGCGGCGCGCCGTGACCTCGAATTCGAGCCGGCCCATGGTCAAGCCCTGCCCGCAGGCTGGCGCCGGACCCCGGCGCCCTCGCCCGCCCGGCCGACGCGCTGCGTGCCGGGCGTGAGACGATAGATCGTGTTGTCCAGGTAGCGGGCCACGTCGGTGATGTCCGCGTCGTCCCACCGCAGACCGGCGTTCGCCTGCCAGAAACGCACCTTGGCGCGCAGGCCGGCCCAGTCGCGCACCTGCTTGCCGTCGCGCCAGTGGATCTGCGACGTGTGGCACTCGATGCAGTGATTGTTGTACAGCAGCTCGCCGCGCGAGGGCGCCGCGGGCGCCTGGGCTTGCGCCGGTGCGGCGCAGGCCAGCGCCGCAAGCAAAAGTGCGAGCGGTCGGGCGCGTCTGCGGAGGTTCGTCACGCCGCCAGCCTCCCCGCCATGTTCGCGCACTGCACCAAGGCGTGCGAGGGATACGCATCCACGGCGCGCCTCGCCGATGCAGGGGCCTGGCTGCCCGTGACGCGCCGGTAGAACCCCCTCACCAGGTCATAACATTCGCAGCTGTGCTCCACGAGCTGCGCGCGATCGAGCACCGTGATATGGCCGCGCGAATAGGCGATGGCGCCGGCCCGCTGCAGCTTGAGCGCCTCGCTCGTGACGCTCTCGCGACGCACGCCGAGCAGACCGGCGAGCTGCTCCTGCGTGGTCCACAGGTGGCCGTCCGGCCGGCAATCCATCCCATGCAGCAGGCGCCGCGCCAGGCGCTGCTCCGTCGTGTGGTGGCGGCCGCACATGACGCTCTGGGCGAGTTCCGCGACGCGGGCCATCGCATAGCGCAGGAACAGACGCGTGACCGCGGGTGAACTCGCGAATTCTTCCTGCACCCAAGCGGGGCGCACGCGAAAGGCACGCCCGGCCGCCTGCACCACGGCGCGGCTCGTCGATGCGCCGTTGTCCATGAACAGCGCGATGCCGACCATGCCCTCGCGGCCCACCGCGCACACCTCGTCGCAGCGGCCGTCGTGTGTCGGCACCAGCAGGGAAACGATGGCGTCCACCGGGAAGTAGGCCCACCTGGGCACCTGGCCCATTTCATGCAAACGCTCGCCGACCCGCAGGTCCACCGGATCGATCTGCCCCCGCCAGCGCTCGGCGTCGCTTCGCGGAAAGGCCGCCAGCAGCAGGTTCGCCGCGCGGTCGTCGGCGCATGGTGTCAGTGGGGTCATCGGTTGGCTTTCTGCTTTGAGGCTAACCAGTCCGGCGACGGCCGGTTTGATGCTTGTCAACGTTCGGCCTCAAGGCGCGGCGCCGAACAGTGCGCCGACCCCTGCCGTGATGCCCATGGCCAGGGCGCCCCAGAAAGTGACGCGCCACGCGCCTGCGGCGACGCCGGCCCCGCCTGCGCGCGCGGCGACCCCGCCCAGCAGCGCCAGGAAGAACAGCGACATGCCCGAGACCCAGTAGATCAGGCCGCGGCCCGGCGCGAACGCGGCGACGGCCAGCGGCAACGCCGCGCCGACCGCGAAGCTCGCGGCGGAGGCCAGCGCGGCCTGGACGGGACGGGCCGCCATCGTCTCCGAGATTCCGAGCTCGTCGCGCGCGTGCGCGCCCAGCGCGTCGTGGCCGGCCAGCTGCACGGCGACCTGCTGCGCCAGTTCGGGCGTGAGGCCACGCGCGACGTAGATCGCCGCCAGCTCGCGGTGTTCCGCGGCGGGATCCGCCTTCAACTCCGCGCGCTCGCGCGCGAGGTCGGCCTTCTCCGCGTCCGCCTGCGAGTGCACCGACACGTATTCGCCGGCCGCCATCGACATCGCGCCCGCGACGAGCCCCGCGACCCCCGTCATGAGCACCGTGGCGTGGGTGGCACTCGCCGCGGCGATCCCGACCACGAGGCTCGCGGTGGAGACGATCCCGTCATTGGCGCCCAGCACCGCCGCGCGCAACCAGCCGATCCGTTCGGTGCGATGGCGTTCGGTGTGTCGCATGGAAGCCTGCCTGCCCGTGTTCAAGCGGTGATGCCGCACCACGCCGCGATGCGGTGCGACAGGTCGAGCCACAGCGACCAGCCCGCGGCCAGCACCAGGAGCAGGCCGGACACGCGCATCGCCCACTCCTGCATGCGGCCGTCGCCGCGCCCGCGCAGGCGCTCGAGCACGCCCGGCACGATGGCGAGCGATACGCCGCTGCCGATGGCGAACAAGCCCATGGCGAGCGCGCCATCGGCGGCCGTCCCGCTCAGCGACGCGACGAGGAGCGCCGAATACAGCAGGCCGCAGGGCATCAGCGCCCAGAGCACGCCGGCCGTGAAGGCGCCGCCGCGCGCCGCGGCCACGGGCCGCGCGCGCGCCCACACGGCACGGCCGACCGGACCGGCGAAAGACGGTTGGCGCGCAAGCACGAGCAGCGTCGCGCCCCACAGCAGCACGGCCAGGTGGAACAAAGTCCACACGGGGCGCAAGGCCGCCGCCTGCGCCGTGAGCCACGCGAGGCTCTCGACCGCCTGCGCGGCGAGCGCGCCGGCGAGCGAGTAGCCGATGAGGCGCCCCGCCTGGAATTGCCAGAGCGCGGGGGTCGCCGATGACGCGCCCGGCCGCACGACACGGATCACGCCCGAGCACGCCGGACCGCACATCGCCGCACAGTGCGGCCCGCCTGCGAGCCCCATGAGGAGCGCGGTGAGGGCTAGCGTGCCGGACATGGGGGCCTCAGATGATCCGCGAGAACTTCGCGCGGTCGCGGTCGGCCTGCAGGTAGCGGTCAAACACCATCGCGATCGCGCGCACGAGGTACCAGCCCTGCGCCGTCACCTCGATCCCGGCGTCGCCGATCTCGAGCAGGCCCATGTCCTCGAACTCGCGCAGGCGTGCGAGCTCGGCCGCGAAGTAGCTGCGGAAATCCAGCAGCCACGCGGCCTCGATGGACTCGAACACCACCTGGCCCTGGCACATCAGCGCCATGATCACCGCGCGGCGCACGAGGTCGTCGCGCGTGAGCGTGAGGCCGCGCGCCACGGGCAGCCGGCCCTGGTCGAGGTGGTCGTAGTACTCCTCCAGCGTCTTGGCGTTCTGGCTGTAGCTCGCGCCCACCCGGCCGATCGCCGACACTCCGAGGCCGATGAGGTCGCAGTCGGGCTGCGTGCTGTAGCCCTGGAAGTTGCGGTGCAGGCGCCCCTGACGCTTGGCCACCGCCAGCGCGTCACCGGGCAGCGCGAAATGGTCCATGCCGACATAGACGTAGCCCGCATCCTGGAGCGCCTCCAGCGACAGCGCGAGCATGGTGAGCTTGTCCGCGGGCATCGGCATGTCCGCGCTGTGGATGCGGCGCTGCGGCTTGAATCGCTCGGGCAGGTGCGCGTAGCCATAGAGGGCGACGCGATCGGGACGCAGCCGCGTGACCTTCTCCAGCGTCCGCGCGAACGAGCCGGGGGTCTGCCGGGGCAGCCCGTAGATCAGGTCGACGTTGACGGAAGCGAAGCCCACCGCGCGTGCTTCCTCCATCAGGCCGGTGACCATCTCCTCGGGCTGGATGCGGTGCACGGCCTTCTGCACTTCCGCATCGAAGTCCTGAACCCCGAAGCTGATGCGGTTGAAGCCCATGTCGGCGACCGCGCGCAGGCGCGCGCCATCCACCGTGCGCGGGTCGATCTCGATGGAGAACTCCCCGCCGTCCTGCAGGCGGAAATTGCGTCGCAGCATGTCCATGAGGTGGCGCAACTCGGCGTCGGACAGGAAGGTGGGCGTGCCGCCGCCCAGGTGCAGCTGCGAGACCGGTTGTCCCCGGCCGAGCTGCAGCGTGTGCAGGCCGATCTCGCTCTCGAGGTAGCGCAGGTACTCGGCGGCCCGCTCGTGGTGGCGCGTGATGATCTTGTTGCAGGCGCAGAAGTAGCACAGCGATTCGCAGAACGGCAGGTGCACGTAGAGCGACAGCGGCTGCGCAAGGGCTGCGGGGCCCGCGCGGCGCAGGGCCAGGGCTTGGGCATGGTCGGCGGCGCCGAAGGCTTCGACGAAGCGGTCTGCCGTGGGATACGAGGTGTAGCGCGGGCCCGGGACGTCGAAGCGGCGGAGCAGCTCGGTATTCGGAATGTTCATGTTCGGCATGCGGCAGGAAGGCTTCACTGTGCAACGGGCTCGCCGCCCCGGGCTTGACCTTTGTCAATTGCGCGCGCGGCACGCGCCGCAGAATCGGTTGACTCCATGGACCCCGACGCCAAACCCATTCCCATCCAGCCGGTGGACCGGCCCGCCGCGGGCGTCGATGCGATCCGCATCGCCTGCTCGAGCTGCAGCCTGCGCGACCTGTGCATGCCCGTCGGCCTCACCGACGAGGAGATGCATCGCATCGACTCGGTCGTGACGGCGCGGCGCAAGGTCAAGCGGGGCGGCTCGCTCTTTCGCCAGGGCGACCGCTTCGAGTCGCTCTACGCGATCCGCACCGGCTTCTTCAAGACCTGCCTGTCCGCGCCCGGCGGGCGCAACCACGTCACGGGCTTCCAGATGGCCGGCGAGCTGCTGGGCCTCGACGGCATCGTCGGCGAGCAGCACGGCTGCGACGCGGTCGCGCTGGAGGATGCCGAAGTCTGCGTCATGCCCTTCGACCAGCTCGGCGACTTCGCGCGTGAAGTGGAAGCGCTCCAGCGCCACCTGCACCGCGTGCTCAGCCGCGAGATCGTGCGCGAGCACGGCGTGATGCTGCTGCTCGGCGGCATGCGCGCCGAGGAGCGCGTCGCCGCCTTCCTCCTGAACCTGGCGCAGCGGCTGCACGCGCGCGGCTTCTCGCGCACCGAGCTCGTGCTGCGCATGTCGCGCGAGGAAATCGGCAGCTACCTCGGCCTCAAGCTGGAGACGACCAGCCGCGCCTTCTCGAAGCTCGCCGAGGAAGGACTGATCGAGGTGCGGCTGCGCCACGTGCGGATCCTGCAGCCCGAGGCATTGCAGCGCATGGTGGACCATCCGTCGTGGCGTTGACGTTCGTCAATGACGCCGGCGCATGAGGCTTCCAGAATCGTTTCGACGAGGCCCATCATGAACAGATTCACTCCCGCGTTGACCGACGCATTCGACAAACTCCTGGCGACGCGCGAACGCGAACTCTGCGCACTGCTCGCGGCGCGCGACGAGGTGCTCGGCACCGACGCCGTGCCCCGCGGCGAAGTGAGCGACTTCAAGGACGCGGCCGGCGAGCAATCGCTGACCGAGGTCGACGCGGCGCAGGCCGAGCAGGCCGCGATGGAACTCGAACAGGTGCTGGCCGCGCGGCGGCGCCTGCAGGACGGCGACTACGGCGTGTGCCTGGAGTGCGGCTCGCCCATCCCGCTGGACCGCCTCAAGGCCATGCCGGCCGCGCCGTACTGCATCGCCTGCCAGTCCCTGCGGGAACTGCGCCACCCCGGACACTGAGGCGGCGCACATGGCGATGAAGGCGACACGGCGCATCCTGGTGATCCAGGGCCACCCCGACCCCGCCGGCGCGCATTTCTGTCACGCACTGGCCGCCTCCTACGCGCAGGGCGCGCAGGAAGCCGGGCACGACGTGCAGAAGCTCGAAGTGGCCGGGCTGGACTTTCCGCTGCTGCGCACGCAGTACGACTGGGAGACGGGAACGGTGCCCGAGTCCCTGCGCGGTGCGCAGGAAGCGATCCGCCGGGCCGAGCACATCGCGATCTTCTTTCCCCTCTGGCTCGGGGACATGCCCGCGGTGCTGAAGGCCTTCTGGGAGCAGGTGCTGCGACCGGGCTTCGCCTTCACCGCGGGGCCGGGCGGCAACCCGTTCAAGCACAAGGGGCTCACGGGACGCACGGCACGTCTCGTCGTGACGATGGGCATGCCGTCGGCGATCTATCGCCTCTACTTCATGGCGCACAGCGTCAGGTCGCTGGAGCGCAATATCCTCGGCTTCGTCGGCATCGCGCCCGTCGAGGAGACGCTCGTGGGCAGCGTGCAGTCGCTGGACGACGGGCAGGCGCAGCGCTGGCTCGCGAAACTCCACGCGCTGGGCCGCAAGGCCGCGTGACGCGGCCTCGCGCCTCGCGCTCAGTCCCCCACCTGCTCGCCGGCCGGCTCCGCGGGCGTTCCGAGCAGCACGGTGAGCGCGCACGCCACCGTCGCGATCGCCCAGAAGAGGAAGAAGGCGAGCGTGTAGACGCCCTGGCGCGACGGCAGGTCGCCGGACCAGCGCAACTCGCCCGGATCCACCAGGGCGAAGACAAGCAGCTCGAGCAGGCACGCGGCGAGGAAGCCGGGCCACGCGATGCGCATCCACTGGCCGCGCCACATGCTCATCGCTCCTTCGCCGGGGTCGCGGCGTGGTTGCGCCCCTGCAGCGCCGGCATGAGCGCCTTGTCGGCCGGCGCGGGGCGCGACAGTTGCAGGCCGCGGCGGTAGTAGTCCTCGGCCAGCACGGGGTCGGCGCTGCGCATCGCGATCCAGGCGGTCGCGAGCGCGGCCACCACCACCGCGGCGGGCCCCGCGATGACCAGCCAGACGTGGCCGTAGGTCCACCAGGGCGCGTTCGACTCGTCCGCTTCGGTCTTCATGGCTGTCTCCTTCAACGCGGCACCAGGAATGCCGACTTCTCGCTCACGTGGTCGGCGCCGGACGCGGCGGCCACCTCGAAATGGATGGGGTGCGAGCCGGGCGGCGCGCTGCCGTAGGGCACCTGCAGCCGCACCGCGACCCAGCGCGATTCGGCGGGCCCGACCTCGACCGAAGGCTCGGAGGCGACGGCCAGGCCGGGCAGGCCGCCCGCGGAGATGGTGTAGCGCTGCGGCTGCTCGGTCGCGTTCATCACCTGCAGCCGGTACACGTTCTCCAGCCTGCCGCCCGCGACGATGCGCGACAGCGCGCCGCGGTCGCGCACCACGTCCACGCGCAGCGGCGTGCGCATGGCCAGGCTCCAGAGAACCGCGATGCAGAGCGCGACCAGGATGGTGGTGTACACGAGCACGCGCGGCCGGAGCACCCGCCGCAGGATCGCGCGCTGGTCCCAGTGCCCGGCGAGCGCGTTCTGCGTGGTGAAGCGGATGAGGCCGCGCTCGTAGCCCATCTTGTCCATGACGCCGTTGCACACGTCCACGCAGCCGCCGCAGCCGATGCATTCGTACTGCAGCCCCTTGCGGATGTCGATGCCAGTCGGGCACACGTGCACGCACAGGTCGCAATCCACGCAGGCGCCGAGCGCGAGCGTGGACAGGTCCGCCTTGCGCGAGCGCGAGCCGCGCGGCTCCCCGCGCGCGGCGTCGTAGCTCACGATCAGCGTGTCCTTGTCGAACATCGCGCTCTGGAAGCGCGCGTAGGGGCACATGTACTTGCACACCTGCTCGCGCAGGAAGCCGGCGTTGCCGTAGGTGGCGAAGCCGTAGAAGAAGACCCAGAACACTTCCCAGGAGCCCATGCGCGTCTGCAGGAATTCCAGGCCCAGCTCGCGGATCGGCGTGAAGTAGCCGACGAAGGTGAAGCCCGTCCACATCGCCAGGCCGATCCACAGGATGTGCTTGAACCACTTCCTGACGAATTTCTCCAGGGTCATGGGCCCGGCATCGAGCTTCATCCTCACCGTGCGGTCGCCTTCGACCTTGCGCTCGATCCACAGGAACATCTCCGTGTAGACGGTCTGCGGGCAGGTGAAGCCGCACCACAGCCGACCCGCCACCGCGGTGAAGAGGAAGAGCGACAGCGCGCTGATGACGAGGATGGCCGTGAGGTAGATGAAGTCCTGCGGGTACAGCACGTAGCCGAGGATGTAGAAGCGCCGCGCGCCCAGGTCGAACAGCACGGCCTGGCGCTGGCCCCACTCGAGCCACGGCAGGCCGTAGAACACGAGCTGGGTGAGCCAGACGAAGGCCCAGCGCCAGCGCGCGAAGCGGCCCGTGACCTTGCGGGGATAGATTTTCTTCTGCGCTTCGTAGAGCGAGCCGTCGCCGGCGTCGCCCAGGAAGGGAACGATGGGAATGACTTTCACGCCGCCATGATGGGGCGGCGCATTGCGCACGCGGTTGATGCAGGTCAACCGCGGGCCAGTCAGGCCGACATCATGGCTTCCAGCGCGGCCTGGTCGGGCCCCACGAACGCCGGCACGTCGGCGGAGTCGCGCAGCGAGCGCAGCAGCCGCTGCGTGATGCCGGACGCGGGCGGCAGGTGGGAGCCGAGGATGACGTCCGGGCGCAGCGCGTCGACCTCGCCGAGGGCGCGATCGAACTTGGAGCGGTCCACCCGGCCGAGCCAGTGCTGGTCGACACTGGTCCACAGCGCCATCCCTTCGGCCAGCGAGCCGGCGGGGATCGCCGCGGCGCTTTCGGAGGGCTCCTGGTGGATGGCGCCGAACGCGTCGACGCAGAAGAAGGCGCGCGTGCGCTCGTCGAAGAGCGCGGTGGTCTCCGGCGCGTCCCAGCTCGGCGGGCGCAGCGCACGCAGCTTGCGGTCGCCCACGTCCAGGGCCTGGCCGGGGTTGAGCAGGTAGGCGCGATCCTGCGGCAGGCCCAGGAGGCCCATCTTGCCCATGCCCAGGTAATTGGTCACGACGCGCGCCTTCGGCGCGAGTTCGAGCACCGCGGCCAGGTTGCCGATGTGGTCGGCGTCCATGTGCGGGATCCAGATCCAGCGCAGGTCGGCCGGGTCCACGGCCTCGCCGAGGGCCGCGAGGAAATCGCCGCGCAGGCCGGCCACGCCGGTGTCCACCAGCACGGGCTGGGCCGAGCGGATGACGAAGCTGTTGCAGGGGATGAGGCCCAGCCCCGGCAGGGGCAGCCAGGAGGCGATGAGGGAGGTATCCGCGGCGACCGCGCGAGGCGCGTGCAGGACGGGAGCGTGCATGGGGGTTTCCTTTCCGGTGATGTCAATGAGTGAACACCATTGTTCACCGGAATAAGTCTACGGCCGACGCTTCGCCGGCGTCAACATTTCAGTATGCGCATTTGTTCACTCAAAATGCTAAAATTTCAGTAAACAGCTATGAGGAGCGGAATGGAAAAACGAAAGTACACGCAGGTCCGCCGTGCCGAGCAGCAGGACGACACGCGGCGCCGGATCGTGGAGGCGACGATGGCGCTGCACGAGGAGATCGGGCCGCGCCGCACCACGATCAGCGCGATCGCCGAACGCGCCGGCGTCCAGCGGCTCACGGTGTACCGGCACTTCCCCGACGAGGCGGCGGTGATTCACGCCTGCAGCTCGACCTGGTTCGGCCAGAACCCGCCCCCGCCGCTCCCGGCCGAAGGCTCAGGCGGCACCGTCGACGAAGCGCTGCGCGATGCCCTGCAGGCGCTCTACGCCTACCACCGCCGCACGCGGCGCATGTGGGATGCGGTCCTGCGCGACGCGGGCGAAGTGGAGGCGCTGCGCGAACCCCTCGCGCAGGCCGCGGCGTACTTCGCGTCCTATGGCGACGCGCTGCTGCGCAAGCTGCATCCCCGAGGCGAACCCGGCCGCGAAGCGCGCGCGGCCGTCGCGCTGGCGGTGAATTTCGCCACCTGGTCGACGCTCGCGGACGCGGGGCTGGCGGACAAGGCGATCGCCCGCCTGATGGCGGACTGGCTCGGCGTCGCCTGCGCGCGCTGAGCGCGGTTGCGTCAGGGCTTGCTCACGGGCTTGTTCGAGAAGGCCCACACGTAGGCGGTCAGCACGTGGATCTGCGCTTCGGTGAGCTTGCCCGACTGGGCGGGCATGTCGTTGACCTTGCCGTTGTTGATCATCGAGACGATCGCCTGCTCGCCCCAGCCGTGCAGCCACACGTCGTCGGTGAGGTTGGGCGCGCCGATGGCCTGGTTGCCCTTGCCGTCGGCGCCGTGGCAGGCCGCGCACGCCGTGAACTTCGACTTGCCCAGCTGCGCGCGCACCGAGTCGTGCGGGCTGTTCGACAGGCTGAGCACGTAGTTGGCGACGTTCTTCACGTCGTCCGACGAGCCCACCGCGGCCGCCATCGCCGGCATCTGCGCGTGCCGGCCGCCGGTGATCGTTTCCTTGATCTTGTCCGGCGAGCCGCCGTGCAGCCAGTCCGTGTCGGCCAGGTTGGGGAAGCCCTTGCTGCCCCGCGCATCCGAGCCGTGGCACTGCGCGCAGTTGTTCATGAAGAGGCGCTCGCCGATCGCCATGGCATTGGTGTCGCCCGCGAGTTCCTCCGGCTTCCTCGCGGTGAACTGCGCGTAGAGCGGCGCGAGCTCCTTCTCGGCCTGGGCCATCTCGTTCGCGTGTTCGCCGCGCGTGGTCCAGGCGAGCTGGCCCTCGTACGAGCCCAGGCCCGGATAGGCCGCGAGGTAGAGCAGCCCGAACACGATGGTCGCGACGAACAGCCACATCCACCAGCGCGGCATGGGGTTGTCCATCTCGCGCAGGTCTTCGTCCCACACGTGGCCCGTGCTGTTGTCCGCGCGCGGCTGGACCTTCTTGCGCGCCGTGATCCACAGCAGCAGGAGGCACGCGGCCACGCTGACCAGCGTCAGCGCCGCGACGTAGATCGACCAGAAATTGCCGTTGAAATCGCTCATGGCCGCCTCAGTCCTGTTGGAAGGGAATGCGCGCGTCCTCGTCGAATCGCGCGCGGTTGCGATGGGAATAGGCCCAGGCGAGGATGCCCAGGAAGGTCGCGAAGCACAGCAGCGTCGCGAGGATGCGCAAGGTGGTGACGTCCATGGTGTTCTCCGGTGCGCGTCACTTCAGGGCCAGGCCCAGGGACTGCAGGTAGGCCACGAGCGCGTCCATGTCCGTCCTGCCCTTCACCTGCGCGGGCGCCGCGGCGATCTGCGCGTCGGTGTAGGGCACGCCCACGCGGCGCAGCGCGCGCATGTGCGAGGCGATCTCCGTGTCGTCCACCTGGGCCTTCTCGAGCCAGGGGTAGGCGGGCATGTTCGATTCCGGCACGACGTCGCGCGGGTTGTTCAGGTGGATGCGGTGCCAGTCGTCGCTGTACTTGCCGCCCACGCGGTGCAGGTCGGGGCCGGTGCGCTTGCTGCCCCACTGGAACGGGTGGTCGTAGACGAATTCGCCGGCGACGGAGTAGTGGCCGTAGCGCAGGGTCTCGGCGCGGAAGGGCCGGATCATCTGCGAGTGGCAGTTGTAGCAGCCCTCGCGCACGTAGATGTCGCGGCCCGCGAGTTGCAGCGGGGTGAGCGGCACCACGCCGGGCACCGGCTGCGTCGTCGAAGTCTGGAAGAAGAGCGGCACGATCTCCACCAGGCCGCCGACGGCGACCACCAGCAGGATGAGCACGATCATCAGGAAGTTGTTGGTCTCCACCTTCTCGTGGGTGAAGCCGGGGGAAGTCTGCAGTTCGCTCATGGGGTTCTTTCGGGTCAGGCGGTGGCGACGGCCGGCACGGGCACCCGCACGGAGCGGCCGAGGCCCACGGTCATCCAGGTGTTCCAGGCCATCACCAGCATGCCGCCCAGGTACAGCGCGCCGCCGGCGACGCGCACCACATAGAAGGGATAGGTGGCCTTCACGGATTCGACGAAGGTGTAGGTGAGCGTGCCGTCGCCGTTGACGCCGCGCCACATGAGGCCCTGCATCACGCCGGCGATCCACATGGCGGCGATGTACAGCACGATGCCGACGGTCGCCATCCAGAAGTGCAGCTCGATGGCCGGCACGGAGTACATCTGCTTGCGGCCGAAGAGGCGCGGGATCAGGTAGTAGAGCGAGCCCATCGAGATGAGGCCGACCCAGCCCAGCGCGCCGGAGTGCACGTGGCCGACGGTCCAGTCCGTGTAGTGGGACAGCGCGTTGACGGTCTTGATGGACATCATCGGGCCCTCGAAGGTGCTCATGCCGTAGAAGGAGAGCGACACGATGAGGAAGCGCAGGATGGGGTCGTCGCGCAGCTTGTGCCAGGCGCCCGACAGCGTCATCACGCCGTTGATCATGCCGCCCCAGCTCGGCGCGAGCAGGATGAGGGAGAACACCATGCCGATGGATTGCGTCCAGTCCGGCAGCGCGGTGTAGTGCAGGTGGTGCGGGCCCGCCCACATGTAGGTGAAGATCAGCGCCCAGAAGTGGACGATGGACAGCCGGTAGCTGTAGACCGGGCGCTCGGCCTGCTTGGGGATGAAGTAATACATCATCCCGAGGAAGCCCGCGGTGAGGAAGAAGCCCACCGCGTTGTGGCCGTACCACCACTGGATCATCGCGTCCTGCACGCCCGCGTAGGCCGAGTAGGACTTGGTGAAGCCCGCGGGGATGGCGGCGCTGTTGACCAGGTGCAGGATCGCCACCGCGAGGATGAAGGAGCCGTAGAACCAGTTGGCCACGTAGATGTGGCGGATCCTGCGGATGCCGATGGTGCCGAAGAACACGATCGCGTAGCAGACCCAGGAGATCGTGATGAGGATGTCGATCGGCCACTCCAGCTCCGCATATTCCTTGCCCTGCGTGTAGCCGAGCGGCAGGCTGATGGCGGCCGCGACGATCACCGCCTGCCAGGTCCAGAAGTGGAACGACGCGAGCCGGGGCATGAAGAGCGCGACCTGCCCGGTGCGTTGCACGACGTAGTAGCTCGTCGCCATGAGCGCGCAGCCGCCGAACGCGAAGATCACCGCGTTGGTGTGCAGGGGCCGCAGCCGTCCGTAACTGAGCCAGGGGATGCCGAAGTTCAGCTCCGGCCACGCGAGCTGCGCGGCGATGAACAGGCCGACGGTCATCCCGACCACGCCCCAGACGATCGCCATCAGGGAGAACTGCCGGACCGCTGTGTCGTTGTACAGGGCCGCCGGCTGGATTGCTTGTGCTGTCATGGATGTCGCCCGAGTCTTTGTGCACGCAGTGTCCCGTGCGGCGCCAGCGCGGCAGTTGATGAAAATCAATCCGGATGCAGAATGCGCTCGCCTTCCGCGTCGACGGATTCGAACTGCCCGCGCCAGACGGCCCAGGCCAGCGCCACGAGGATCGCGAGCGCGAGCACCACGGACAGCGGGACGAGCACGAACAGGATGTCCATCAGGCCCCCGCCTCGAACGATGCCAGGCGAGCCGAATTCGCCACCACCAGCAGCGAACTCGCGGCCATGCCGAGGCCCGCGAGCCAGGGCGGCATCGCACCCAGCGCGGCCAGCGGCACGCAGACGATGTTGTAGGCGGCCGCCCAGGCCAGGTTCTGGCGCACGACGGCGCGCACGCGCCGCGCGTGCCGCAGCAGCGCGGGCACGGCCGCGAGACGGCTGCCCTGCACGATGAAGTCGCACTTCGCCTGCGCGAGCGGCACGGCATGGCCCATCGCGATCGAGACATCGGCGCTCGCGAGCACGGGGGCGTCGTTGAAGCCGTCGCCGACCATGGCCACGCGGTGCCCCCGGGCCTGCGCCGCGCGCAGGTGCGCGAGCTTGTCCTGCGGCAGGCAGCCGCCCCGCGCATCGGCAATGCCGATGCGGCGTCCCAGTTGCGCCGCCGCTTGCGGCCTGTCGCCGGAGAGCAACTCCACCCTGACACCACCGGCCCGCAATGCATCGACCGCGGCAGCGGCGCCGGGCTGCAGGGCTTCCTCGAACCCGAAGCTCGCGAGCCAGCCGGCGTCGTCGGCGAGGTGGACTTGCGGGCCGTCCGCTGCCTGCGGCTGCGGCACCCCGCAGAACGCGGCGGAGCCGAGCTTCAGCAGGTGCCGGCTCGCACCGTCCACCACCGTGCCCTGCACGCCCTGCCCCGCCACTTCCTCGACGTTTTCGGCCCGCGCGCCGTCGTCCCCGGCCGCATCGACGATCGCGCGCGACACCGGATGCAACGAGTGCCGCGCCAGCGCCGCCGCGAGCGCGAGGGCCCGCGCGGCATCGATGCCATCCCGGCAGCGCGTCGCCGACAGCGCCATGCCGGCCTGCGTGAGCGTGCCGGTCTTGTCGAAGATCACCGTGTCGATCGAGGCACACGCCTCCAGCGCGCCGAGGCGCCGCACGAGCACGCCGCGCCGTGCAAGCGCGCCGGCGGCGGCCAGGGTGGCAGCGGGTGTCGCGAGCGAGAGCGCGCAGGGGCAGGTCACGATCAGCACCGCGATGGCCACCGCCAGGGCGCGCGCGGGATCCACCGGCCACCACCACGCGGCAGCCGCGAAAGCCGCGACGACGACACCCAGCAGGAACGGCCCGGCGATGCGGTCCGCCAGCTGCGCGGCACGCGGCTTCTCGAGCGACGCGCGCTCCATCAGCGCGACGATCTCCGCATAGCGGGTCTGTGCGCCGAGGCGTTCCACGTGCACGACGAGCGGCGTGCGCAGGTTGTGGCTGCCCGCGATCACCTCGTCGCCCGGGCGGCGCGCGAGCGGCTGCGACTCGCCGGTGAGCAGCGCCTCGTCGACCTGGCTTTCGCCTTCCGCCACGACACCGTCGGCGGGAAACGCCTCGCCCGGCAGCACGCGCACCACGTCGCCGATGGCCAGGCGCCGCGCCGCGACACGCTCGAAGCTGCCGTCCGCCATGCGCCGCTCCACCGATTGCGGCATGCGGCGCATCAGCGCCTCCAGCGCGCCGGCCGTACGGTCGCGCAGGCGCTGCTCCAGCAGGCGCCCGGACAGCAGGAAGAAGACGAACATGGTGACCGAGTCGAACCACACCTCGCGCCCCCACGGGCCCGCGGGATCGAAGGTCGCCATCGTGCTGGCGCCGAACGCGACCGCGACGCCGAGCGCGACCGGCACGTCCATGCCCACGCGCCCCGACCTCATGTCGCGCCACGCGGCCGAGAAAAACGGACGGCACGAGAACAATACGACCGGCAGGGTCAGCACCCACGACGCCCAGGCGAGCAGGCCGGCGATGTCGGGCGTGATGTCCCCCGGCTGCGCCACGTAGGCGGGCACGGCGTACATCATCACCTGCATCATGCAAAAGCCCGCGACGAGCCAGCGCCACAGCAGCACCCGCTGCGCCTGCCCGCGCGGCGCGGCCAGCAGCAGGTCGGGCGCGGGCACCGCGCCATAGCCCGCGGCATCGAGAGCCTGCATCCAGCGGGAGGGCAACACGCAGGCGGGCGACCATGCGATGCGCGCGGTGCGTGCCGCGCCGTTCACGCGCACGCCTTCGACCCCGGGCAGGCGGCCGAGCGCATCCTCGACCGCCAGCGTGCAGCCGGCGCAATGCATGCCTTCGATGGCGAGCCAGCTCTCGCGCCAGCCTTCTCGGCCCGCGAGCGGGCGGCTGAACACCTCCCACTCGCGTGCGTCGTCCAGCGCGATCCAGTTGCTTTGCATGCGCCCAGCTTAGGGCGCGCGGTATCCGCGCCGCTTGATCTACGTCAACGGCGCGGGCGTCGCGGGCCCTACGCTCCCTCCATCGATCAACACCCGGAAGGAATGCCATGTACCAGAGAATCCTCGTGACGACGGACGGCAGCCCGCTGTCGAAGAAGGCCGTTCGCGGCGCCATCGGCCTGGCGGCCGCGCTCGACGCACAGCTCGTCGCCCTGCATGTCGTGCCCAGGTACCCGATGAGCTATTTCGAAGGCGGCATGACCGTGTCGCCCGACGACGTCGCCCGCACCGAAAAGCAGTGGAACGAACGGGCTCGCGCCATGGTGGACGCCGTCGCCATGCAGGCCGAGGCCGCCAACGTCGCGAGCAAGGGCGTGGTGGTGCAGTCCGACCTGGTGGCCGAGGCGATCCAGTCGGCGGCGAAGAAGCACAAGTGCGACCTGATCGTGATGGCCTCGCATGGCCGCCGGGGCCTGAAGCGCCTGCTGCTGGGCAGCGAGACGCAGCACGTGCTCACGCACGGCACGATCCCGGTGCTGGTGCTGCGCTGAAGCGCCGCGTTCAGGGGCCCGGGTCGAGCAGCTCGATCGGCCCCAGCACGCGCGCGATGTCCGCCTGCCGGCGGATGCCCAGCTTGTCGAATACGTTGCGCAGGTGCGCGCGGCCCGTCTCCACCGAGATGTGCAGCGCCGCGCAGGTTTCCGCCAGCGTCGCGCCGCGCTGCAGCGGGATGAGCACGCGCACCTCCGCCGGCGTCAGCCGGAAGATCTGCCGGAACAGTTCGCCCGCATGCGGGCGCTCGGCATCCGGGTCGCTCACGAGCAGCAGCGCCACGGGCGACAGCGGCGAGACGAACTCGCTCGCGCGCACCGGCATCGGCACCGCGGCCAGGTGGTACTCGCCACCCGCCGGCTTGCGCACCGTCGCACCCGCCGCCACCCGCGGACCCGAGACGCCGCACGCCGATTCCAGCATCGCCGTCACGCGCGCCGCCTGCGGCGACGAGGCGGCCAGGGGATTGCCGGGCAGGCGCAGCCACTCCTGCGCGCGCCGGTTCGCCATGAGCACCGCGCGGTTCGCCGTCACGGCGGCCACGGGAAAGCTCAGGCGGTCCAGCATCTCCTGCTGCAGTTCCACCTGCTGCGACAACTCCATGAGGCGCACGCGCAGGCTGGCCGCGCGCTGCAGGTGCGGCATCAGCGGCGCAAGGAAGCGCCCGACGTCCGGCAGGTTGCGCCGGCCCGCCGCGCTGCCGAGCGACAGGAAGCCGTCGAGGCCCGCCGACGTGCGCATCACGGGCGATGCCATCGTGGAATCGAGCTCGTACTTGCGAAGGAACTCCTGGTAGAAGGGCAGCCGGCGCATCGTCGCGGGCCCGAGCTCGCGCTCGTCGTAGTACCAGTCACCGACCGCGATGCGGTCCACGTGGTAGCGGCCGGGGTCGAGCAGGTGGTAGTGGCGCGCGTAGTCGGCCATGAGTTCCGGGGGCAGGCCGACCTGGTCGCCGACCAGCGCCTGGTCGGTGCGGCGGCTCCACAGCACGATGGATGCGGCCTGCGAGGAGGTCACGGCCGCCAGCCGGGAGAGCGCGGCGGACCAGCCCTCGGCCGACAGGATGCCTTCGTACAACAGGTCCACCAGCTCCGGCAGTTCGGATTCGCGCATGCGCCGCTCCCGTACAACTTTTGGAGCGGATTGTAGGTGTCAATCCGCGGGCTGGCCGGTCGGCGTCCATAGGGTTTTCGCGAGGCGCAGCGCATCCAGGACGCCCGAGTAATAGCCGGGCACGGTGCCGGCGAGCTCGTAGCCGCAGCGCCGGTAGAACTCGACCGCGCCGGGGTTGTCGCGGCGCACTTCGAGCGAGATGCCTTCCAGCCCGGCCGTGACGGCGCACTTCTCCAGCCAGCCGAGCAATTCGCGCCCGACGCCCTGCCCGCGCGAGGCGGCACGCACCGCGAGCAGCGACAGGTGCGCGCGCTGGTCGCCGTACGGCATGATCCCGAAGCCGAGCAGCTCGCCGGCGCCGCCACGCGCCACCACGACATTGGTGGCGCGGTCACGGATGGCGTGCAGCACGCGCGGCGGCGTCCAGCTCCAGCCGAGGCCCGTTTCGACGCAGTCGCGCGACATCTCGGCGATGTCCCGCGCGTCGGCCGGCCGCGCGAGCGTGATGGACACGGAACTGCTCATGCGCACCAGCATATCCCCTCCTGCAATTGCGCGCGAGCATGGCCATAATGCGCGGCATGAGACTCCTCCACACCATGCTGCGCGTCGGCGACCTGCAACGCTCCATCGACTTCTACACCCGCGTGCTCGGCATGCGGCTGCTGCGCACGACCGAGCGGCCGGAGCAGAAGTACTCGCTCGCCTTCGTGGGCTACGGCACCAACCCCGAGCACGCGGAGATCGAGCTCACCTACAACCACGGGGTGGACCATTACGAGCTGGGCACGGCCTACGGCCACATCGCGCTCGGCGTGGCGGACGTGTACGGCGCCTGCGAGAAGATCCGCGCCGGCGGCGGGAACATCACGCGCGAACCCGGGCCGGTGAAGGGCGGCACCACCGTGATCGCCTTCGTCACGGACCCGGACGGCTACAAGATCGAGCTGATCGAGCGCCCCGCCGAGGCCTGAACGCCCGGCCCCCCGGCCGCGGGTAGGACAGCGCGCACGACAAATTCTGATGGCCACCTGCGCCACGCGGCCATGGGACGCGTATGCTGGGCCGCATGACTTTCGACAAAGCGCCGCTGCGCCTGCGCTTCTCCATCTCCCTCGCCTACGACGTCCAGCCGGGCGGAGCGGACTTCATCTTCAATATCCATGCGGCGCAAACGGCCGCGCAGCGCGTCGTTCACGAGCAGCTGAACGTGAACCCGTTCACGCAGCAGCAGCTCTTCACCGACCCCGCCACCTATTCGCGCTACCTGCGGCTGCAGGCGCAGCCCGGCCCGCTGTCGATCGACTATTCGGCCGACGTGGACATCGCGCACCTGGAGGCCACCCCCGGCAGCATCGACCAGGTGAGCATCGCGAGCCTGCCCGGCAGCTTGCTCCCCTACATCTACCCGAGCCGCTATTGCGAATCGGACCGGCTCCTCGCCTTTGCGAACGCGCAGTTCGGTCACATGACGCCCGGCTACTACCGCGCGATGGCGGTGCGCGACTGGGTCGCCTCGCACGTGGCCTTCACCTCCAACAGCACGAGCGGCACGACGTCCGCCTGCGACACCCTGCTGGAAAAGCGCGGCGTGTGCCGCGACTTCGCGCACCTGATGATCGCGCTGTGCCGCGCGCTGAACATGCCCGCGCGCTTTGCCACCGGCATCGACTACGGCGCCGACCCTGCGCTCGGCCCCCAGGACTTCCACGCCTATGTGGAGGTCTACCTGGGCGGCAGCTGGTGGCTGTTCGACCCGTCGGGCACGGCCATCCCCATGGGCTTCGTGCGGCTGGGCACAGGGCGCGACGCGGCCGACTGCGCCTTCGCGATGATCTTCGGCGCGGCGTCGATGAGCAACATGACGATCTCCATCGCACCGGTGGCCGGCGCGGGCGGCACGATGCGCGAGCCGGTCCACACGCAGGACGCCCTCTCCACCGACTCCGGCCTTCCCGGCCTGCAGGCTCCGCAGCGCGCTTTCGCAGCCTGACGCCATGCGCGTGCTCGGCATCGGCGAGTACAACGACCTGGCCGCGACGTACCACGGCCTCGCGCAGCGCGGCCACGAGGTGAAGGTCTTCGTCGCGGATCCGGCCTGCCGCGACGTCTTCGAAGGCATGCTGGACTTCACGCCCGACTGGCAGCGCGAGCTCGGTTGGGTGCGCGATGCGGGCGCCGACGGCCTCGTCCTCTTCGAATCCGCGATCCATGGCAAGGAGCAGGACTCGCTGCGCCGTGAAGGCTTCGCGGTGGTCGGCGGCAGCGAACTCGGCGACCGGCTCGAAGCGGACCGCGATTTCGGCCAGGACGCGCTGCGCGCGATCGGCCTGCACACCGCGGCCAGCCGCCGCTTCTCTTCGTACGCGGATGCGCGCGCCCACGTTCAGGCGCAGCCCGGGCGCTACGTGCTCAAGTTCAACGGCGCGGACAACGAGCGCTCGCGCAACTTCGTGGGCGAGATGGACGACGGCGCGGACATGCTCGCCCTGCTCTCGCTCTACGAATCGCGCGCCTCGCACGAACCGGCAAGCGAAACGACCGACTTCGTGCTGATGGAACACCTGCAGGGCGTGGAAGTGGGCGTCGGCGCGTACTTCAACGGGCGGGAATTCCTGGAAGCCGCCTGCATCGACTTCGAACACAAGCGCTTCTTCCCCGGCGAGCTCGGCGAGTTGACGGGCGAGATGGGCACGATCGTGTCCTATCGCCACTCGCCCAAGCTGTTCGACACCGTGCTCGCGCCGCTGGCGGGCATGCTGCGCGACGGCGGCTACTGCGGCTATATCAACGTCAACCTCATCGTGAACGAGGAAGGCCTGTGGCCGCTCGAATTCACCAGCCGCTTCGGCTACCCGGGATTCGCGATCTGCGAAGCCCTGCATGCCGAACCGTGGGAAGCGATCCTCGGGCGCATGGCGCGCAAGGACAGCCTCGCCCTGCGCACCGCCGACGGCTTCGCCTGCGGCGTCGTGCTCACGGTGCCGCCCTTTCCCTACCGGCACGGCTACGAAGCCCTGTCCAAGGGCGCGCCCATCTGCCTGCGCAAGGAGCTCGCGCCGGAGGACCTGCAGCAGCTCCACTTCGCGGAGGTGGCGCGCGTGCACGGCCAGCTGGTCACCAGCGGCTCTTGCGGCTACGTGGGCGTGGCCACCGGCGTGGGATCGACGGTGCAGGAAGCGAATGCCCACGCGCTTCGCATCGCGCGCGGCGTCGTGGTGCCGAACCTGCGCTACCGTACCGACATCGGCGAGCGCGTGGCGCGGCACGACCTGCAGCAGCTGAGCCAGTGGGGCTGGCTCTAGCGTCCCGCCCGGGGTAGGAGACTGCCCACTCCCTGTCGGCACGCAGCCCGATACGAGCGCGCGCGTCGCTGCCCCAAAGTGGTGACCTTCACTTTTCACAAGGCAACGATGTACGCAGGACCCCAGGAGTGGCAGCGCCCCGACGCGACGGCAGAGCTTGCCGACGCATCGTCCGGGGCCGGATCGGGCCACGCGGACCTTTACCGGCGCCTGATGCAGCCCTCGCTCGACGACGCCACGCGCGCCGCAGCCGGCGAGTACCTCGCGCAGCAGCTCGAGCGCGTGCGCGGCGAGCCGGGCGAGCTGCCCGCGCATCCCGGCGAATTGCAGGCCTGGATGGAATCGAACACGCAGTCCGTGCATGCACGCTACGCCGCCTACCTCGCGCAGCGCAAGGAAGGCCAGCCGCGCCGCTTCTTCGCGAACCGCGCGCATGCGCTGCATGTGCTGCGGCAGGTCGCGCCCACGAAGCTCGTGGACGGCGCGTGGCTGTATGGACTCGTGAAGCACGCGGCCAACCCGAAGATGTCGGACCTGGTGCGCACCTATGTCGAAGAGCTGGGCGAAGGCGACGCCGGCAAGAACCACGTGGTGCTCTACCGCGACCTGCTCAATCGCTACAACCTCGACCCGCTCGACGACCTGGACGATACGCTCTACACGCAGGGTGCGATCCAGCTGGCCCTGGGCGCCTGCGCGGAAGAATTCCTGCCCGAAGTGATCGGCTTCAACCTCTCCTATGAGCAACTGCCCTTGCACCTGCTCATCACCGCGCACGAACTCAATGAGCTCGGCATCGACCCCTACTACTTCACGCTGCACGTCACCGTGGACAACGGCGACACGGGCCATGCGCGCCGCGCGTGCCAGGCCGTGCTGGACATGCTGCCGCGCCTCGCCGACGACGGCGTGTTCTGGGAGCGCGTGCGCGCAGGCGCGAAGCTCGCGGACGTGGCGCCGGGCACGATGGATGCGGTGGAAGGCTTCCGCATCGACGACGAAGTGCTGCGCATCTTCGCGCGCAAGTCGGTGACGGGCCACGGCGCGCATTCCGACTACTGCCGCGTCGCGGGCAAGAGCGTGAACGAATGGCTCGCCCGCCCGGCGGAGATTCCGCAGTTCCTGGCCGCGCTGGAAGCCGCGGGCTGGATCCAGCGCGGCAAGCCCGTGGACGACAGCCGCTTCTGGGGCCTCCTGCAGGGACCGCGCGCGGAAATGTTCGGTGTGTTCTCGAGCTATGAACTGCAGGTGATCCACGACTGGATCCGCGGGGATGCCAGCGCCGACGGCGCGGCCTTCACGCAAGGGCCTGCGCCGGAAGGCCGCACCCGGCGCGCGAGCTTTCGCGCGATGCAGCGGGCGCGGCCCGCGCTCGTCGCCGGACCTGCTGCGGATTTGCTCGACCCGGACCTCGACGCGTTGAAGTCCCGCCTTGCCACGGCCGATCCTGCGCAGCGCGAGCAGCTTCTCTGCGAGATGATGTCGCCGGCCATGCACTGGACGCCTGCGGGCCTGGAAGCCACGCGGCAGTTCTGGTCGGCGAGGTCGAGCTGATCGGCTCTGCTTCGTGCAAAGGGCCTTCGTCCCACAGCACGGTAAGCAATTGCCTTAGCACGTAACGGCGGCGCGGCCCAAACAATGACCGATGACCCACCCAAAAGCCCCGGCCGCCTTCGTTGCGCCCAGCACCCACGCGCAGTGCAACCTCACATTGCTCGAGCGGCTGCAGCAGTTTCACCGGGACCGGAGCGCCGCCGACCTGGAAGCCGCGCCATGGGCGAAGACCGAGGCCTCGCCGCTTCGGCCGCGATAACCGCATTGGACTCGCTTGCACCGTGCCCCGCGGGGTTGTCGTCGCGCGTCACCTTCGAATCCCGGAACGGCTGCCTCATGGTCCACGTCGGCACGATGGCCCTTCCCGGCCGCTCCGACGCGCTGTTCCGCAAGCTGGCGCTGGAGGCCGCGCGTGCAGGCGCCGGCCGGATCCTCATCGACTTCCGCGACATGATCGGGCAACTGGCCGCCTTCGAGGAAGCGCAAGCGGGCCATGCCGCCGCCGCGCATCTCGGCGGCATGAAGTGCGCCTTCCTCATCCAGCGCAATCGCCAGACGGGCGTCGCGCCCAGTCATGCGGCTTCAGGCGGGTTGCTGTGCAAGTCTTTCAGTGACGAGGACGAAGCCCTCGCCTGGCTGGAGGCCCGCTAGACCCGCCACCACGCCGGCAGCAACTCCCGCACCGCCGGCCGCGCGAAGCGATCGTCGATCAAATAGACGATCCCCTTGTCTTCCTGCGTGCGGATCACCCGGCCCGCGGCCTGCACCACTTTCTGGATGCCGGGATAAAGGTATGTGTAGTCGTAGCCGGAGCCGAACACGCCTTCCAGGCAATCCTTCAGTTGCTCGTTGCGCGCATTGACCTGCGGCAAGCCCAGCGTCGCGACGAACGCACCCACCAGCCTGTCGCCGCGCAAATCGATGCCTTCGCCGAAACTGCCGCCCAGCACCGCGAACCCGACGCCCGCGCCGCCGGGCGCGAACCGCTCGAGGAAGCCGTTGCGCGCGCGCTCGTCCATGCCGCGCGCCTGCGTCCACATCGGGATCGCCGGGTGCTCGCGCTGGAACTCGGCGGCGACCATGTCGAGATAGTCGAAGCTGCTGAAGAACGCGAGGTAGTTGCCCGGGCGCGCGTCGAACTGCGCGGCGATCAGCTTCGAAATCGGCGCGGCGGAGCGCTGGCGGTGCGCGAAGCGCGTGGAGATCCGGCTCACCACCTGCACCTCGAGCTGGTCGGCGCTGAAGGGCGAGGCCACGTCGATCCACGCGGTGGTGTCCGGCGCGCCGAGCATGTCGATGTAATAGCGCGGCGGGCTCAGCGTCGCGGAGAACAGCGTGACGGTGCGCGCGGCCGCGAAGCGCGGCTTGAGGAAGGGCGCGGGAATCAGGTTCTGGATGCGCAGCGTCGCAGCGGGCTTGCCGCGCGCCAGGGCATCCTCGCTCCACTCGATGACCGAGTGCGGACCCAAGGATTCGGCGAGCCGCTGGAAGGCGAGGATGTCGAAATAAAACTGCTGCACGCCGCCGTCCGCCGCGCCGGGTGCGGCCTCCGCGAGGTGCGATTCGAGCGCGGCGCCCGCCTGCCGCAGCGAGGTGAGGAACGCCGAGGGCAGCGCGTCCAGCGCGCCGCCGCCCTCCTCGCGCAATTTGCGCAGCGCGCCCCACGCGCGGTTGAACTTGTCCAGCGCGGGTTTGACCGGCGCTGGCGCGTTCGAGCGCAGGGCGCGCAGGTCGGCCTGGGTGATCGACGCGGAATACATCGCGCGGGCCCGCTCGATGAGGTTGTGCGCCTCGTCCACCAGCACGCCCACGGTCCATTCGCTGCCCATCGTCATCGCGTACAGCATCGCGCTGCCGTCGAACCAGTAGTTGTAGTCGCCCACCACGAGGTCCGACCAGCGCGTCACTTCCTGGCCCAGGTAATACGGGCAGACGCCGTGCTTCAGCGCGACTTCGCGCAAGGCGGGTCCATCCATGAAGCCCGATGCCACGCACTCCTGCCGCGCGCCGGGCAGCCTGGCGTAGAAACCCTTGGCCAGCGGGCAGGAGTCGCCGTGGCAGGCCTTGTCGCGATGCTCGCAGGCCTTGTCGCGCGCCACGAGTTCGATCACGCGCAAGGGAAACGCGGCGCGGCCGCGCCGCACCGCCGCCGCCGCGTCGAGCGCGAGCTGCCTGCCGGTGGACTTCGCCGTGAGGTAGAACACCTTGTCCAGGCCATGCGGCTTCGCGGCCTTGAGCATCGCGAACACGGTGCCCATGGTCTTGCCGATGCCGGTCGGCGCCTGCGCCATGACGCACCGGCCCGTCGCCGCGCCCTTGTAGACCGCCTCCGCCAGTTCACGCTGCCCTGTCCGGAAGGCAGGGTGCGGAAAGGCGAGCGAGGCCAGGGCCTCGTCCCGGCTCGCGCGGTGTGCTCCCTCCTGCGCGGCCCACGCGCTGAATTCGAGGCATCGCGCCTCGAAGAATTCGCGCAAGGCCTGCGCGGTGTGCGTCTCGGTGAACGCCGTCTCCTGCTGGCTCGCGATGTCGAAATACACCAGCGACAGTTCGATCTCGTCCAGGCCGCGCGACTCGCACAGCAGCCACCCATACACCTTCAACTGCGCCCAGTGCAGGTGGCGATGGTTGGCCGGCTGCTTCGCGAGGTCCCCGCGGTGCGTCTTGATCTCCTCCAGCCGCTTCGCCTGCGGGTCGTAGCCGTCGGCGCGGCCACGCACGTTCAGGTCCCCAAACGCGCCCTGCAGGCTGATCTCCGTCTCGTACAGCGGCCCGCGCCGGGCGGCCACGAGCTGGTGGCCCGCGATGCCCTCCTGCGCGCTCGGGGACGGCGTGAAGCGCAGGTCCAGGTCGCCGCGCCGGGCGGTGAAATCGCAGAGCATGCGAACGGCGACGGTGTAGGGCATCGCGACATCCTATGCCATCGGGTTGCCCGCGAACCAACAGCGGCTTACGGCCGTGTGCGCAGCCTGAGCTGGTTGGGCAGCGGGTCGGAGCGCCTGAGCACGGCTTGCGCGAGCCACAGCGCCGAGCGGCGGGCGCGCTGCGCCACCATCGGCAGCGGCATCTGCACGTAGTCGTCGTTGAACACCTCGAAGCTGTAGTCGCCGGCGTAGCCCAGGGCGTCCAGCCGCGACACCAGTTCCACGATCTGCGCGGTGTGCACGCCCTCGCCCGGGAACACGCGGAAGGTGCGCGCGGTGGCGATGCGTTCCTCGAAGGTGCGCGCCTCCTGCCACATGAAGTCCGACAGCTGCACGAGGAATATCTTCGCCGGGTCGAGCTCGTCGATGTGCGCGAGTTCGGTCTTCGCGGCCAGGATGTGGAAGGAATCGATGCCCACGCCCAGGTTCGGGCAGTCGGCGCGGCACACGACGTCCCACGCGGTGGTGAATTCGTTGATGGTTCGGCCCCAGGAGAGGCCTTCGTAGGCGATGCGGATGCCGTGCGGGACCGCGAGCATCGCGAGCTTGCGCAGGTCCCGCGCGAGGTCGTCGAAGTCCTGGCTCGCATGGGTGGACACGGACGAGCAGGCCAGCAGCACGTCGCAGCCGAGCGCGGCGCACATCTCCAGCATCGCCTTGGCGATGTCCACCTTGTACTGGTGCAGGTGGCCGGACAGTCCCTCGAAATCCCGCAGCACCTGGAAGCCGGTGCCGCGCAGGCCGCTTTCGCGCACGAGCTTCGCGGCGGCTTGCCAGCCCTGCGGATGGCCCACGAGGTCGTTCGCCTTGAGCATCACCTGGCTGAAGCCCGCGTCGCGCATCGCCTCGAGCTTGGCCTCCAGCGGTCCGGCGAGCGTGATCGTGTCCATCCCGAAGCCCAGGATGGCGTGCCGCAGGCTGCGTTCGTCAGCCATGGGCGGGCGCCGCGTGCGCGCTTTGCACGAGCTCGAACACGACGTTGCCGAGGTAGGTCTTGGTGAGCGCGCCGCGGCGCTCGGTGTGCGTCGCCTGCGTCTCCACGAATTCCATGCCGAGCTTGCGCAGCGCCGCCACCGCCGCGTGCACGTCGGGCACGCCCAGGCCGATGCGCTGCAGCCGCTCGCCGCCTTCCTCGGCGTCCGGCGGGGGCTCCACCAGCTGCAGCATGAAGGCGCCTTCGGGCGTGAGCGAGGGCGCGCGCAGCAGCTTGCCCGCGGGCATGATGCCGAAGCGCTGCTCGTCGGGGATCGCCTGCATGCCGAAGAGCTCGGCGTAGAACTCGATCCAGTCGTTGCTGCGGAACGCGCCGATGTACTGCACGACGCCGAAGAAATGAATGCCGGCGACCGCGGGCGGATGCGCATCCACCGACGGGATGGGAACGAAGTCGACGTCGTAGATGGAGAACTCGCGCCAGCGGTCGACGAAATGGATGCGCGTGCCGCCCACGCCGTGGATGGCGGGGATGTTCAGCTCCATCGCCTGCGGCTGCGTCGGCGCCTCCCACGCGCCGCGCTCCAGCACGTGCGCATACGCCGCGCGCGCATCGCGCACCCGCACGGCGATCGCGCTGAGCGCCGGCGGCTCGTGGGAGCGCAGCGCCTCACCGCCTTCGGGCGTGTGCGCGTTCACCACGACGTTCACGCCGCCCTGCCGATACAGCGTGACCTCGCGGGAGCGATGCCGCGCGACGGGGCGAAAGCCCATCATCTCCAGCACCTGGCCCAGCGCCTGCGGGCGCGCGGTGGCGTATTCGACGAATTCCACGCCGTCCAGCCCGATCGGGTTGGCCTCGTCGCTGAAGGATTCGAGCCGCGGCTCGCGTGCGTGTTGCGGTTGGACGAGCAGGTCGCTCATGGCGGCGCTCCTTGCGTTCGGTCAGTAGTGCAGGCGCGCGACCGCGCGCAGCGCCTCGGGCGTGGTGGTCGGGAAGCCGAAGAATTCCAGGTAGGGCGGGATCATCTCGAACAGCATGTCCGTGCCCACCTGCACGCGGCAGCCGCGCGCCTGCGCCGCCGCGAGGAAAGCGGTCATCTCGGTTTTCATCACGACCTCGGCGGCGAAGGTGCCGGGCGACAGCCGGGATACGTCCACCGGCAGCGGATCGCCCGCGTTCATGCCCAGCGGCGTGGCGTTGACCACGACGTCGAACCCGGCGGGGTCGTTGCCGCCCACGGTCACGCGCACGCCGGGGTAATGCGCACCGACCCGTGCGGCCAGCGCGTCCGCGCTCGCCGCCTGCACGTCGTGCAGCGCCAGTTCGGCCAGGCCTCGCGAGGCGAGCGATGCGGCGATCGCGCAGCCGACACCGCCGCAGCCGACGACGAGCGCCCCCGCGCCCTTCAATGCGACGCCCTTGCGCTCCAGCCCCCGCACGAATCCCTCGCCGTCGAACATGTCGCCTTCGAGCGTCCCGTCGGGCAGGCGGCGCACGGCGTTGGCCGCGCCCGCCACCTGCGCTGCCGGGGTCAGGGTGCCCAGCTCGTCGATCACGCTGACCTTGTGCGGCATGGTGATGAGCGCGCCGCGCACGTTCTCCAGCGAGAAGAAGCTTCGCAGCACCGACGCGAACGCGTGCGGCCTGCATCCCATGGGCACGACGACCGCATTCACCCCCACCGACTCGAAGTAGGGGTTGTAGATCATCGGCGCCTTGAAGGAGTGCGTGGGCCAGCCCAGGTGCGCGATGAGCTCGGTGCGGCCGTCGATCTGCATGCCTTACTTGCGCGCTTTCTCGATCTCGGCCATGACGGCCTTGACGGTCGCCTCGCCCACGCCGGCGGTGTGCTTGGCCACCACGGGCTTCATCTTCTCGCGCAGCTTGGCGACTTCGGCGGGCGGCAGCTCGGAGACCTGCATGCCGGCCTTCTTGAGCGCGTCGAGGATGCTCGCCGCGGCGCCGCGCGACTGTTCGCGCTGGTATTTCGCCGATTCGGTGGCCGCGTCCTGCAGCACCTTCTTCTCGTCGGCCGACAGCGTGTCCCAGAACTTCTTGCTGATCACCACCGACTGCGGGTTGTACTGGTGGTTGGTGAGGGTCAGGTATTTCTGCACTTCATTGAGCTTGGCGCCCTGGATCGTCGCGAGCGGGTTCTCCTGGCCATCCACCGCGCCCTGCTCCAGCGCCGCGTACAGCTCGGGGAAAGGCAGCGGCGTCGGGTTGGCGCCCAGCGCGGTGACCCAGTCGATGTTGATCGGGTTGGGAATGACGCGCAGCTTCAGGCCCGCGATGTCCTCGACCTTGTTGACCGGGCGCTTGCCGTTGGTGAGCTGGCGAAAGCCGAGCTCGTAATACGCGAGGCCGACCACGCCCTTTTCCTCCAGCCGCTTGTGCAGGCCCTGGCCGAACGGGCCATCCACCACGGCATCCGCCTCCCTGGGGTTGCCGAAGAGGAAGGGGAAGTCGTAGATCTCGAAGTCCTTCACCAGGCTCGCGAAGATGCCGGAGTTCATCGACGCCATCTCCAGCGTGCCGCCCTGCAGCGCCGACACGTTGGCCTGGTCGCTGCCCAGTGCGCCGGCCGGGAAGACGTTCACCTTCATCTTGCCGCCCGACTTGGTCTCTACGAGCTGCGCGAAGCGCTCCATGCCCAGGACGATCGGGTGGCCCTTCGCGTTCTGGTTGGCGAACTTGATGGTGCGCGTGGCCTGGGCCTGCGCCACGCCGAAGGCGGCGATGGCGACGGCGGCGACCACGGTCTTGATGAACAGTCTCTTCATTTGTCGTCTCCTGGAAAGAATCAATAGAACCAGCGGGCGGGAATCATGACGAGCTGCGGGAACAGCACGAACAGGAACATGAGCGCGAACTCGGCCACCATGAAGGGCCATACGCCCCTGGTGACCTGGTCCATGCTGATCTTGCCCACGCCGGCCACCGTGCTCAGCACCGTGCCGACGGGCGGCGTGATGAGGCCGATCGCGTTGTTGATCATGAACAGCACGCCGAAATACACCGGGTCGATCCCCGCGGCTTTCACGAGCGGCATCAGCACGGGCGTGAGGATCAGGATCGTGGGCGTCATGTCCATCGCGGTGCCCACCACCATGGTGAGCACCATGATCGCGAACATCAGCAGCTTGGGCTGGTCGAGCAGCGGCTGCAGCAGCGCGACCACTTCGTTGGGCAGGTTGGCGACGGTGATCATCCACGCCGACACCATCGCGGCGGCGACGAGGAACATGATCACCGCCGTGGTCTGCGCGGCGGACAGGAACAGGCCGTAGAGCTGCGAGAGCTTCAGTTCGCGGTAGACGACGACGGAGACGAACAGCGCGTAGACGGCGGCCACCACCGCGGCTTCGGTGGGCGTGAACACCCCGAACTTCAGGCCGAACACCACGATGAAGGGCAGCCCCAGCGCGAAGGTGGCGTCCTTGAGCGAAGTGAGCACCTCGGCCTTCGTCGCGCGGGGCGCGGCCTCGATCTTTTCCTTGCGCACCAGCCACCACCAGGTGAGCCACAGCGCGCCGCCGAGCATGATGCCGGGTGCGATGCCGGCCATGAACAGCTTGGAGATCGATACGTTCGCGGCGACGCCGAACACGACGAAGCCGATGCTGGGCGGGATGATGGGCGCGATGATCGCGGCCGAGGACAGGAGGCCCGCCGAGCGGGCCGTGTCGTAGCCGGCGCGGTTCATCATGGGCAGCAGCAGCGCCGCGAGCGCCGCGGCGTCGGCGACGGCGGAGCCGGACAACGCCGCCATGATGACCGCGGCCATGATGCCCACGTAGCCCAGGCCGCCGCGCACGTGGCCCACGAGCGTCATGGCGAAGTTCACGATGCGGCGCGACAGGCCGCCCGCGTTCATGATCTCGCCGGCCAGCATGAAGAACGGCACGGCCAGCAGCGGGAAGCTGTTGGCGCCTTCGAGCGTGTTCTGCGCGAGGATCTGCGCGTCGAACATGTTCATGTGCCACATCAGCGCCGCGCCGCACAGCAGCAGCGAGAACGCGATGGGCACGCCGAGCGCCATGGCGCCGAGCAGGGAGCCCAGGAAGATCGTGATGGTCATGGCGCCACCTCTTCCGATTCGACGATGCCGATGAGCTCGGCGTCGGTGAGCCCGCCCGTGGCGAGCTTCCACAGCTCCAGCAGGATGATGATGCCCGCGAGCACCGCGAACACCACGCCGCTGGCGTTGAACCACGCCATGGACACTTCCATCACCGCGCTGGTCGTCCCGTAGTTGATGACGGCCTGCTGCCAGCCGCCCTGCGCCATCAGCCAGCACATGTAGAGCATGAGCACGTGCGCGATGGCGAAGCACACCTTCTTGCCCGCGACGGGCAGGCGGCCCACCAGCGTGTCGGTGCCCAGGTGCGCGTGCTTGCGCATCGCGACCACGGAGCCGAGGAAGGTCATCCAGACGAAGAGCCAGCGCGAGAGCTCCTCGGAGACGGTGATGCCCGAGTTGAAGGCGTAGCGCAGCACCACGTTGCCGAACACCATGACCACCATCAGCGCGAGGCAGACGACCATGAGGAACGAGAACACGCGGCAGATGTGGTCGATCAGTTTCTGGACCATGGATTTGTCTCCTGCCCGATTTTGTACGGACTGGTTAGTTTTATCGTGCGGGGAAACCCGTAGGGCCGGGGCGTCCCCGCGCCGGGTTCAGGGCTTGCGTACGAAGCGGGCGATCATTTCCACGACGTTGTCGCGCCGGTGCGCGATGTACGCGGACGACCGCATGTCGAGCTTGAAGATCAGCCCGAAGGTGTGCCGGTTGGACACGTTGAAGAAGCTCAGGGCGGAGATCGAGGCATGGATGTCCACCGCGTCGAGCCCGGCGCGGAACACCCCCGCCTTCACCCCGCGCTGGTACAGCCGCTTGATGGCCGAGATCGCAGGGACGTTCAGGTCCTGGATGCGCTGGCTCTGGGCGAGGAACTGCCCGCGGTTGATGTTCTCGTTCATCACGAGGCGGATGTAGTTTTCGTGCGCCAGGTGATGGTCGAACGTGAAGGCGACCAGCCGGCGCAGCGCCTGCTCCGGCTCGAGGTCTTCCAGGTGCAGTTCCGACTCGATGTCCCGCACGCGGCGGTACGACTCCTCCAGCACGGCAAGGTACAGGCCCTCCTTGCTGCCGAAGTAGTAGTAGATCATCCGCTTGCTGGTTTTCGTCGCGGCCGCGATCTCGTCGATGCGCGCGCCCGCCAGCCCTTTCTCGCCGAACTCCACCTCGGCCACCTGCAGGATGTTGGCCTGCGTGCGCTCCGGATCGTTGGTGCGGGACGCCGCCTTCTTCACGGGACGCCGATGTACCGTTTCGTTCATTCCGCGAGTATAGGGCCGCGGTGGGCTGCATCAAACGCTCGCGAGCGCCGCGAGGCCGCGCAGGGCCAGCAGGTAGGACTGCGGGCCGAGGCCCTGGATCGTGCCCTTCACGGCCGGCGAGATGATCGAGTGCGTGCGCCACGCCTCGCGCGCCGCGATGTTGGACATGTGCACTTCCAGCACCGGGAAGGGCATGGCCTTGATCGCGTCGTGCAGCGGCACGCCGTGCTGCGTGAGCCCGGCGGGGTTCACCATCGCGCCCGCCGCGCTGTCGATGTGCTGGTGCAGGAAATCGACCAGCGCGCCTTCGTGGTTCGACTGGATGGTGACCAGCTCCACGCCCAGTTCCGCCGCCAGCGCGGCCAGCTGCTCGTCGATCTGCGCCAGCGTCGTCGTGCCGTAGATGTGCGGTTCGCGCCGGCCGAACAGGTTCAGGTTCGGGCCGTGCAGCACCAGGATCTTCTTCTTGCCGCTCACTTGTGCGCCTTCGCGAGCTCGTCGTTGTACAGCTTGACGATCGCCGGGTCGTAGCTGGCGGCGAACTTCTCCGTCACCGGCTTGGCGATCGTGCGCATGCGGGCCTGCTCCGCGGGCGCGAGCTCGTTGTACTGCATGCCCTTGTCCTTCAGCTCGCCGACGGCCTTGGCCGCGGCGGCGCGGCTCGCCTGGCGCTGGTAGGCGCGCGCTTCATTGGCGGAGTCCTGCATCATCTTCTGCTGCGCGGGCGACAGGCTGTCCCAGAACTTCTTGCTCACGAGCACGATGTTGGCGGCGTAGACGTGGTTCGTCGCGCTCACGTACTTGTTCACCTCGTAGAACTTGTTGGACAGGATCACGGCGAAGGGATTCTCCTGGCCGTCCACCGCCTTGGATTCGAGCGCGCCGTACAGCTCGGCGAAGGGCATGGGCACGGGGTTGGCCTTGAACGCCTTGAAGGTGTCGAGGAACACCGGGTTGGGGATCACGCGGATCTTCAGGCCCTCGAGGTCCTCGGGCTTCGTGATCGGCTTGCGGCTATTCGTCACGTTGCGAAAGCCGAGGTCCCAGTAGCCGAGCGCGACGAGGCCCTTCTCCGGCAGGCGCGCGATCAGCGCCTGGCCGAACGGGCCGTCGAGCAGCTGGTCGGCCTGCGCGAAGTTCGCGACGGCGAAGGGGAAGTCGACGAGGCCGAATTCCTTGACGATCCCGGCGAGCGACGTGGTCGCGGGCGCGGACATCTCCTGCACGCCGCCCTGCAGCGCGGCCTGCTGCTGCATCTCGTTGCCCAGCTGGTTGGACGGGAACTCCTGCACCTTCATCTTGCCGCCGCTCTTGGCCGCGAGGATCTCGGCGAATTTCTTGACGCCCATGCTCACGGGGTGGTCGGTGTTGTTCAGGTGCCCGAACTTGATGGTTCGCTCTTCCTGCGCCGAAGCAGCGAGGGCGAATGCGAGCAGGCCGAGGCCGGCGAGGGTGTTGCGGATGGATGCCTTCAAGATTTGTCTCCTGTGGTGAGGCTGCCGGCCGGTTTGCCGGACTTGCGGCATCATAGGAAGCCGTTCGGAATATCGTTCCGAAGTGGAATTTCATTTCATATGACAAACTCTCCTCCTGCGTCGGGCACCGTCGAGCGAACCCTGCGCATCCTCGAGACGCTCGCGAGTGCGCCGGAAGGCATGCCGCTCGCCGCGGTGTCCACCGAACTGGAACTGCCGCCGAGCGCCTGCCACCGCCTGCTCGCGGAGCTGGTGCGCTGCGGCTACGCGCGGCAGTTGCGCGCGCAGGGCGACTACGCGCTCACCACCCGCCTACCCGCGCTGGGCCTCAGCTACCTGGGTGGCGCGGGCATCGTGGACATCGCGCAGCCGATCATCGACCGCATCGCCGAGACGTCGGGCGAGCTCGTGCGGCTCGCGCTGGTCGACGGTTCGCGGCTGACTTTCGTCGCGAAGGCGCAAGGCGCGCGCTCGGGCCTGCGCTACGACCCCGACATGGGCATCGACGTGCAGCTGTCGTGCAGCGCCGGCGGCCATGCGTGGCTGATGACCTTGTCCGACGAACGCGCGACGCAACTCGTGGCCGCGCAGGGCTTCGGCGACCCGAAGCAATACGGCCCGAAGGCGCCCACCACCTTCAAGGCGCTGATGAAGATCCTGGAGGACGACCGCAAGCGCGGCTTCAGCATGATGAGCGAGATGTATGCGCCGGGGATGACGGCGATGGCCGCGCCGGTGATGCGGCGCGGCCAGGGCGCGGTGGCGGTGATCACCATCGCGGGGCCGCTGCAGCGGCTGACGCCGCAGCGGATGACGCAGCTGGGCCAACCCTTGCTCGCGGCGGCGGCTGAACTGGCCGTTGCCAGCACGAGCTCACCGCTGTTCGCGGCCCGCCACTGACGGCGTTTATTGCGCCGAGGTGCGAACCAGCATCACTTCGCTGTTGGCAACGCCATTGGGCTTGCCCGAGATCGACACCGCGCGTGTGCCGCCGGTGGCAAGCGACGCGTTGTTGGTCTGACCGGTCCAGGAGCTCTGGTACAGGGGATTGCCGCGTTGCTGCAGCCACGCCGCGCCGTTGACGTCGGTGTACACCAATTGCGCGGTGGGGGACTGCCCGGTGGTCACTGTCAGCGCGATTTGCGTATCCAGCGCCGATAGCGTGGTGCCCGCAGGGATGGCCACGTTCACGAACGAAGGATCCCAGCTGTTGGGGTAGCGAATCTGGCGTTTGATCAATGAAGTGCCGTCGGGCTGGACCACCGTTGCCAGGACGTTCGTGTTGCCGTCTTCTCCTGCGGCGATCGCGAGCTGGCGCGTATTCAGGCCCGCGGCGCCGGGCACTTCCGCCCAGTCGGACCAGGTGGCATTGCTCCACCGAACTCGGTGGTAGACGCTGCCCACCTGTATGCCGTTGGCGATCACCTGCGCATCGCCGGGAGACGTGCTGCTGCTGGCACTGATGGTGATGGCGACGTCGCGCGCCTGGAAGACGGAGCCACCATTCATGAGGGGCTGGAACCCTCCTGCGGGCCATGTGCCGTTGGCGTAGCGCATGGAGTGGTACACAGTGCCGTCGGCCCCCATGATCACGAGCTGGGAACTGCCGTCCTTCGCGCCTGCGATCGCGACTTTACTGGCGACGACGCCCGCCGCGTTGCCGGACACGCCGGGTGCCAGGGCGAACGAGCCCCAGGTCGGAACCCCGGAGCTGTTGAGCTTTTGCGTCGCCACGTACAGCCGCCTGTCCGGACCGATCGCCGCGGCCTGCATCAGCACACCGCCACTCGCCTGCCCGCCGTCGGGCATCACGGCGACGGCGCATCGCTCTGCGTAGAAGTCGGCATATCCCGGGATGAATCCGCCGCCGCCCTGCGTGGTGGTTTCATAGCAGTTCTGGGGGACGCGGCTCCAATCGGTGGAGTTCGTGGAGGCATAGGGGAGCGCAGTGTTATTTCCGGCGCGATCGCGGATCAACAAACTGTAACCGCTGATGGCACCCGCGAGTAGCGTGTTGTCCGGTGCAACGACGCTCGGGCCGCCGGTGTTGTAGGTCAGCCCATACTTGAGCGCTTGATCGTTCAGTCCATTGCTACCGATCTCGTGTACATACTGGTCGTCCAGGTTCTGGTACAGCAGCGCAATGCCGCTCGGCTCGTAACTGGGAGCTTGGCCATGCACCAGAAGGGTGTCGGCGGTGGAGCCCGTGGTTCCGCTGTAGATATTGAAGTTGGAGGTGTATGAGAACGACAGCCTGTGGAGGGCGTCGGGAGCCCAGGCGAGTTCCGACGCTCCCTGATCGGGCGCGACTAATTGACGCATGAACATCGCGCCAAAGCCGTCCGAACGCATGAACCAGAGCTGGTTCCCGTTGCGGACGAAGAAGATGCTTCCTCCGTCGGGCGTCCAGACCGGGTAGCTATCCGATGCACCACTGGTCAACTGCACGTCGTTCGTGCCGTCGATGTTCATGACATGGATGGTGCTCGTGTTGGTCCCCGGCAGCCAATACGCAATCTTCTTTCCGCTCGGTGAAGCCACGGGTGATTTCCCGCCCACCGCCAGGAAGGTGGGCTTGGCATTGGCGAACGGCGCGACTCTTGCAATTGTGGATCTGTAGTTGCCGTCGGTGCCTTCGAACACGATGACGCCGTTCGTTCCGGGATAAGTCGCGTGCGCCTGGCCGACGGCGCAAGCCATCGCGATGGCGGCAAGGGATGTGGGAAGTTTCCGCAGCAGGGAAAACGGCGGAGAAGAAATCGGGAAAGCCATGAAGTTATTCCATTGAAGTTGAACGCTCCCTGGCAATACTGGTTGATGACTGCGCCCTCAATGTAGAAGGGAAGCATGAGCCGGGAACTCACGAATGCGTGACTTCCCGGTCAAGGTCGCCGCTGTGCGCGGCCATGGTTGAACGCGCTTATTGCGCCGACGTGCGCACCAGCATCACTTCGCTGTTGGCCACGCCATTGGGCTTGCCCGAGATCGACACTCCGCGCGTGCCGCCGGTGGCGAGCGAAACATTGCCGGTCTGCCCGGTCCAGGAGCTCTGGTACAGGGGATTGCCGCGTTGCTGCAGCCATGCCGCGCCGTTGACGTCGGTGTACACCAATTGCGCGGTGGGGAACTGCCCGGTGGTCACTGTCAGCGCGATTTGCGTATCCAGCGCCGATAGCGTGGTGCCTGCAGGGATGGCCACGTCCACGAACGAAGGATCCCAGCTGTTGGTGTAGCGAACCTGGCGCTTTATCAACGAAGTGCCATCGGGCTGGACCACCGTCGCCAGGACGTTCGTGTTGCCATCGTCTCCCGCAGCGATCGCGAGCTGGCGCGTGTTCAGGCCCGCGGCGCCGGGCACTTCCGCCCAGTCGGTCCAGGTGCCATCGCTCGATCGAACGCGGTGGAACACGCTTCCCAGGTCATACCCGTTCGCGATGACTTGTGCCATGCCCTGGGATGTCGCGCTGCTCCCGCTGATGGTGATGGCGACATCGCGCGCCTTGAAGAAGTTGTTTCCGTTGTAAAGCGCAATGAAACCCTGCGCCGACCAGGAGCCGCCGGCGTAGCGCACGTTGTGATAGACGGTTCCGTCCGCGAAGACAACGACGACCTGGAGACTGCCGTCTTTCGCTCCTGCGATGGCAAGCCGGTTGACACGCAGGCCTGCCGAGTAGGCAACCGTTGGAGAACCGACGAAGCCCGGAGCCACTTCGAATGGGGACCAGTAAGGTACTCCCTTGCCGTCCAGCTTTTTCGTGGCCACATAGAGACGCTGGTCCGGCCCGATCGCCGCCGCCTGCATCAGAACACCGGTCGTCTGTCCGCCGTCGGGCATGACCACGACAGCACATTGCGATGCGTAAAAGTCAGCACTCGGGGAGACGCTGCTGCCGCCCGTCGTCGTCGTCTCGTGGCAGGCCTGCGGCAGGCGACTCCAATCGAGGGTATGGACCGTATCGGGCCATTGGACTGTTCCAGGTCCGCCGCTGCGAGGACGAACCTGGAGGAGGTTGTTTTGCGCGTTCCCGACACCCGCGGCGATGGACTTTCCATCGGGAGAGATCACGTTCTGTCCGGTGACGCTCCCAGGGGTCGGCACCAGATGCGAGTTAGGTCCTGCGATGTCCCCCTCAACGGCCTGCAGACTCAGCGTCACGCCCATGTACGTCAAGCCGTCGGGCGAAAACGTGGGAAACGAGTTCCTCGCGAGCAAGGTGTCGTTGCGGGGCTGAATGGACGAGAAATAAAGCCAAGGAGTTCCCGCTGTGTCGTACGAGGCATAGGCAAAGCTTCCCTTCGACGTGAAATGCGGGAAGTTGACGAGACTCGTGACCGCACCCAGCAGCGGGCGTACGTTCATCGCACCCGTTCCGTCCGGATTGATGCTCCACATCTCATTCTGGTTCCGGACGAAGGATATGCTGGTGCCGTCCGCCGACCACGCGGGCGCCACGTCCCATGTACCACTGGTCAACTGCACGTCGTTCGTGCCGTCGATGTTCATGACGTGGATGGCGCTGGAAGTGTTGGCCGCGTTGGGCAGGGAGAACGCGATCTTCCTGCCGTTGGGCGATACCGCGGGGGACCGTCCCGCAGCAAGATCTGTGACGGCGCCGCCGGTGGGCGCCGTGCGGCCGATCCTGTGGGTCGCGGCATTTTCGAAGACGATGACGCCGTTGATGCCGGGGTAGGTCGCATGCGCAGCTCCGGCGGCGCATGCCATTGCCATCGCGGCAAGGGCCGAAGGGACTTTCGAGAAAAACATCGGAGCTATTTCCTGGTCGTAGTGGATAGCTCCTCAATGTAAATTCAGCGAATCATCCGCACTGTCATGAAAACATGACTTAGCGTGCGGCGCACCGGGCGGCCCCTACTTCTTCTGCGCCTCGCGTTCCTTGAGGATCGCTTCCTTGTCGTCCGGGTCGTAGCTGATGCCGCCGCACTTCTCGTTGTGCGCGAGCAAGCCCTTGTTCAGCGCCTCGAGGTCGGCATTGAACGCGTCGGCGTTGGCCTTCGCGGCCTGCACCTTCACGTTGTGCGCCTTCACCTTGCGGCCGAAGCGGTCGATCTTGCGCTGGTCGTCGCCGAGCGTCTTCTGCTCTTCGGCCATCTCCGCCTGCTCGGCGCGGATGGCGTCCGCCTCTTCCTTGTTCTTCGCGCTGCGGCCTTCGAAGGACTTGCGCCGGTCGGCGAGCTCGGCTTCGGAGTTCATGCAGGCGCGCAACTCGTCGCGCGTGACGAGCTTCTTGGTCTGGGCGTGCAGGCCGCTCGCGGTGAAACCGGCGAGTGCGAACACGGGAATGAGGACGGAGAGTTGCAGGGCTTTCATGTCGGGATATCGAGGCGGCTCGTGGCCGGGTGGATGGGCTGGCGCCGGGTGTGCGCCGGTGAGCCCGACATGTTAATTCACACCGGACGCTGCGTGGCCAGGCGGTGCTGGAGGAAGAAGTCCAGCATCGCGGCCGACGCATCCGGTCCCTGGGGATCGGTGTAGGTTCCGGCCGCGCGACCGCCCGACCATGCGTGCGGCGCGCCGACGATCTCCCAGCTTTCCACCCACGGCTGTCCTTCCGCCGAGCTGTGGACCGCGCGGCGCACCGTGCGGCTCGAGGCGCCCGTCGGGCCGGGGCGCGAACTCAGCGGCACGCCCTTCGCATCGGCCGCGGACACGGCCTCCTGCACGATGCGCTTGCCGTTGCCCGGATGCACCGTGCGATCGGAATTGCCGTGGAACACGATGGTCGGCACCGCGATGCCGGCCCGGGTGGAGGGCGTGCGCTGCGCGGCGGGCTTGCGCATGGCAGACATCGCGCCCACGACATCCTGCGCCGATTGCGCGGGCAGGCCGGAGTGAACGCCCACGGCCGCGAACACATCGGGATAGAGCTGGCCCACGAGCGTCGCCATCGCGCCGCCGGCGGACAGGCCCGCGATGTAGATGCGCGAGGTGTCTCCGCCGTGGCGCGCCGCGACCTCGAGCGCGAGCGCCGCGATCATCGCCGGCTCGCCCGAATCGCGCCGCTGGTGAGCCGGTTCGAACCAGTTCCAGCAGCGCATGCTGTTGGCGTCCTGCCGCTGCTCGGGATAGACGACGAGGCAGCCGCGCACGGCCGCCAGCTCGTTCATCGCCGTGCCGGTGGCGAAGTCCGCGCCGTCCTGCGTGCAGCCGTGCAGCATGACGACGATGGGCAAGGGCGCGGAATCGTCCTGCCGGCCCGGCGTGTAGAGCCAGTAGGTGTACGGCTTGGCCCCGCCGTCGAAGGCGTGCCGTTCGAAAGACGCCGGGCCCGTGGATGAGGCGGGCGAGGGCTGCTCCGCGGCCGCCGCCGGCGCGCCGCCGGGAGAAGGCAATTCACGAAACGCGACGTCCGTGACGTCCGTGACGTCGGCGCGCGGCGCGCTGGGCGTTGGCGCGGGCGCGGGCTTCTCTCCGGCTGGGGCCCCGCGCTGGAGTGCCTGCTGGATGAGCTGCGTGGCTTCCTGCAGCCTGCCGCCACGGGTGAGTTCGGTGGCCTTGGCCAGTTCTTCGAGCGGGATGTACAAAATAGCCCCTTTGGTAATGCTGCACTGCAACATAGCTCATATCGAGCCTCGCGGGGGCGGATGCAAGCCCCGGGGCGCCAAACATTCTCGATTTGCGGCAATGGACTACGTCCATGCCCCCACGCGGTGCACGCGGGCACGCCGTTGGGAGACGCGCGGCTCATGCGGGACGGGAAGCCAGCAGGATCAACTCATCGGAGTCGTCGGTGGCGCCGTCCGGCGCCCGGCGCACTTCCATCTGCAACAACTCGAAGCCCGCGTCCATGACCTCGCGCACCAGCGCATTGGCGGCGCCGACATAGCGGGTCGCCACGCCATCGCGGCTGCAGACGCCGGTGTCGGGGTCGTAACCCACGCGGCTCGCCATGGCCGGCGGAAGTGCGTTGCACATGGTCCGCACGCACAGCACGCCGCCCGGCGCCAGCACCCGCCGCGCCGTGCCGAAGAAGCGCGCACGGTCTTCGCCGATGATGCAGTGCAGGCAGTGGCCGTCGAGCACGAGGTCGAACGCGGCATCGTGCAGGCCTTCCCCGTCGATCACGTTGCCGACCTCGAAGCTTGCGCTCACGGGGCCGGCAGCCGCGTGTTCGCGGGCCCAGTCGATCGCCGTGCGCGAGATGTCCACACCGTGCACCACGTAGCCGCGGGCCGCGAGGTATAGCGCGATGTTGCCGGCGCCGCAGCCCAGCTCCAGCACGCGGCCCTCGCGCGGAAACGCGGACCATCGCATGATTTCGTCCAGGATGTCGAGGTCGCGCGCCAGGCCTTGCGCGTCGTCCCAGCCTGCCCTCCCGGCTTGCGACCGGAGCCGTCGGTAGACCGCCTCGTGCCCCGCGTAATCGACCTGCATGGCCCTTCTCCTCGCGATGAGGAGGTCCATCGTAGCGGCTGGCCTCAGGAGCGCAAGGCCACGGCTTCGCGTGCGAGCTGCGTGATGCGCGCCCAGTCCCCGCGGGCGATGGCATCGGCCGGCGTCAGCCAGGAGCCGCCCACGCACGCGACATTGGACAGTGCGAGCAACTCGTGGGCGTTGGCGGCGGTGACGCCGCCCGTGGGGCAGAACACCACGTCGCCGAAGGGCCCCTGCCACGCCTTGAGCATCGCGGCGCCGCCGGCCTGCATCGCGGGAAAGAACTTGAGCGCCATGTAGCCGTCTTCCTGCGCGGCCATGATTTCGCCGCCGGTGGCCACGCCGGGCAGCAGCGGCAGCTCCAGCTCGTGGCAAGCCTTGCCGACGGCATGCGTGTAGCCCGGGCTCACGGCGAAGCGCGCGCCCGCCATGATGGACGCCTGCGCATCCGCCGCGCTGCGCACCGTGCCGGCGCCGGGCACGGCGTCCGGCACCTCGCGCGCGATCGCCTCGATGCACGCCAGCGCCACGGGCGTGCGCAGCGTGACTTCCAGCATGCGGATCCCACCCGCGACGAGCGCGCGCGCGAGCGGGACCGCGTGCGCGACGTCCGTGAGCACGATCACCGGGATCACGGCCGCATCGGCCATCACGTCACGCGCGGTCAGGGTCACAGCCATGTGCAGGCCCCCTCTTCCGCGGCGAGCGCGTTGCGGCGGAACGAGGCGAAGAGCTCGCGGCCCACGCCGAAGCCATTGGTGTCCTTGAGGGTGCCCGGCATGGACGCATTCTCGCGCGCCGCCCACTCGGCGTCCGGCACGAGCACCTGCAGCGTGCCGGCGGGCGCGTCGAGCCGCACCAGGTCGCCGTCGCGCACCTTCGCGAGCGGGCCGCCCGCCGCGGCTTCCGGCGACACATGGATCGCCGCCGGCACCTTGCCCGATGCGCCACTCATGCGGCCATCCGTCACCAGCGCCACCTTGAATCCCTTGCCCTGCAGCACGGCCAGCGGGGGCGTGAGCTTGTGCAGCTCCGGCATGCCGTTCGCCTGCGGGCCCTGCCAGCGCACCACGCACACCATGTCGCGCTCGAGCTCGCCCCCGTTGAAGGCGCGCAGCAATTCGTCCTGGCTGTTGAACACACGCGCGGGCGCTTCGACGACGTGCCTGTCCTCGGGGACGGCCGACACCTTGATCACGCTGCGCCCCAGGTTGCCGGTGAGAAGTTTCAAACCGCCGGTGGCGCTGAACGGCTCCGACGCGGGGCGCACGATGGTGGTGTCGCGCGATGGGCCGATGTCGGCCCAGCCGAGCTTTCCGGCGAGCGCCGGCTCCTTCGTGTACGCGCGAATCCCCTCTTCCCGCACCGTCAGCACGTCCCCGTGCATCAAGCCCGCATCCAGCAATTCACGAATGATGAACCCGGGCCCGCCCGCGGACTGGAACTGGTTCACGTCCGCGCTGCCGTTGGGGTACACGCGCGCCAGCAGCGGGACCGCCGCCGACAGCTGCGCGAAATCGTCCCAGTCGATGACGAGGCCCGCGGAGCGCGCGACGGCCACCCAGTGGATCAGGTGGTTGGTCGAACCGCCGGTCGCGAGCAGCGCGGACATCGCGTTCACGATCGCGCGTTCGTCCACCACTTGCCCGATCGGTGCGAAGCGGCGCGTCTTCGTGATGCCCAGCACCGTGCGCACCGCTTCGCGCGTGAGCTCCTCGCGCAGTTCGTTGCCGGGATTCACGAAGGCCGTGCCCGGCACGTGCAGCCCCATCGCCTCCAGCAGCATCTGGTTGCTGTTGGCGGTGCCGTAGAAGGTGCAGGTACCCGGCGCGTGGTACGCGGCCTGCTCCGCTTCGAGCAACGCCTCGCGGCCGACCAGGCCCTGCGCCGCCTTCTCGCGGACCTTGGCCTTCTCGTTGTTGGACAGGCCGCTGGGCATCGGACCCGCCGGCACGAACACGGTGGGCAGGTGGCCGAAGTGCAGCGCGCCGATGAGCAGGCCCGGCACGATCTTGTCGCAGATGCCGAGCATCAGCGCGGCGTCGAACACGTCATGGCTCAGCGACACCGCCGTGCTCATCGCGATCACATCGCGCGAGAACAGGCTGAGCTCCATGCCGGCCGTGCCCTGCGTCACGCCGTCGCACATCGCGGGCACGCCGCCCGCCACCTGCGCCGTGGCACCGAGCTTGCGTGCCTCGTCCTTGATGAGGTCCGGGTAGCGGCCGAGCGGCTGGTGCGCGGACAGCATGTCGTTGTACGAGTTGACGATGGCGATGTTCGGCGCGCGCTCCGCGACGACCTTGAACCGGTCGTCGGCGGGGATGCCCGCGAACGCATGGGCCACGTTCGCGCAGCCCATGCGGTCGGCGCCGCGGTCCCGGGCGGCTGCGGCGTCCAGTCGTTGCAGGTAGGCGTTTCGGTGCGGCGCGCTGCGCTCGCGGATGCGTTCGGTGACGGCACGGACGGCCGGATGGAGGGTCATGGGTGCGCGGGATCGGGTCGGTAACTTAATTACAGCCCATGGTACGCCGATGCGCGCCGCCCCGCCGTAACAAACCGGTTCCGTAACCGCGCAATCGCGCGTCCGCGCCGCGCTACAGTTGCTGCTCATGAGCGATCAGCCCTTGAAGCCGCTGCGCGATCCCGCGGCGATGCTGGACAAGACCTTGCACGAATGGGGCGGGCACGAGGACCTGTGGATCTTCGGCTACGGCTCGCTCATCTGGAGGCCGGATTTCGACTTCGCGGAGCGCCGCCCGGCCAAGGTCCACGGCTGGCACCGCGCATTGAAGATGTGGAGCCGCATCAACCGCGGTACGCCCGAGCGCCCGGGCCTCGTCTTCGGCATGCTCTCGGGCGGCTCGTGCCAGGGCATGGTGTTTCGCATCCCGCGCCAGCACGGCGCGGAGGTGCTGTCGAAGTTGTGGGCGCGCGAAATGGCGCTGGCCGTCTACGACCCGCGCTGGCTCACCTGCCACACGCCGCATGGGCCGGTGCAGGCACTGGCGTTCACGCTGTCGCGCAAGAGCCCGAGCCATACGGGCACGCTGACGGAAGAGGAGTACCGGCACATCTTCGAGAAGTCGACGGGGATCTACGGGACGACCTTCGAGTACGCGCACCGCACGTTCGAGGAATTGCAGCGGCACAACATCCGCGACAGGGGGCTGGAGAAGTTGCTGAGGTTGCTGCGGAGGTGACCGCCTTTCAGCTTGGCCGGACGCAGAATTCGCAGAGGTTACGCAGAAGGAAGACAAGAAAAATTCAAATGCATCTTGGCTTTTCTGGATTTCATTCTGCGTAACTTCTGCGAATTCTGCGTCCGGCCAAGTTCAAAAGAACTCTCATCGGCGCAGCAACAGCGCCTCCGCCCGCGCCAAGTCGTCCACCGTATCGATGTCCGTCACGATCCCCGGATCGTCGATGTCCAGCGTGAACACACCGCCCACGTCGCGCTGCGCACGCACCACGGTCGATGCGCCCAAGGGCCCGGTCAGGTCCAGCAACGCGTCACGGCATGCAGAACCGAACCCGACCGGATGTCCCTGGCGCCCGCCGTAGCGCGGCAGGACGACGGCATGGGACGCCACGGCCTGCGCCACCGCCGACAGCGTGGCTGCCTGCACCAGCGGCAGGTCGCCGGGCAGGATGAGCCAGCCGCTCGCGTCGCGCGTCGCGTGCACCGCGGCGGCGATGGAATCGCCCATGCCGGGATGGCCCTTGTCCTCCAGGTGCCAGCGCAGGCCGCTCGCGCGCACGGCATCCAGCGTGCGGTCCAGCACCGTCTTGCCGAACAGCATCGCTTCCAGCTTGGAACCTGTTCCCCCCGAGGCCTTGAACCGCTCTCCCCGCCCGGACGCCAGGACCAGGACGGCGGGGCCGCTCACGCGACGGTGCAGCCGGCTGCCGGTTGCGCCGCGACGGCCGCGTGGTTCTTGCGCTCGATGAGCTGCGCGAGGATGGACACCGCGATCTCCGCAGGTGTCTTCGCGCCGATGCGCAAACCCACCGGGCCGTGCAGCCGCGCGAGCTCGGCCTCGGTCAGGTCGAAATGCTCCGCGAGCCGCTTCCTGCGCGCGGCCTGGTTGCGCGTGGAGCCGAGCGCGCCCACGTAGAACGCATCGGAGCGCAGTGCCTCCAGCAGGGCCATGTCGTCGAGCTTGGGGTCGTGCGTGAGCGCGACGATGGCCGTGTGGGCGTCGCAGCGCAGTTCGCGCACGACGTCGTCCGGCATGCCCGGCACGTGCGTCGCGCCCGCGATCGCGAGCGTGCTCGCATACTCCTCGCGCGGATCGCACACCAGCACCTCGAAGTCCAGCAGTTGCGCCATCTGCGCGACCGCCTGCGACAGCTGCCCCGCGCCGATCAGCAGCAAGCGCCACTTCGGCCCGAACAAGGTCGTGAGGGTCGAGCCATCGAAGCGCATGCGCTCGTCGCGGGTGGCGGTGCCCAGCGTCACCGCGCCCGTGGCGAGCGTCAGGGTCCGCGCGACCAGCTCATGCGCCGCCGTGCGCGCCAACACGGATTCGATCCACGCGGTGTCGCGCACGGGCTCCTGCACCAGCCGCAGCGTGCCGCCGCACGGCAGGCCGAAGCGCGCCGCCTCTTCCTTGGTGACACCGTAGGCGATCATCGCCGGCGCGCCATGGCGCTCGCCGGACTTCACGCGCGCGATGAGGTCGTCCTCGACGCAGCCGCCCGAGACCGAGCCGCTCACCACGCCGTCGTCGCGCACGGCGAGAAGCGCCCCCGGGGGGCGCGGGGCGCTGCCCCAGGTTTCCACGACGGTGACCAGCGTCACGCCGTGCCCGGCGCGCCGCCATTGCAGCGCATCGCCGAGCACGCGCAGGTCGAGACTCTCCATGACTTCCTTTACGGCTTCAGGCCATGCGGATCGCGTCGGCCGTCATCGGGAGTTTACGCACCCGCTTGCCGGTGAGCCTGGCCACCGCGTTCGCGATCGCCGGCACCACCACGGCCGTCGCGGGCTCGCCGATGCCGCCGGGCTTCTCCGTGCTCTGGACGAGGATGATGTCGATGGCCGGGGCCTCGTTCATCCGCACCAGCGGGAACTGGTGGAAGTTGGTCTGCTGCACGCGGCCCTTCTCGAGGGTGATCTCCTGCATCAGCGCCGCGCCCATGCCGAACACCACGCTGGACTGGATCTGCGCCTCGACCGTGTCGGGGTTCACCATGCGGCCGGTGTCCGCCGCCACCGTCACGCGGTGCACGCGCACGCCGCCCGATGCGTCCAGGCTCACCTCGGCCACCTGCGCCATGTAGGTGTCGTAGCCTTCCATGAGCGCGATGCCGTGCGCATGGCCCGCCGGCAGCGGCTTGCCCCAGCCGGCCTTGTCCGCGGCGAGCTTGAGCACGTTCGCGAAGCGCGGCTGCGAAGCGAGCATGGACATGCGGTACTGGTACGGATCCTGCCCGGCCGACTTCGCGAGTTCGTCGATGAAGCTCTCGTTGGCGAAGGCGTTGAGCAGGTGGCTCACCGAGCGCCAGTAGCCCACGCGCAGGCCGGCGTCGTGCTTGATGTGCTCGTGCCGGAACGCCGGGATGGCGTAGGGCGCCACCGCCGCCTCGGTCATCAGCGCATCGGGCTCCGACTCGGGCAGGCCGAACACGCGGCCGGTCACCGACTGCGAGGTGAGGCGGAAGGTCATCGCGGTCGGCTTGCCGTCCGCGCCGAGCGACGCGGCGAGCTGGTGCACCGATTGCGGCCGGTAGAAGTCGTGCGTCATGTCGTCCTCGCGCGTCCACACGAGCTTGACCGGCTTGCCCACCGCCCTGGAGATCTGCGCGGCCTGCACGATGAAGTCCAGGTCGATGCGCCGGCCGAAGCCGCCGCCCAGGAAGGTCGTCTGCACGCCGATGTCCTCGGGCTTCATGTCCAGCGCCTTCGCCACCGCGCCCTGCGCGCCGTCCTGCCACTGCGTCGGGCCGATCAGCAGCATCTTGCCGTTGGCGTAACTCGCCGTGAAGTTCATCGGCTCGAGCGGCGAGTGCGACAGCAGCTGGCTCACGTACTCGGCGCGCACCACCTTGTTCGACGCCGCGATGACGCCCTCCGGATCGCCCGCGGACTTGATCGGGATCGGCTTGCCGGTCTTCGACGCGGCGCGCGTGCTCTCGAGCATGCTGGTGTGCGACAGCGAGGCGCCCTTGCCCTCGTCCCACACGATGGCCACGGCCTTGCGTGCCTGGTTCGCACGCCACCAGCTGTCCGCCACCACGGCGACGCCGTCCGGGATCTGCACGACGTCGATCACGCCGGGCATGCCCTTCGCCTTCGACGCATCGAAGCTCCTGACCGTGCCGCCGATCACGGGGCATTGTTCGAGCGCGGCGTAGACCATGCCGGGCAGCTTCACGTCGATGCCGAATTCCGCCGTGCCATTGACCTTGGCCGGCGTGTCCAGGCGCCTGGTGCGCTTGCCGACGATGCGGAAGTCCTTCGGGTCCTTCACCGACACCTTCATCGGCAGCGGCAACTTCGACGCCGCCTCGGCCAGCTCGCCGTAGGTGGCCTTCATGCCGCGCGGGCCGAGGATCATGCCGTTGTCCGCCCGGATGTCGGCGCGGTCGACGTTCCACTTCGTCGCGGCCGCGCTGATCAGCATCTCGCGCACCTGCGCGCCCGCCGTGCGCAGCGACTCCCAGCCGTCGCGCACGGAGGTCGAGCCGCCGGTGAGCTGCGTGCCGCCGAGCAGCGCGTTGCCGTACAGCTTGGCATCGGGCGGGGCCATCGCGACCTTGATGTTGCGGATGTCGACGTTGAGCTCTTCGGCCAGCAGCATCGGCATGGACGTGTAGACGCCCTGCCCCATCTCGGAGCGGGCGGAGATCAGCGTGATCGTGTTGTCGTCGGCGATGTGCACCCACGCGTTGGGCGTGTGCATCGTGCCGGCGGCCCTGGCGCTTTTCAGCGCGGTGAGCGAGACGCCCACCATCAACCCGCCGGCGACGACGGCGGTGGTCTTCATGAAATCGCGGCGCGAGGCCTGCGCAAGGGTGTGCATGACAGAGCTCATGGTGTGTCCTCCTCAGGCTTTGCGCATCGAAGCGGCGGCATCCTTGATGGCGGCGCGCACGCGGGGATAGGTGCCGCAGCGGCAGATGTTGCCGCTCATCGCGTTGTCGATGTCGGCGTCGCTCGGGTTCCTGTTCGCCGCGAGCAGCGCTGCCGCGCTCATGAGCTGGCCGGACTGGCAGTAGCCGCATTGCGGCACGTCGTGCTTGATCCACGCGACCTGCAGCGGATGCGTGTTCGCGGTGCCGGAGAGGCTCTCCACCGTCGCCACCTTGCGACCGCTCACCGCCGACACGGGCGTCTGGCAGGAGCGCACCGGCTGGCCGTCGAGGTGCACGGTGCAGGCGCCGCACAGCGCCATGCCGCAGCCGAATTTCGTCCCCGTCATGCCCAGCTCGTCACGGATCACCCAGAGCAGCGGAGTGTCCGCCTCCGCCTGGGCCGTTACGGCTTTCCCATTGAGGTTGAACGCCACGCTCATGCTTGTCTCCTTGTGTTGAGCTAGATGGAGCGCAGCGTATGCCGATGAACAGCAAAGTTCATCGGGTTAACCCTGAACGGGCACTTCCTTCGCAATTTGATACAGCTGAGCTGGAGCCGAGCCGTCACGCGCTCGATGAGAGAATTCCCGCCATGAGCACAACTTCTTCCCGCGTGGCCGACCTGCGCAAAAGCTACGAGCGCGCGGAGCTGAGCGAGGACGCTTCGCACGCCGACCCCCTGAAGCAATTCGACCAGTGGCTCACCGAGGCGATCAGCGGCGAGGTGCCCGAGCCGAACGCCATGACCCTGGCCACGGTGGCGAGCGACATGCGCCCGAGCACGCGCATCGTGCTGGTGAAGGGCTACGACGAGCGCGGCGTCGTCTGGTACACGAATTACGAGAGCCGCAAGGGCCAGGAGCTCGCGGGCAATCCGTATGCGTCGCTTCAGTTCCACTGGGTGGAGCTGGAACGGGTGGTGCGTATCGAGGGCCGGGTGGAGAAGACGAGCGCGCAGGAAAGCGACGCGTACTTCGCGTCGCGCCCGCTCGATTCCCGCATCGGCGCGTGGGCTAGCCCGCAAAGCCAGGTGATCCCCAATCGCGGCGTGTTGGTGGCGAATGCGGCGAAGTACGGCGCGCAGTTCATGCTGAACCCGCCGCGTCCACCGCATTGGGGAGGCTACCGGCTGGTGCCGGACGAGTGGCAGTTCTGGCAGGGGCGCAAGAGCCGGTTGCATGACCGGTTGCGGTATCGGCGGGGGGATGGTGGCTGGGTGCGGGAGCGACTGGCGCCTTAAGCAAGACCCGGCTGGGCTTGCGGTGCGGAGAACGCTGTAGTATAACTACCGTTATAACTGAATTGCAGTACCGCCATGCACATGCTCAAACTCACCCAAATCGGCAATTCCGTCGGCGTCATCCTGCCCAAGGAAGCCTTGTCCAGGTTGCGCCTTGCCAAGGGCGAAAGCGTTTTCCTGACCGAAACGCCCGAAGGCTATGCGTTGACGCCATACGATCCTGCCCTGGAAGAACAGATCCAGGCGGGACGGGAGTTCATGCGTGAATTCCGGGACACGTTCCATCAGCTCGCTAAATGAGCTGGCGCTGGATTTCCCGCCAGGCATTGCTACTCCTGCACGCCGAAAGTCTTTCTGAGCATGGAGGAGGCGAAGGGTTGCGCGACGCCGGGCTGCTCGAGTCGGCTCTTGCGCGACCCGAAAACCTTGCCGCCTACGGAACCCCCGATGTCGCGAGCCTGGCCGCCAGCTACGGATTCGGCCTCGCGAAGAATCATCCCTTCATCGACGGCAACAAACGCGCCGCCTTCCTGTCGGTCGGTATGTTTCTCTTCCTGAATGGATTTCGCCTGCAAGCGTCTCAGGCTGACGCAACCCTCACCATGCTGTCAGTCGCCGCAGGCGACATCACCGAAGACGAGTTTGCGGCGTGGATTCGCGAGCACGTTGTCAAGCGCAAGTAGAACAGGACGCAGATGCCACGCCCACCCACTCACCCGATCAAAGTCAGCACTGCCATGACCACCGTGAGCGTCACCAGCCCCAGCATCGTCGACATCGCCACGCTGGCCGTCACGAGTTCTTCCGCCACCCCATAGCGCTGCGAAAACAGGAACACGTTCGCGCCGATCGGTAGCGCCGCCGCCAGCACCATCACCGCCAGCGGCGCGCCCGACAGGCCGATCGCCCATCCGGCCACCGCGACGACGGCCGGATGCACCAGGTTCTTCACGAGCGACAGCGACAGGGCGCTGCGCCAGTTCGCGCCGATGGGCGTGGCGGCCAGCGTCGCGCCCACCAGCAGCAGCGCGAGCGGGCCGAACGCGCCCGAGAGCAGCTTCAGGGGCATGTCGATCACCGCCGGCATCGCCAGGCCGCTCCAGGAAAACAGCAGGCCCGCGATGATCGGCAGCGGGACCGGATGGATGATCGTGTTGCGAACCGCGAGCAGCACGGTGTGCGCGAAGTGCCGTTCGCTGCGCCGGCCCGCCGCGGCATCTTCCCGCAGCATCGCCAGCTCCAGCAGGACGGTCGCGGACGTCAGCATGATGAGCGCGTGGACCGAGATCAGCGTGAAGAGCAGCACCAACCCCGGCTCGCCGTAGGCAAGGCCCACGAGCGGAATGCCGATCATCACCGTGTTGGTATAGGTGTTGGCCAGGCCCAGCACCGCGCCGCGGCGGTTGAAGCCGAGCACCGCGAGTGTCACGGCGAAGATGAGGCCGCTGCCGATGAAGTACGCGCCCAGCGGCCGGAAGTCCAGCTTGTCGAGATGCACGGACGCCATCGTGCGAAAGAGCAGCGGCGGCGTGAGCACCACGAAGACGAGCGTGGAGAGCTGCTTCAGGCCCTCGCCGACCAGCCAGCGGCGCCGGCCCGCGAAGAAGCCGACCGCCGCCAGCAGGAACACCGGGAGCAGCGCGGAAACGACCGGATGGTTCAATGCCGGGGCACGCAGCCGTTCAGTCTTTGGACAGCTCTTTGAAGGTCTTGCGGAACTTGGCCACCTTCGGCCCCGCGACCGCCATGCAATAGCCCTGGTTCGGGTTCTTTTCGAAGAAGTCCTGGTGGTACTCCTCGGCCGGCCAGTAGTTGTCCATGGGGAGGACTTCAGTGACGATCGGCTTGCCGAAGGTATTGTCTTTCGTCATCTCCGCGATGATCTGCTGCGCGACCTCCTTCTGCTCGGGCGTCGTGTAGTAGATGCCGCTGCGGTATTGCGTGCCGCTGTCGTTGCCCTGGCGGTTCAGCGTGGTCGGGTCGTGGATGACGAAGAAGATCTCCAGGATCTGCCGCGTGGTGATCTGCGCCGGGTCGTAGGTGAGCTTGACCACCTCGTTGTGGCCCGTCGTGCCCGTGCACACCTGCTCGTAGCTCGGGCGCTGCGCCTGGCCGTTGCTGTAGCCCGATTCGACGTCGGTCACGCCGCGCACCTTGACGTACACCGCCTCGGTGCACCAGAAGCAGCCGCCGCCCAGCACGAGGGTCTGCGTGGATGTGGACATGGTTTCTCCATTGAAAACGGTAAGTCGCCGCGAAAGGGCGCCATCTTACGCGCGGGCAACGAAGCGCGCAGCGCTAGCGGTCGCGCTGCTTGCCCTTGCTCTGCTTGAGCGTTCCCACCTTGCCGCGCATCACGGACAGCAGCGCCACCATGACGACCGCGCCGACGACCGCAAAGCCGAGCGAGCTCGCGTGGAAATCCTTGTCGTTCACCACGCCGCCGTGGAGCATGGAGACGAGGAAGTCCCCGCCGAGGAAGGCGCCGAACACGCCCACGAGGACGTTCTCGATGAGGGCGCCCCGCCCATGGCGCTTCATGGCGAAGACCGAAGCCCAGCCGACCAGGCCGCCGACGACACACCAGATATAGGGATTGATGGCAGCTCCGGGGAAAGACCCATCATGTTCCTTTTCGGCAGCCGGTGTTTTCGCCCGGCAGATCAGCCTTCGTAGCGGCGGCCGGTCTCCAGCAACGCGGGCGTCCCGATCACCCGGTTCAGCCCGTCGAAATCGAGCATCCGCGCGGCCCACGGTCCCGTGGTGCCATGGGTCTTCAGGCTCGCGTAATAACCCTGCAGCGTGTGGGCCACTGCCCGCGCGGTGCCGCCGGGGAAGATCACGATGCGAAAGCCGCGCCTTCCGAGCGCGTCGGCACTTTGCACCGGCGACTGGCCGCCTTCCACCATGTTGGCCAGCAGCGGCACGCGCTGCGAGAATCGTGCGCAGGCCGCATCCATCTGGTCGGCCGAGCGCAGCGCTTCCACGAACAAGGCATCGACGCCGCACTCGAGGTAGCGCTCGGCCCGCTCCAGCGCGGCATCCAGTCCCTCGACGGCCAGCGCATCGGTTCGCGCGAGGATGAGCGTGCCGGGCGAGCGCCGCGCATCGAGCGCCGCCCGCAGCTTGCCCTGCATTTCCGCCACCGGCACCACCGTCTTGCCTTCGAGGTGGCCGCAGCGCTTGGGGAAGGTCTGGTCCTCGATCTGGATCATCGCGGCGCCGGCGCGCTCGAACTCGCGCACCGTGCGCTGCGTGTTCAACGCATTGCCGAAGCCGGTGTCGGCATCGACGATCACCGGGCAGGACACGCGGTCGGTGATGAGGGCCAAAGTCTGCGCGATTTCGCTGGCCGTGGTGAGGCCCACGTCCGACCGTCCCAGCCGCGTGTACGCGATCGATGCGCCCGACAGGTAGAGCGCCTCGAAGCCGGCCTGCTCGGCCACGAGGGCGCTGAGCGCGTCGTAGATGCCCGGTGCCAGCAAGGGCTGGGGGGACTCGAGGCGTTGTTTCAGGTTCATGGAGATTCCTTGTTGGTGAGCCACTGCGTTGCGGTGCGCGCCGCGATCGCGCCGCCCGCCACGGCGCTCAGCAGCCCGTTGCCCGAGAGATAACCCCACACGGCGTTGCCCGACACGCCGCGCGCCGCGCCGCCCGCCGCGAGCAGATTCGGCCAGGGCGTGCCGTCACGCCCCAGCACCCTGCATTGCGTGTCGATGTCCAGTCCGCCCTGGGTGTGGAACAGCGCGCCGGTCACTTTCACCGCGTGGTAAGGCGGCGCTAGCGCGCGCGTGAACCTGCGGCCATCGGTCGATACCTCGCCATCGCGAACGCTGTCCAGGGTGGCGCGCAAGGCCCCCGCGCTGCAGCCGATCAGCCTCGCCAGGGCCTCGGTATCGGGTGCGCGGTGGACCGCCCCTGCAGACTGCGCCTCGCGAAAATCCGGAAACTCCTGCGCAAAGGCCAGCAGCCGGTCGTCCAGAACGTTCCAGGCGACGCCGCCGGGCTGCGCCAGCACATGCACCGCGGCTTCGGAGTAGCCCTGCGTTTCATCGTGAAAACGCCGGCCTTCGCGGTTGACCTGGATCGCGCCTTCCATCATCAGGGCCCACGACACCAGCACGCCTTGCGGCACCGCCCAGGACCCATGGCCCTGGTAGCCGCCCAGGTCGGCCAGGCGCGCGCCGAGCGCACGGCCCCAGGCGATGGCACTGCCGTCATTGCCCGCATGGCCTGCGAAAGTGGCCTCGGCCATCTCGGGCAGCAGTTCGCGCACCAGCGCCCTGTCGCCGCCGAAGCCGTTGCAGGCCAGCAGGACGGCCCCGCAGCCGAGCTGTTCCATGCGGCCGTCGGGGCGCAGGAAGCCCAGGCCTGTGACCTGCCCGTCATCGCCGATCCAGAGTTCGCGCGCCAACGCGCCGGTCATCACCGCCACGCCTGCCGCATCGGCGGCGCGCCGCAAGCGGCTCATCAAGCCCGCGCCGGATCGCTCCGGCACGGCGTGCATGCGCAGGGCGGTGTGGCCGGGATAGAGAAAGCCCTCCAGCAATTCCCATTGCAGGCCGTGATTCGCCTCCAGCGCATCGAGCGCCGGTCCGATCTTGCGGGCATACGCGCGTGCGAGATGCGGCGCGGCCGTGCCATGGGCTTTCGCCTGGATGTCGCGCTCGAACTGGCCGGCGCTGTCCTCGATGCCGCGCGCCTTCTGCACGCGCGTTCCCGGCGCGGGAATGAAGCCGGACGACAAGGCCGTGGAGCCGGAAGGCGCGGCGTCGCGCTCCAGCACCACGCACTCGATGCCCGCATCCGCCAGCATCAAGGTCGCCGTGAGGCCGCACGCGCCGCCGCCGACGATGGCGACGGGTATCCACGGCGCCCCCTGCGGCTTGCCGCTGCGCACGACACAGGGCGCTGCGCCGGACATGGCAGCCTCAGGCCGTGGGCCGGAACAGGTATTGGCCGGTCGGTTTGCCCAGCACGTTGCCGTCCTGGTAGATGAGCCGGCCGCGCAGGAAGGTTTCCTCCACGCGCGCCGAGAGCTCCAGCCCCTCGAACGGTGTGTAGCCCTGCGTGGACGGCGAGTTCTTCGCCGAGATGGTCCAGGTCTTCGCCGGGTCCACCAGCGCGATGTCGGCATCGAAGCCCTCGGCGATGTCGCCCTTGCGGTTCAGCCCGTAGCGTTGCGCCGGGTTCCAGCTCGTCACCTGCGCCATGTGGTTGTAGCTCATGCCCCGGCGCGTGCCTTCGCTCACCAGGGAGGGCATCAGGTACTCGGTGCCGCCGAACCCGCTCTTGGCCATCCAGATGTTGCCGAAGTAGCGCCTGGGAACCTTCATCTCGTGACGGCAGCAGGCGTGGTCGCTCACCACCCAGTCCAGCTCGCCGGCCAGCAGCGCCTCCCACAGGAACTCCACGTCCTCGCGCGGCCGGATCGGCGGATTGACCTTCGCGAGTTCGGCGGCGCGGCTGTTGATGTCCAGCATCAGGTGGCCGATGGTCACCTCGCGCCTGAAGTCGATGTGCGGGAAGGTTTCGGCCATCATCATCGCGGCCTGCACCGCCTTGCGCGAACTGAGGTGCAGCAGGTTGATGTTGGGCAGCGCCGTCTCGTGGGCCAGGTAGCTCGCGATGAAGACCGCCAGGCCCTCCGAGTGCTGCGGCCGCGAGGCGCTGTAGGCCGCGAGACCCTTCTGCGACTTGTCCTTCTCGACGATCTTCGTGTAGGCCGTCATGATCTCGGCCGTCTCGCAGTGCAGCGACAGGGAGATCTGCGAGGCGCGTTCGGGGAATTTCTCGCGCGCCGCCTGGATGCCGCGCATGATGAACTCGAAATGCGCGTAGTCGTAGCGCTCGTTCTCGCCGATCATGAGGAACTGCTTTTGCGCGTCGCTCGCCCCGTGCAGGCCGTGCGAGCCGTAGAACATGAAGATCTTGAAGCTGGACACGCCGTGCTTGTCGATGAGCATCGGGATCTCGTCGATGTGCGTGGCATCCATCGGTGCGAGGTGGAAGCCGTAGTCCACATGGAAGCGCCCCTTGCTCGCCTTGAGCACCTCCGGGTAGAACTTCTTGTACGGCCCGCCCTTGTTCAGGTAGTACTGGCCGGTGCGAAAGTAGTTCAGGCTGGAGGTCACGCCGCCCATCGCCGCGGCCTTGCTCTCGCTCACTGCGTCTTCCTCCAGCGGCGAGTAGATGCCGCTGTGCATGTGCGCATCCACCACGCCGGGGAAGGCGAGGCGCCCCCGGCCGTCGTGCACCGTCTTCGACAGGGTGACGTCGATGCCGGGCGCGACCTTGGCGAAGCGGCCGTCCTTGATGGCGATGTCGCTCTCGTGCACCGTGTTGCCGTGCGGGCGAACCACCCGCACGTTCTTGATCAGCAAGTCGTAGGTATTTGCGCTCATGAAGAAGTCCCCGGATGAAAACGTTGTTGAAGCTGGGCCAGCAGGCCGCCCGCCTCGACCATGTCGAGCAGGAAGCCGGCGATGGGTTCGCAGGCAAGGACCTCGCCGCCCTCGCGCACGACGCGCCCCGCGCGGGCATCGAACGCGATGCGCTCGCCCTCGGCGATGGCGCCGGCCTCGGCGCACGTGAGCAGCAACATGCCCACGTTGAAGGCGTTGCGAAAGTAGAGGCCGCTGAACGAAGGCGCCACGACCGCGGCGACGCCCAGGTGCACCAGCACGGAAGCGGCCTGCTCGCGCGAGGAGCCGATGCCGAAGTTGGGCCCGGCCACCACCACGTCGCCGGGCCGCACGCCGGCCGCGAACTCGGGGCGCACAGACTCCAGGCAATGCGCCGCGATGACCTCGATGCCGTGCTTCATGGCGTGCCCGGGCGCCAGCGCGTCCGTGTCCACGTCCGCGCCCAGGCGCCAGGCGCGCGCGCCGGCGGCACGGCTGGCGCTCATGGCGCGAGCTCCCGCATGAGCTCGCGCGGATCCGTGATCACTCCGCGCAGCGCGGAAGCGGCGACGGTATAGGGAGAGGCCAGGTAGACCTGCGCGGTCGGCGAACCCATGCGGCCGCGGAAGTTGCGCGCGGTGCTGGAAATGACGGTGGTGTCGTCGCCCAGCGTTTCCCCATAGCCCGCGCAGGCGCCGCAGGCGGTGGGAAACAACTGCGCGCCGGCATCGGTCAAAACCTGCAGCACGCCTTCTTCCCGCGCGGCCTCCTGGTCCTTCAGGCTCGCGGGCGCGACCATCAGCCGCACGCCCGGCGCGACCCGCCGCCCGCGCAGCAGCTGTGCCGCGGCGCGCAGGTCGTCGAGCTTCGCGCCCGTGCAGGCGCCGATATAGGCGACGTCCACCGGCGTTCCCTGGAAGTGGCCCACGCCCCGGGCATTGGCGGGGCTGTGCGGCGCGGCGACGTAGGGCTCGAGCGCCGCGGCCTCGAAGCGGTGTGTCTCGCAGCTCGGCGCGTCGATGGCCTCCTCGTCCGTGTGCAGCGCCGCGATGTCCACCGGCGGTGCGCCCGTGGCGGCGAGCCACTGCATCGTCGTTTCGTCGGGCGCGATCAAGCCCGCCTGCGCGCCGAGTTCAGCGCTCATGTTCGACAGCGTCATGCGCTCTGCCATGGAGAGTGCCCGCACCGCGTCCCCGCAGAACTCCACCGCCTGGTAGCGTCCGCCGTTCATGCCGAAGCGGCCGATCATGTGCAGCATCATGTCCTTGGCGACGACGCCGGGGGCGAGCCGGCCGTCCCATTGCATGCGGATCGTGCCGGGCACGCGCAGCCAGATTTCCCCGGTGACGACGACCCCCAGCATCTCGGTGCTGCCGATGCCGAACATGTAGGCGCCGAACGCACCGCCGGTGGGCGAATGCGAATCGCCGCCGACGCAGAACATGCCCGGGCGGATGTGGCCGTGCTGCGGCACCACGACATGGCAGATGCCCTGGCTGTCGTACACGTGGGGCAGGTGCTGGTCGCGCGCCCAGTCGCGCGCGATGCGCACGATGCGGCGGGACTCCTCGTCGCGCTCGGGCACGTAGTGGTCCATCACCAGGACGATCTTCGAGGTGTCCCAGACCGAGGCGCCCAGCGCCTGCAGCATCGGCTGCAGTCGGCGCGGCCCCGACGAGTCGTGGAACATCGCCAGGTCGACCAGGCAGTTGACGATCTCCCCCGGGCGCACCTCGTCCTTGCCGGCCGCGCGCGCGATCAGCTTCTGCGCGAGGGTCTGTGGCGCCACGCTCATTCGGGACGGGCTCCGGAAAACTTGACGACCTTGGCCCAGCGCTGGATCTCGGCGTGCACGAAGCGCGCGAATTCGTCCGGCGAGTTGCCCACCGGCGTCGCGCCTTCGGCCTCGATGCGGCGGCGCACTTCCGAGGTCGCGATGGCCTGCCGCGCCGCATCGCTCAGGTGCTTCGCCAGCTCGGGGCTCATCCGGCCCGGCCCGAACAGGCCGAACCACGCGCTCGATTCGTAGCCGGGCAGCACCTCGCCGATCGCCGGCACCTCGGGAAAGGCGGCGAGGCGCCGCGGGCTGGTGACGCCCAGCGCCTTCAGCTTGCCGGCGCGCAGGTAGGCCTGCGCGTTGCCGACGTTGGCGAACATCATCTCCACCTGTCCCGCGAGCACGTCCTGCATCGCGGGCGCCGTCCCGCGGTAAGGAATGTTCACGATGTAGGCGCCCGACATCATCTTGAACGCGTCTCCCGCCAGGTGCACCGACGAGCCCACGGATCCGATGGCGAAGTTCAGCTTGCCCGGCCGCGCCTTGGCCAGCGCGATCAACTCCTGCAGCGAATTGGCCGGCAGCGACGGATGCGCCACCAGCACCGCCGGCGAGGTGGACACCATGGTGAGCGGCGTGAAGTCCTTTTCCGGGTCGAAGGGCAGGCTGGCGTAGAGCGAGGCATTGATCGCATGGCTCGTGAAGCTCATGAGGAGCGTGTTGCCGTCGGGGGCCGCCTTGGCCACGGCATCCGCGGCGATGTTGCCGCCCGCGCCGGGCCGGTTCTCCACGACCACGGGACGCCCGAGGATCTTTCCGAGCTCCACCCCGAGCGTGCGCGCCATGGTGTCGGTGGTGCCGCCCGCCGGCGCACCCACGAGGATGCGCACCGGCCCGGTTTGCGCGCGAAGCGCGGGGAGGGCGAGCAGGCCGGCCGATGCAGCCAGGAGTTCACGTCGTTTCATGCAGGCACCTTCGTTTTTTCGGGTTCGTATCCATCACATGCCCAGGTAGGCGCGCCGCAGAGCATCGGTGCCCAGCAGTTGCGAGGGCAGGCCGGCAAAACGGATCGCGCCGTTTTCCATCACGTATGCACGATCCACCACTTCCAGCGACTGCCCGACGTTCTGCTCGACCAGCAGCACCGCGAGGCCGCCGTCCCGCAGGCGGCGGATGAGGGTGAACAGCTCCTCCACGAGCAGCGGCGACAGGCCCAGCGAAGGCTCGTCGAGGATCAAGAGGCGCGGCTGCGCCATCAGGCCGCGGCCGATCGCGAGCATCTGCTGCTCACCGCCGCTCAGCGTGCCTGCCAGCTGGCGCGAGCGCTCGCGCAATCGGGGAAACAGTTCGAACGCCTTGTCGATGTTGGCAGCCCGGCGCTCGCGGGCGCGGGTGAACGCGCCGAGTTCCAGGTTTTCCATCACGGTGAGGTTGGGGAAGATGCGGCGGCCCTCGGGCACCTGGATCAAGCCGGCTTTCACCACGTCGCGATAGTGGGCGCCGGTGATGTCGGCGCCATCGAAGCCGACTTGGCCGGCCCACGGTGCATAGAGGCCGCTCATCACATTGTTCAGCGTGCTCTTGCCCGCGCCGTTGCTCCCGAGCAGGGCCACGGCCTCGCCCTCGCCCACCTGCAGGTCGATGCCGCGCAGCACCTCGACCGCGCCATAGCCGGCATGCAGCCCACGCACGTCCAGCAGCGCGGGTGCGGCGCTCATGGGCGCACCTCCGCGGCACGCAGGCGCGCCGCCATGCCGTGGCCCAGATAAGCCTCGATCACACGCTCGTCGCGCGTCACCTCGGCAGGCGTGCCATTGGCGATCAGCTGGCCTTGCGCCAGCACCCACACGTGCTGCGCCAGGTTCATCACCGCCTGCATCACATGTTCGATCATCAGCACCGTGATGCCGCTGTCGGCAATGCCGCGCACGACCGGGATCATCTGCGCGATCTCGCTGGGGTTCAGGCCGGCCAGCACCTCGTCCAGCAGAAGCAGTTGCGGCCGGGTCGCGAGGGCGCGCGCCAGTTCGAGGCGCTTGCGCCCAGCCACCGTCAGGTCGGAGGCCGGCTTGTCCAGCTGCGATGCGAGCCCCACGCGCTGCGCCACTTCCTCGGCCTGCGCGAGGGCTTCGCGGCGGCCCAACGTGCGCAGGTGCGCGCCCACCGCGATGTTCTGGCGCACGGTCTGCTGCGCGAAGGGCTGGACGATCTGGAAGGTGCGCGTCATGCCGAGCGCGGCATTGCGGTGCGGCGCCTGCCCGGTGATGTCCTGTCCCTGGAATCGCACGGTGCCGCGGTCGGGTTTCAGGAAGCCGGACACCAGCGCGAACAGGGTGGTCTTGCCCGCGCCGTTGGGCCCGATCAGGGCGCTCAGGCTTCCCCGCGGCACGTCAAGGCGCACGTCGTTCACGGCGCACAGCCCGCCGAACGAGCGCGAGACGCCCTGCACCGACAGCACGGCGTGCGTGGCGGCGTCATTCACGGGGCGACTCCTTGCTGCGCGCGCGGCGCCAGCGCACCGGCACGCCGATGCCCGCGATGCCGCGCGGCACGAACATCACGATCAGCACCAGCACCACGCCGTAGATCACCATGTTGATGCCGGGCAGCTGGCCGAAGAGGTTGCGCGTGAAGTCTGCCAGCACATGCAGCGCGAGCGCGCCGAGCACGGGGCCCCACAAGGTGCCCATGCCGCCGACGATGGCCGCCACCAGCGCCTCCACCGAGGTGCCCGGACCGAAGGCGATGCCCGGGTCGATGTACTGGAACACCTGCACGTAGAAGGCGCCGCCCGCGCCCATCAGCGCGCCCGACAGGCCGATGGCCGCGAGCTTGACGCGAAACGGGTCGACGCCCACGGCCCGTGCGGCGTCCTCGTTGTCGCGCACGGCCTGCAGGTACGCGCCGAAGCGCGAGTGGCGCAGCCACGCGCTCACCAGCAGCGCCACCGCGACCAGCGACAGCACGAGCCAGAGGTAGCCCGCGCGCGTGGCGAATTGCATGTTGGCGGCGGACTCGCGCAGCGGCACCATCAAGCCCACCCCGCCGCCCGTGAAAGGGACCGACAGCGCCAGGACGCGGAACACCTCCGCGAAAGCGAGCGTCACCAGCGCGAAGTAGGAGCCCTTGAGCCCGTAACGGAAGGAGAGCGCACCGACGACCGCGCCGACCGCGGCGCTCGCGAGCAGCGCGAGCGGCAGCGCCGCCCAGGGATTCATGCCGAGCTGCTGGGCGATGGCCTGCACGTACGCACCGGTGCCGAAGAAGAGTGCGTGGCCGAAGGAGAACTGGCCGCCGAAGCCGCCCAGGATGTTCCAGGCCTGCGCGAGCAGGCAGGCATACAAGGCCATCATGATGAAATTGAGCACGACGCCGGACTGCGTCACCAGCGGCGCGCAAGCCACCAGCGCGACGAACAGGGCGATGGCAGCGAGGTCCCTCATGCGCGCGCCCCGAACAGGCCCTGCGGACGGAACAGCAGCACCGCGATGAAGAGCGCGAAGATTCCGATCTGCCCCAGCGACTCTCCGAAGTACAGGCCGCCCAGCGACTCCACCACGCCCACCAGCAGGCCCCCCACCAGCGCGCCCGCGAAGCTGCCCATGCCACCCAGCACGACGATGGTGAAAGCCACGAGCACGAAGCCGCTGCCGACCTGCGGGTTGACGTAGTAGGCCGGCAGCAGGAAGCAGGCGGCCGCGCCCAGGCAGGCCAGGCCGATGCCGAAACTCATGGCATACACATGGTCCACGTCGATGCCCATCAGCCGCGCGCCCTGCTTTTCTCTGGCGACGGCGCGGATCGCGCGGCCGAGGTCGGTCCTGGCCATCAGCAGCATCAGGAGGGCCGACACCACCAGCGCGCCCGCGAAGGAAATCAGCTTGGGCAGCGCGATCGTCGCCGGGCCGATCGCCACCGTGCTCAGCGTGTAGGCGGTCTCGATCGTGCGGGTATCGCTCTTGAACGCCAGCAGCGCGAGGTTCTCCATCACGATCGCGAGGCCCAGGGTCACCAGCAGGATGTTCTCGTCCTTGCCGTGGCTCGCGCGGTTGATCACCACGCGCTGCAGCAGGTAGCCGAGCGCGAACATGCCCGGCACCACCGCGACCAGGGCGAGGTAGGGGTCGATGCCCAGCTTCTCCTTGAGCAGGTACACCGCGTACAGCGCCAGCATCAGCGACGCGCCATGCGCGAAATTGATGATGTGCAGCACGCCGTAGATCAGGGTGAGGCCCAGGGCCACCAGCGCGTAGACGGCGCCGGTGGTCAGGCCGTTCAGCAGCGCCGGGAACAGGATGCCGAAGTCGAGCATGCGGCGCCGGCGGCTTCAGGAACGCAAGGGGAAGACGGGGTCGATCTCGCGGTACTCGCGCGGCACGATCACCTTGATGTCGTTCTTCAGCACCTGGGTCATCAGCGGCTGCGCGCCCATGTTCTGCCCGTTGACGAACTTGGTCGCGCCGTAGGGCATGAAGTGGTCCGAGAAGGTGCTCTTTTCCAGCGCGTCGGTGATGGCGGCGCGGTCGGCGCTTTTGGCGCGATTGATCGCATCGGCCAGCATCATCATGGCGGTGTAGGTGTTGAATATCTCGTAGGTATAGAAGAGACCCTTGGCCTCGACGCGCTTGCGCAGTTCGGCCGAGCGCTTGTCCTTCGGGTTGAACCAGTGGTTGCAGTCGATGATGCCGTTGGCCGCATCGGGGAATTCCTTGACGAACTTGTAGCTCGACGCCGCGCCGCCCAGCACCGAGTAGATGGCCTTGGGCGTCACCTTCTGCTGCTGCATGGTGCGCACCAGCAGCGCATATTCGTTGTAGTAGTTCGCCGGGATCACGATGTCCGGGTTGACCGCCTTCATGCGCAGCACGATGTTGTTGAAGTCGCGCGTCGGGTTCGCGTGCTTGATCACTTCCTTCACCTCGTAGCCGTAGCCGGGCAGCTCGCGCGCCAGCAGTTGCGCCGTGCCGGTGCCGAAGAGCGACTCCTCGTGGATGATCATCACCGTGCGCGCGGGCTTGCCCGCGGCGGTGTTGAGCACGTGCAGGTTGGCCACCGCGATCTCCGCGCACTTCTTGTAGCCCGGCCCGAAGCGGAAGGTGTTCTTCAGGCCGCGCTCCACGATCTGGTCGGCCACGCCCACGTCCACCACGTGCGGCAGGTTGTACTTCGCCGCGGCCTGCGTCGTCGCCAGGCAGATGGCCGACGCGTACGCGCCCAGCACGGCGGACACGCCGGCCTCGTTCATCTTCTCGACCTCGGCCGTGCCGGCCTGGGGCGTGGACTGCGCGTCCCCGAGCAGGGCCTCGATCTTCGCGCCGCCCATGGACTTGATGCCGCCCGCCTTGTTGATGTCGTCGATCGCCATCTGCGCACCCTCGCGGCATTGCTGGCCCGAGTACGCGAGCGCCCCGGTGACGGGGTGCAGCACCCCGATCTTCACCGCCTTGGGCTGCGCGCCCCCGACGAGCGGAAAGGCGAGCGCGGACGCGGCGGCGGCCGACTGCGACATGAAATGGCGACGGGTGCTCATGGTGTTCTCCTCGTGGGTCAATGGAAATGGGCGGACATGTCGGTGCTGACCCACACCTTGGCGTCGATGTCGCCCACGCGGGACAGCTGCATTTCGTATTCGTAGCGGTCGGGCCGGTACAGGCCGTGCAGCCACTGCACCGGCCTTTCCTGCTCGTCGTAGATCAGGCGGCGCACGGCCAGCAGGGCGGAGCCGACGGACAGCTGGAGGTGGCCCGCCGCCTCCGCGTCGGCCAGGCGCGCGGAGATGGTCTGCACGGCGCGCCCCACCTTCACGCCGGACTCCTCCAGCAACAGCAAGATGGGCTTGCGCGCGAGCTCCCGCCTGCCGAACTGGCGGGCCACGTCGGCCGGCACATAGGTCGTGATGTGGGAAAGCGGCCCCTCGCGGGTGCTGCGAACCCGCACGGCCTTTTGCACCCGATCGCCCCGCGCAAGCTGCAGGGCCGCCGCCACGTCGTCCGAAGCGGCGACGGTGGCCACGTCCAGCACCTTCACCGAGGTGCGCAGGCCCATGCTGACCAGGTTCTCCAGAAGGCCTGTGAGGCGGGTGTTCATGGGCGTGGGGGACACCCCGGGCATCCCCCCGCCTGCCCGCGCGATCGGGCGCGTGCCGCGTCCGGGCTCACGCGAGATCAGGCCCTCCCGGGCCAGTTGCTCCAGCGCGCGCCGCACCGTGACGCGCGCGACCCCGAATTGCTGCGTCAGTGCCAGCTCGCCGGGAAGGCCGTCGGAGAACCGGCCTTCATTCAGCTGTTCGCGCAGCACCAGGTAGATCCGGTGGTACTTGGGAAGCGGGAGTGCGGCGGCCACGCGCGATCCTAGGTGTGCGCCTAATGTCCTGTCAATGGGACATTTGCGGGCGCTTGCCCGCCTCGCAGGAGTAGCTCTGCTTGACGCCCTGGGGTCGCCAAGCTACATTACTAACCAGTCAGTCATTAATTTCTCCATGGCCCTCCCCAAATTCATCGCAGCCCGCACCGAAGAGGTGCAGGCCAAGCGCGAGCGCCGCAAGGAGGCCCGGCCCGGCGAACTGCTGGACGCCGCGCTGGACCTCTTCGTCGAGAAAGGCTTCGCCGCCACGCGCGCGGAAGAAGTCGCCGCGCGCGCGGGCGTGTCCAAGGGCACGCTGTTCCTCTACTTCCCCAGCAAGGAAGAACTCTTCAAGGCGGTGGTGCGCGAAAACATCTCGGGCCGCTTCGCGGAATGGAACGACGAATTCCAGGCCTTCGACGGCAGCACCGCGGACATGGTGCGTTACTGCATGCGCGTCTGGTGGGACCGGCTGGGCGCCACGCGCGCCTCGGGCATCACGAAGCTCATCATCGGGGAGGCCCGCAACTTCCCGGACATCACCGCCTTCTACCAGCAGGAGGTGATCAAGCCCGCGCAGGACCTGATCCGTCGCATCCTGCAGCGCGGCGTGGACCGGGGCGAGTTCCGCATCGCCGACATGGACTACGCGCTCTTCTCGATCACGGCGCCCATGGTGTTCCTGGTGATGATGAAGCACTCGCTGGGCGCCTGCATGCCGCAGGACTACCCGCTCGACCCGGAGCGCTACCTCGCCTCGCAGGTGGACACCCTGCTGCACGGCCTGCTGGTGCGCGGCGACGAGAAGAACGACAAGAACGACAAGAACGACAAGAACGAACCGGGCGAAGGACGGAAGAAGAAATGACGAAGCGCCACTACCGGTGGATCGCCGTGGCGGTGGTCCTGCTGCTCATCGCATTCGGTGTGATGCGCGCCCTCTCCGCGCGCCGCGCCCAGCAGGAGGCCGTCGCCGCAGCCGGCACGCCCAAGGTGCAGAGCGTGGTGGAACTCGCCGCGACGGACGTCGTGAAGGCGACGACGCGCGAGATCGCGCAGGGGCTGCCGATCTCCGGTTCGCTCAAGGCGGTGAATTCGGCCGTGGTGAAAGCACGCGCCGCCGGCGAACTGCAGGGGCTCACGGTGCGCGAAGGCGACGTGGTGAAGGCCGGCCAGGTGATCGCGCGCGTGGACGCCACGGAATACAACTCGCGTGTCGCGCAGGCCGCGCAGCAAGCCGATGCCGCGAAGGCGCAGATCGACATCGCGCAGCGCCAGGTGGACAACAACAAGGCACTGGTCGACCAGGGCTTCATCTCGAAGACCGCGCTCGACACCTCCCTGAACAACCTCGCCGCCGCGCAGGCCACGCACAAGGCCGCGCTGGCCGCGGTGGACCTCGCGAAGAAGGCGCTGGACGACACGGTGCTGCGCGCGCCCATCGCGGGCGTCGTGGCGCAGCGGCTCATGCAGCCCGGCGAGCGCGTGGCCGTGGACGCCAAGGTGATCGAGATCGTGGACCTGAGCCGGCTCGAGCTGGAAGCGACCCTGAGCGCGGCGGATTCCGTGGGCGTGCGCGTCGGGCAGGACGCGCAGCTGCAGATCGAAGGCAGCAGCCGGCCGGTGCAGGCCAAGGTCGTGCGCATCAACCCGAGCGCGCAGGCGGGCAGCCGCAGCGTGCTCGCCTACCTGTCCATCACTGACGCGACAGGGTTGCGTCAGGGCCTCTTCGCGCAGGGCACGCTCGGAACCGGCAGCGCCTCGGCGCTCGCGGTGCCGCTGTCGGCCGTGCGCACGGACAAGCCCTCGCCCTACGTGCAGGTCGTGGAGAACGAGCGCGTCGCGCACAAGCCGGTGGAGACGGGCGCACGCGGCGAGGCCGACAAGGAACTCGTGGTGGCCGTGAAGGGACTCGCACCCGGCGCGGTGGTGATCAAGGGGAGCCTCGGTCCGCTGCGCGAAGGGTCGGCGGTGAAGTTCACGAAGCCGCCGGCGCCCTGACATGTGGTTCACCCGCGTCAGCCTGAAGAACCCGGTCTTCGCGACCATGGTGATGCTCGCCATCGTCGTGCTGGGCCTGTTTTCCTACCAGCGGCTGAAGGTCGACCAGTTCCCGAACATCGATTTCCCGGTCGTCGTCGTCACGGCGGAATATCCGGGCGCGTCGCCCGAGATCGTGGAGAGCGAAGTCACCAAGAAGATCGAGGAAGGCGTCAATTCGATCGCGGGCATCAACGCCCTCACCTCGCGCAGCTACGAGGGCCAGGCGGTCGTCATCATCGAATTCCAACTGCACATCGACGGGCGCAAGGCCGCCGAAGACGTGCGCGAGAAGGTCGCGCAGATCCGCCCCACCTTCCGCACGGAGGTGAAGGAGCCGCGCGTGCTGCGCTTCGACCCGTCTAGCCGTGCGATCTGGTCGATCGCGGTGCTGCCCGATGCGACGAAGGGCAAGGCGATGGATGCCGTGGAGCTGACCAACTGGGCCGACCAGGTATTGAAGAAGCGGCTGGAGAACGTGCGCGGTGTCGGCTCGGTCACGCTCGTGGGCGGCACCAAGCGCGAGATCAACGTCTACCTGAACCCCGCCGCGATGGAGGCGCTGGGCGTCACCGCCGACCAGGTGGTCGCGGCCGTGCGCAACGAGAACCAGGACTTGCCGGTCGGCGCGATCCGCTCGCTCGCGCAGGAGCGCGTGGTGCAGATCGACGCGCGCATGAAGCGGCCGGAAGACTTCGGGCAGATCATCGTCACGCGGAAAAACGGCACGGCCGTGCGCGTGGACCAGGTCGCGCGCATCGCCGACGGCGCGCAGGAGATCGACAGCCTCGCGCTCTACAACGGCCAGCGCACGCTGCTGCTCACGGTGCAGAAATCGCAGGACGAAAACACGATCGAGGTCGTCGACGGCCTGAAAAAGACCGCCGCCGAAATGACCACCCAGTTGCCTGCGGGTGTGCGGCTGGAAGAGATCACCGACGGCTCGCGGCCCATTCGCGTGTCCGTGGAGAACGTGCGCCGCACGCTGGTCGAAGGCGCGCTGCTCACGGTGCTCATCGTGTTCCTGTTCCTGAACTCCTGGCGCTCCACCGTCATCACCGGGCTCACGCTGCCGATCTCCATCATCGGCACCTTCCTCTTCATGAACATGTTCGGCTTCACCATCAACATGGTGACGCTGATGGCGCTCTCGCTGTGCGTGGGCCTGCTGATCGACGATGCGATCGTCGTGCGCGAGAACATCGTGCGCCACGTGCAGATGGGCAAGCCACCCTACCAGGGCGCGCTCGACGGCACGCAGGAAATCGGCCTGGCGGTGCTGGCCACCACCTTCTCCATCGTCGCCGTGTTCCTGCCCATCGGCTTCATGGGCGGCATCATCGGCAAGTTCTTCCACGAGTTCGGCGTGACCATCGTGGCGGCGGTGCTGATCTCCATGTTCGTGAGCTTCACGCTCGACCCGATGCTGTCCTCGATCTGGCACGACCCGGAGATCGAAGCGCACGGCAAGCCGAAGGCCAACCCGACGCTCTACGACAAGACCATCGGCCGGGTGACGGGCTGGTTCGACCGCGGCACCGACGCGCTGGCGGAGGGCTACCAGGGCATCCTGCGCTGGTCGCTCGGCCACAAGCTCGTCACGGTGCTGATGGCCGTGGGCATCTTCGTGCTGAGCATCGTGATGGTGCCGCTGCTGGGCACCGAGTTCGTGCCCAAGGCCGACTATTCGGAAACCTCCGTCAGCTTCTATACGCCCGTGGGCTCCTCGCTCGAAGTCACGGAGGCGAAGGCGCAGCAGGTCGAATCGATCATCCGCGAGTTCAAGGAAGTGCGCTACACGCTCGCGACCATCAACACCGGCAACGCCGCGGGCAAGATCTACGGCTCCGTCTACGTGCGCATGGTGGACAGGAAGCAGCGCCAGCTGAGCGTCGACCAGATGGCCGGCGTGCTGCGCGAACGCCTGAAGCAGGTGCCGGGCATCACCGTCACGCACGTCGGCCTGCTCGACGCCGTCGGCGGCAACAAGCAGGTGGAGTTCTCCCTGCAGGGGCCGGACCTGAAGGAGCTGGAGCGCCTCACGAAGCTCGTGAACGAGCGCATCGCGGGCATCCCGGGCCTCGTGGACCTGGACTCCAGCGTCAAGCAGGACAAGCCCACCATCGCCATCGACGTCAAGCGCGACGCCGCGTCCGACCTCGGCCTGTCCGTGGCGCAGGTGGGCAGCGCGCTGCGCACACTCGTCGCCGGGCAGACGGTCGGCAACTGGCGCGCGCCCGACGACCAGACCTACGACGTGAACGTGCGCCTGTCGCCCGATGCGCGCAACGCGCCGCAGGACCTCGACCGGCTGCCCTTCGCCATGGGAAGCAACGCGGACGGCACGTCGCGCGTGGTGCGCCTGAACCAGGTCGCGAGCGTGCGCGAATCCACCGGGCCGAACCAGATCAACCGCCGCGACCTGACGCGCGAAGTCGCGATCAACGCCAACGTGTTCAACCGCTCCGCCGGCGAGGTGTCCAACGACATCCGCGCGAAGCTCGACGGCATCGCCTTCCCGCCGGGGTATCGCTACCAGTTCAGCGGCTCGACGAAGAACATGGCGGAGTCCTTCGGCTACGCCGTGTCCGCCCTCGCGATGGCGGTGATCTTCATCTACATGATCCTCGCGAGCCAGTTCAGGAGCTTCCTGCAGCCGCTCGCGCTCATGACGTCCCTGCCGCTCACCCTCATCGGCGTGGTGCTCGCGCTGCTGATGTTCGGCTCGTCGCTGTCGATGTTCTCGATCATCGGCATCGTGATGCTGATGGGGCTCGTCACGAAGAACGCAATTCTTCTCGTGGACTTTGCCATTCGCATGCGGGACGAGGGCATGGACCGCACCGAGGCGCTGCTGCACGCGGCCAAGGTGCGGCTGCGCCCCATCCTCATGACGACGCTCGCCATGATCTTCGGCATGGTGCCGCTCGCCTTCGCGCTCACCGAAGGCTCGGAGCAGCGCGCGCCCATGGGGCAGGCGGTGATCGGCGGGGTGATCACCTCCTCGCTGCTCACGCTGGTCGTCGTGCCCGTGGTCTATTGCCTGCTCGACGACCTGGCCGCCCGCTTCCGCCGCCGTCCCCGCCATTCGGCGGGCGGCCCCGGGAGCGCCACCCAGCCCGCCTCTAAAATCGCGGATTTGCCCTGAATCCCCCCGAAGGAAGCCATGACCGCCCCCACCGACCTCGAACACGCACGCTTCAAGATGATCGAGCAGCAGATCCGGCCCTGGGACGTGCTCGACCTGGACATCCTCGCCCTGCTGTCCTCCGTGCACCGCGAGGATTTCGTTCCCCTCGCCCACAAGGCGCTCGCCTTCGTGGACATGCAGATCCCGCTCGCGGAACCCGCCGACCAGGCGCTCGCGCGCGGCCAGTGCATGCTGGAGCCGAAGGTGGAGGCCCGCCTGCTGCAGGACCTGCACGTCAGGCCCACGGACAAGGTCCTGGAGATCGGCACCGGCTCCGGTTACATGGCCGCCCTGCTCGCGCACCGCGCGCAACGCGTCGTCACGCTGGAGATCGACCCCGCGCTCGCCCGCATCGCGCGCGAGAACCTGCAGCGCGCGGGCATCACCAACGCCGAGGTGCGCGAAGCCGACGGCGCCAAGGGCCTGCCGGCCGAAGCGCCGTTCGACGTGATCCTGCTGAGCGGTTCGGTGGCCGAAGTGCCGCAGTCGCTGATGGCGCAGCTCAAGGTCGGCGGGCGCCTCGCGGCGATCGTCGGCAGCGAGCCCGTCATGCGCGCGACGCTCGTCACGCGCACCGGCGACGCCGCCTACACCACCGCGCAGCCCTGGGACACGTCGGCGCCGCGGCTCCTGCATTTCCCCGAGCCGTCGCGCTTCCACTTCTGAGCGGCTGCGCATGATCGACCAGATCCGCCCCTCCCAACTCTCCGAATGGCTGCAGGCCCAGCCCGCCGGCGCGCGCCCGATCGTGCTGGACGTGCGCGAACCCTGGGAGTTGCAGACCGCGAGCGTGAAGGCCGAGCCGGGCTTCGAACTCCTCGCGATCCCCATGAACGACATCCCGGCGCGCGCCGCGGAAATCGATCCGTCGCGCCCCATCGCCTGCCTGTGCCACCACGGCGCGCGCAGCCAGCGCGTGGCCATGTTCCTCGCGGGCAACGGCTTCGACAACGTGGCCAACATCGCGGGCGGCATCGACGCCTGGTCGGCCGAACGCGACGCCGGCGTGCCCCGCTACTGATTCACCCACGACGACAACGACACGCTTTCATCCCAAGGACGGACCATGAATTTGCTGCGGCCCACTTTTGCGTACTGGCCCCTCGCGGCGGCACTGGCGGCGATCTTCGCCGCGCCGGCGCGTGCCGAAAGCCTGCTCGAGCTCTACGACTCGGCCAAGGCGTACGACGCCACGTGGCAGTCGGCGAAGGCGCAGTACGACGCGAACCTGTTCCGCGCGGAGCAGGCGAAGGCGGGCATCCTGCCCCAGGCGAACCTCGCCGTGGGCGTCTCGCGATCGAACCTCGACAACACCGTCCCCGCCGTCGAGCGGGGGTTCACCACGCAGAGCGGCACGGTGAGCGCGTCGCAGCCGCTCTACCGGCCCGCGAACTTCGCGACCTGGCAGCAGGGCAAGCGGCAGGTCGAACAGGCGCAGGCACAGCTCACGGCCGCCAGCCAGGACCTCATCATCCGCGTGAGCCAGGCCTACTTCGACGTGCTGGCGGCGCAGGACACCCTCACCTTCGTGCAGGCGCAGAAGACCGCGGTGAACGAGCAGCTCGCCTCCGCCAAGCGCAACTTCGAAGTGGGCACCTCCACCATCACGGACACCCGCGAGGCGCAGGCCCGCTTCGACCTCGTGGTCGCCCAGGAAATCGCGGCCGACAACGACCTGCGCGTGAAGAAGCTCGCGCTCGATTCGCTGGTGGGCAAGCCCGACGTCAGGCCGAACCCGCTGGTGATCCCGCTCGACGTCCCCGCGCCGCAGCCCGCCGACGTGAACGCCTGGGTGCAGCAGGGCGAAGAAAACAGCCCCGCGATCCAGCAGGCGCGCACGGCCGTTGAGATCGCGCAGCTCGAAACCGAAAAGGCGCGCGCCGGCCACAAGCCCACGCTGGACCTCACGCTCAGCTACAACGCCACCCGCAACCCGAACGGCAACACCTCGGTGGCGACATCCACCCGCGCCGACACGGGCACGGTGGGTTTGCAGTTCAACATGCCGCTCTTCGCCGGCTTCTCGACGCAGAACCGCATCCGTGAAACGCTGTCGCTGGAAGAAAAGGCCCAGGCCGACCTGGAGGCCACGCGCCGAAACGTCGCGCAAGCCGTACGGACGGCGTTCTTCGGTGTCGTGTCCGGGCGCGGCCAGGTCAAGGCGCTGGAAGCCGCGGAAGCTTCGAGCCAGAGCGCGCTGGAAGCCAACCGCCTCGGCTACCAGGTCGGTGTGCGCATCAACATCGACGTGCTCAATTCGCAGAGCCAGCTCTTCCAGACCAAGCGCGACCTCGCGCAGGCCCGCTACACCGTGCTGCTGGGCCAGCTTCGGCTGCGGCAGGCCAACGGCACGTTGATGCCGGAAGACCTCGCGCGCCTGAACCAGCTGGTGGCCAGGTAGGGGGGCGGGGGGCGGCAACGGCCGCGTTCCCGCTGGACGCATCTGCCTTCTGAGGCCGCGCCGCGGGCCGTCAGACGAATTCGACGCCGCTGTTGGCGAGTCCCGCGAAGTCGATGTTCGCCAGGTTGTAGGGGTGCCCGGCTGCCATCCAGGCAAGGTCGGCCTTCGTGGAAGCACCCGAATCGAGTAGCTGCAGGAAATACGCGAGCTCGGCCGCGGTCGGCGGGCCGCCCGTGACATTGGCGTAGACCCGTTGGACGAAATTCGTGTCGGAGGCCGAACCGGCAAGTTGCTGGAAGACCGACGACTCGACCGCCAACGCGGCCACCTGCAGCGCGGACAGGCCGGAGTCGAACAGCGCCAGGCCGATGCCGACATAGCCCTTGTCATGCACGGCCTGCGCCCCGAACAGCGCGCCAAGGAGCTTCACCGTGTCGCCTGCCGGCCCTGACAGGTCCATCGCGAGCTTCGAGTCGTCGAAGTGCAGGAACTCCAGGTCCGTCACGATGTCCACCACGTCCGTCGACAGGTCCCGCACGAACACGTTGTGCAGATCCGAGCGCGTCACCGCAAAGTTCGCCGCCGGCCCGCTGTAGATCCCCACGTCCACGCCTGCGTCTCCCCGCAGGAAATCCGCGTCCTGTCCCGCCGTCAGCGTGTCGTTGCCGGCGCCTCCGATCAGCGTGGAATGCGCGAAGTCGCTGGCCACCAGCGCATCCGCCCCGTCGCCGCCCGCCTTCAGGTACCCGTTGCCGTGCCGGCCCTCGCTGTCCCAGGCCTCCAGCACGAGCGAAATGGACGTGTCGCCGGCAGTGGTGCGCAGGGAAAGGGTGGCAAGTTCGGTGCCGGGCACGTACAGCGTGCCGGCGACCGCAACGCCGTGCTGCAGGAGCGTGCCCGAATTCGCGCCCACGACGACCAGGTACTGGCTGATGGTGTCACCGACGTCGGGGTCGAGCACGGTGAAAAGCTCGTCCAGCCGGTAGGTGTGCGCATGCTCGACGGAAGTCACCGGGGAGAAGACGACCGGCGGCGACGCCGCGACGCCCGCCACCCGAAGGGACGCGCTACCCGACGTGCTGAGACCCTGCGCGTCGAATGCCTCGACCGACAGCGTGTTGCTGCCGCTCGACGTGCCGGTGCGGTAGGCGACGAAGGGGAACTCGAAGGGCGTCACCGTCAGGGTGCCGCCCGTCACCGGTTCGTCGTAGAAGGTGAGGTAGCCCCCGTCCGTCCCCGGTGCACCCTCGGTGATCATGATCTTCGCCAGCCCTCCCTCCGCGTCGGAGATGCCGAACAGCAACGACAGGGGCACGGTCGTGTGTGCCGTCCACAGTTGCTCGTCCTGCGCCACGATCACCGGAGGCTGGTTCGCGTTGCCCCAGACGCCCAGGGCCACGAAGCCGGAGCCGCTCGCGCCGAGGTTGTCCGTGGCCGTCATGAAGAGCTCGGCGATGCCGCTGTGGTCGCCCGTGCGATAGGCCAGGCGCGGCAGGTCGGCCAGGGGCAGCGTGACGGCGAGCGCACCGACAGGCACGCCGTCGAGCGTCAGGTAGCCGCCGTCGGTGCCCGCGGCCGGTTGCGAGACGTTGACCGTCGTCACGGAGCCGTCCAGGTCGAGCGGGTTGAAGAGGTTCGAGACGGACACCGACCGGGCAGGGTCGTAGGTGCCGGCGCCGGCATCCGAGAACACGACAGGGGGCTTGTTCGCCGGAGGTGGATCGTCGTCGACGATGGTGAACACCGATTTCGCGATCCACTCCGTCGCATCCGCCTGCGCCTTCAACACCAGCGCGAACGACTCCTGCGGTTCGGGCACCTCGTCGCGGCGGATGGGCAACGTGACCGGGAGCACCATCTGGCCCGGATAGAAATTGAGCGCGATGGTGGTCGTGAAATTGTGGTCCAGCTGGTTGGTGGAACCTTCGCTGTCCACCGCACTCAGGTAGACCGTCCCGAAGCCGCTGGCGTCTGTCCGGGTGACGTAGAGGTTGATGCTTTCCCGGCTTTCGGAGACGAAGAACGCGCCGGGCGAGAGCGAGTAGGTCATGGCGCCAGCTTATCCGATGGCTGGCCCCGCGATCGCGCGGATGGCTTGCGCCGTACGATGCGCCGCGCCCTGGTGGGCGGCGAAGAAGTCCAGAGCGGCGCGTGATGCCTCGCGGGTTCCGCCCGCTGCGCCGGCCATGGCGCAGGCGCGCGCAACGCCTTGCGCCATCGACCCCACGCGCAGCGCGGCGCCTGCCTCCTCGGCCAATTCAGCGGCCTCGGCAAAATTGAAGGTGTGCGGCCCCATCACCACGGGGCACCCGCACGCCGCCGCCTCGATCAGGTTCTGGCCGCCGAGTTTCTCGAAGCTTCCGCCCAGCAGCGCTACATCGGACATGCCGTAGTACAGCGCCATCTCCCCGAGCGAATCGCCGATCCAGACATCGGCCGCGTCCGGGCCCGATGTCCACGCGCTGCGCCGCGACACGGTGAACCCCGCGGCGGCCGCAAGCGCAGCCACCTCGTCGAAGCGCTGCGGATGCCTTGGCACCACCAGCCACCGGGTCCCTTTGCGATCCGGCATTTCACGGATCGCGCCGAAGAATTGCCCTTCCTCGCCTTCACGCGACGACGCGAACATCACCACCGGCTTCGCGAGCGCCGCGCGCCACGCGCGTCCCTGCGCCAGCTGCGCTTCGTCGGGGGCCGCGTCGAACTTCAGGTTGCCGAACACGCCCTTCACCGTCGCGCCCGCCTGCGCAAACCGCTTCGCATCGGCGTCGGTCTGCGCCCACACAGCCGTGAGCGCCGCGTAGGCTGGCCGCGCGAGCCCTGCGAGTCGCAAGGTCTGCTTCAAGGATTTCCCGCTCATGCGCGCATTGGCCAGGACCAGCGGCGTTCCATGCGCCTTGGCCTCTGCGACAAGGTTCGGCCAGACCTCGGTCTCCATCAGCACACCGATGCGCGGCTGGAAGTGGTTGAGGAACTTGCGCACCGCATGCACGGTGTCCCAGGGCAGCCAGGCCTGCATGTCGCCATCGCGCAGGATGCGCTCGCCCTCCGCGCGCCCCGTGGCCGTACCATGCGTGAGCAGGATGCGTACGTCAGGCTCCAGCTTGCGCAGTTCGCGAACGAGGATGGCCGCGGCGCGCGTCTCGCCCAGGGACACGGCATGGATCCAGATGGCGCCGGGCCGGGCAGGATGCTCGTAGCTTCCGAAACGCTCTTCCACCGCTTGCAGGTAGCCCGGCTCCGCCACGCCCCGCCGCTTCAGTTTCGCGCGCACGAAAGGCTGCGCCGCCACCGCGAGGAGCGAATAGACCCCGCGAATCATCCGCCCGCCTTCACGCCCTGCCACGCATGCCACACCGCATCGACCGTGGGCGTCGGCTGCGCGAACACGCTTTGCTGTTTGCCGCCCACCGGCCCGGTGCGCCACGCGGTGTCGAAGTTGTAGATCTGCACGTGCGGAAGGTCCAGCGCGGTGGCGACGTGGCTCAGGCCGCTGTCCACGCCGATCACGCCGACGCATGCGGCGAGCTTGTCGGTGAGCGCGCCGAGGTCCAGCGAAGGCCACACCGCGGCGGGCGATCCCAGCGCATCGGCGATGCGTTGCGCGCGCTCCAGTTCCACCGCGCCGCCATGGGGCAGCCCGATGCAAAACCGTTGCGCGATCAGGCGACGCCCGAGCTCCACCCAGTTCGCTTCGGGCCAGCACTTGTCCTCGCGCGAGGTGCCGTGCACGAAGGCGACGCAGGGCCGCGGCGCGTCCAGCTCACCACGCAACGCGTGCAGGCCGAAGTCGTCCGCGCCCGCGGCCGTGTACCCGAGCGCCTTGGCGCACAACTCGCGCGAACGCGCGATCGCATGCACGTGCGGCTCGATGCGGATCGCCTGGTCGGCGACCCAGCGGGTCGGCACTTCGTAGCTCGATCCTTCCGTGCGGTTGGCCAGGGCGTAGCGCTTGCCGCCGGCCGCGAGTTTCGCGATGCGCGCGACCAGCGCGGATTTGGTGAGTCCCTGCAGGTCGATGACGGCGTCGTAGGCCACTTCATGCACGACCTCACGGAAGGACCGCCACTCGCTGCGCGTGCGCCCGGACCAAGGCGCCTTTCTCCACTTGCGCAATTCGCACGGAATCACCCGCTCCACGCCTTGGCAGCGCTGCACGAGCGGCGCGAAGCCCCGCTCCACCACCCAGTCGATCTGCGCGTGCAGCAAGGCGCGGCGGATGTCCTGCACGGCGGGCATGGTGTGCACCACGTCGCCGAGGGAGGAGAGTTTGACGATGAGGATTTTCACGACCCGCCATTGTGGCCGAGTCGCGAGGGGCGCCCCTTCAGTGCGCTGCCGCCCCGACTTTCGCGTCCGGCTTCACCCGATGCAGTATTTCCAGCATCGTCTTCTCGATACGGTGCATCGCTTCCTGCGTCTGGCCTTCGAAGCGCATCACCAGCACCGGCGTGGTGTTGGACGCACGGATGAGGCCGAAGCCGTCCGGCCAGTCCACGCGCAGGCCGTCGATGGTGGACACCTCCGCGGGCGCGTCGAACTTCGCATTGGCCACGAGCTGCTCCACCAGCTTGTGCGGCTCGCCCTCGGCGCACTGCACATTGAGCTCCGGCGTGGAGAAACTCGTCGGCAGTCCGTCGAGTACCGCGCTCGGGTCCTGGCTGCGCGAGAGGATCTCCAGCAGGCGCGCGCCCGCGTAGGTGCCGTCGTCGAAGCCGAACCAGCGCTCCTTGAAGAAGATGTGGCCGCTCATCTCGCCGCCCAGGGGCGAATCGACCTCCTTCATCTTCGCCTTGATCAGCGAGTGGCCCGTCTTGTACATCAACGGCTTGCCGCCGGCTTCGCGGATCGCCGGTGCGAGGCGCTGCGTGCACTTCACGTCGAAGATGATCGTGCCGCCGGGCACGCGCGACAGCACGTCGCGCGCGAAGAGCATCAGCTGGCGGTCCGGGTAGATGTTGTTCCCGCCGCGCGTGATGATCCCCAGGCGGTCGCCGTCGCCGTCGAAGGCGAGGCCCAGTTCGGCGCCATGTTCGCCGATGGCGGCGATCAGGTCTTTCAGGTTCTCGGGTTTGCTCGGGTCGGGGTGGTGGTTCGGGAAGTTGCCGTCGACCTCGCTGAAGAGCTCGATCACTTCGCAGCCCAGCGCGCGGAAGATGCCCGGCGCCGACGCCCCGGCGATGCCGTTGCCCGAATCCACCACGATCTTCATCGGCCGCGCGAGCTTCACGTCCTGCACGATGCGGTCGCGATAGGGCGCGAGCACGTTGATGTTGCGCACGAGACCGGGCCTCGCCGCGGCCTTCTGCTCGCCTTCCTGCATGAGGCGGCGCAGCGCCTGGATCTCTTCGCCGTAGATCGCGCGGCCGGCCATCACCATCTTGAAGCCGTTGTAGTCCTTGGGGTTGTGGCTGCCCGTGACCTGGATGCCGCTCGTGCACAGCGTGTTCGCGGCGAAGTAGAGCATCGGCGTGGTGACGAGCCCGACGTCGATCACGTCGACGCCCGACGCGACCAGCCCGCGGATGAGCGCGGCACTGAGCGAAGGTCCGCTCAGCCGGCCATCGCGGCCCACGGCCACCGTCTTCTCGCCTTCGGTCTGCGCGACGGTGCCGAACGCGTAGCCCAGTGCTTGCGCGACCTGCTCGTCCAGGGTGGACGGCACGACGCCGCGGATGTCATAGGCCTTGAAGATGGAGGGAGAAAATTGCATGGGGGAACTGCCCTGTCGAAATGGGAGGGGAATGGAACGCGATGGCGAAATTGTAGGCTCGCGGGCCTGCGAGCCTAGTAGTCTTCGCTGCGCCGCGGCGTCACGGCCGCGCGATGCCGCTCCAGCATTTTCAGCTTCGACAACGCGCTCATCGAACCCTGTCCCGTCCCCTGCTCATCCGCGACCCGGTGCCGGGAGCGGCGTTCACGCTTCGGTGCTTCGGATTCCGCGCGCGGACGCTGCGGATCGAGGCTGCTGGATTTCGATGTCGGCGACGCGTCGTATTCCTCGCGTTTTATCTTCGTCGACATATCGTTCTCGTTTCATCACTGAGGTCCAATCTAAGCGGCTGCGCGACCATGCGGTGTCAGGCGGCCTGTCCGGCGAGGGTAGGCGCGGTCCTATCGCACCTGTAGCGCAGCGGCAGCGCGTACTGCCTCAATCCCACACGGATGAGCGCCCTGTCCTGCACTAGGGGCATGTCCGAAAACGGCCAGTCGCCGCGCGGGCGCTGCGTATCATCCCGACCATGGACACCGGAGCCGCCTCCTTGCAACCCGACGCCTGCTACCTCGCGCTGCAGGCACGCGACGCACGCTTCGACGGCCGCTTCTTCATCGGCGTCACCTCGACCGGCATCTATTGCCGCCCGGTGTGCAAGGTGCGCATGCCCCGCCGCGAGAACTGCCGCTTCTTCGGCCACGCCGCGCAAGCCGAGAGCGCGGGCTTTCGGCCCTGCCTGCGCTGCCGGCCCGAGCTCGCGCCCAACTCCATCGCCTGGTCGATCCAGGATGCGAGCTACATCCTGGCCCACCAGGCCGCCCGCCTGCTGGACGAACCGGAGGCCTGGGGCGACGAGCCGCCCTCTGTCGAGCAGCTCGCGGCGAAGCTCGGCGTGAGCGACCGGCACGTGCGCCGCATCTTCGAGGCGCAGTTCGGCGTGTCCCCGGTGCAGTACCTGCAGACCCGCCGCCTGCTCACCGCCAAGCAGTTGCTGGCCGACACGCAGTTGCCCATCACGCAGGTCGCGCTCATCAGCGGCTATTCGAGCCTGCGGCGCTTCAACGCGGCCTTCGTCGAGCACTACGGGCTGAACCCGACGCGGCTGAGGCGCGAAGGCTCGATCCGCCCCGCCCAGGACACCGCGATCCGCCTCGGCTACCGCCCGCCGTACGACGTGAAGGCCATGCTCGGGTTCTTCGCCAAGCGCACCATCGCGGGCATCGAGCTCATCGACAGCGCCAGGGGCGCGATGGCGCGCACGCTGTCCGTGGAATCCGCCGGGAAGTGGCACCGCGGCTGGCTCGTCGCGGAGTTCGACGAGGCGCGCCACCAGGTCGCGCTGCGCGTGGACGATGCGCTGAGCCAGGTGCTGCCCCTCGTGATACGCCGCTTGCGCGCCGCCTTCGACCTCGACGCCGACCCGGCCGCCATCAACGCCGTGCTGCACGGCAGCTTCCCGGAAGGGGACGGCCTTCGCGTGCCGGGCGCGATGAGCGGCTACGAGATCGCGATCCGCGCGGTGCTCGGCCAGCAGATCACGGTCGCGGCCGCGCGCACCCTGGCCCAGCGCATGGTGGACCGTTTCGGGCAGCCCATCGTCACGCCCTTCCCCCAGCTCACGCGCCTGTTCCCGGAACCCGCCGTGCTGGCCGCCGCCGCGGGCGACGCGCTCGGGCAGCTCGGCATCGTCAAGCAGCGCCAGGCGGCGATCGTCGCGATCGCGCAGGCCGTCGCGGACAAGCGCCTGCACCTGCACGGCGGCGCGGACGTGCACGCCACCATCGAGGCGCTCAAGCAGCTGCCGGGCATCGGCGACTGGACGGCGCAGTACATTGCGATGCGCGCGCTGCGCTGGCCCGACGCCTTTCCCGCCGGCGACGTCGCGCTGCACAAGGCGCTCGGCGTGCAGGGCAAGCCCCAACCCGCGCGGGAGGCGGAAGTCGCATCGCACGCCTGGAAGCCCTGGCGCAGTTATGCCGTGGTGCGCGCGTGGTCGACGCTTGCACCGGCGGCCCTCAAGGAGACCACATGAAATTCCATCCCACCATCGCGCAGACGCGCTACGAGAGCCCGCTGGGGACCATGATCGTCGCGGCCACCGAACGGGGCCTCGCAGGCGTCTGGTTCGAAGGCCAGAAGCACATGCCCGACCACGCCTCCTGGCCGGTGCAGTCGGACCACCCGATGCTGCGCAAAGCGGTCGCGCAGCTGGAGGAATATTTCGCGGGCAGGCGCTCGGCCTTCGACCTGCCGCTGGACCTGCAGGGCGGCACGCCTTTCCAGCAGTCGGTGTGGCAGGCGCTGCTCGCCATCCCTGCCGGGGGCACCACGAGCTACGGCACCTTGAGCGAGCGCATCGGCCGCAAGGCCGCCGTGCGCGCCGTCGGCGCGGCCGTGGGCCGCAACCCGGTGAGCGTGATCGTTCCCTGCCACCGCGTCATCGGCTCGGGCGGCGCGCTCACCGGTTACGCCGGCGGCCTGCACCGCAAGACCGCGCTGCTGCAACTCGAGGGCGCGATTTGACGGCGCCCGCCCGTCGCTGGGCCATCGACTTCGTCCTCCTCGCCGCGATCTGGGGCGCGTCCTTCCTCTTCATGCGCATCGCCACGGTCGAGTTCGGCCCGGTGGCGACGGCCGCGCTGCGCGTCGCGATCGCCACCGCCTTCCTGCTGCCCATCACTTTGCTGCGCGGACAGGGCGCGCAGCTGCGCGCGCGCTGGAAGGGCGTCGCGCTCATCGGCGTCTTCAATTCCGGCCTGCCCTTTCTCTGCTTCACCTTCGCACTGCTGTCCATCACCACGGGCCTCTCGGCGATCCTCAACGCGACCGTGCCCCTATTCGGCGCGCTGGTGGCCTGGGTGTGGCTGAAGGACAAGCCGCCGGCCGCGCGGCTGCTCGGGCTCGCGGTCGGTTTCGCCGGCGTCGCGATGCTGGCGTGGGACAAGGCGAGCTTCAAGCCGGACGCCTCGGGCGTCGCGCCGGGCTGGGCCGTGCTGGCTTGCCTGCTGGCCTGTCTCTCCTACGGCGTCTCGGCGAATGCGGCCAAGCGCTACCTGGGGGGCCTGCCCGCGCTGGTCACGGCGACGGGCAGCCAGATCGGCGCGACGCTGGCGCTGGCGCTTCCGGCGGCGTGGTTCTGGCCCGCGCGCATGCCGGGCGCGCACGCGTGGCTCGCGCTCATCGCCGTCGGTGTGCTGTGTACCGGCATCGCGTACATCCTGTACTTCCGGCTGATCGAACAGGCGGGCCCTGCGAAGGCACTCGCGGTGACCTTCGTCATCCCGGTGTTCGCGGTGTTCTACGGGGTGCTGTTCCTCGGTGAGCACGTCACCGGGTGGATGCTGGTCTGCGGCGCCGTCATCGTCTGCGGCACCGCGCTGTCGACCGGCCTGCTCAAGCCCGGCGGCAAGGCCTGATCATTGCGCGCCGCGGTCGGAGTCGCGGCTCGCCCGGCCCTTCGCGCGGCTGCGCTCCCACTCCTTCAGGCGCGGCATCACGCTGGCGGTGCCGTTGCCGCTGTGGCTTGCGCGCACGTGCTGCGCATCCTGCGGCGCCGCGGGCTTGCTGCGGTTGCCGGGTGGCGGGGTGTTCTCACTGGATTTCATGGGGGTGCCCGTTTCAAAAGCGCGGCAGGTCGCGCAGGCGCCGGCCAGGCGCTTCTTCCGCCAGCGCCAGCGTCTCGGTGCCTTCGGGCAAGACGTCCACCTTCACCTCGGGGCCGGGCTGCAACCCGCCCTCCGAGTCGGGGAAGAGGCTGATCACCTTGTCGCCTTCCACGAGGCGGTCGACGATTTCCGTCAACCTCGCGGGCATGGGGCTCATGTCCCACGCGGCGCGTGTCGCGTCGATGAGGCCCATCATTGCGCCGGTGATCTGCGCGCCTGCGTAGCGCAGCGCGGTAATGCCGTAAATCACGTTTTCTGCCATGCGGTGAATTTGGGACATCCGCTGCCCGGATTCGATAGGCCGAGCGGCACACCCTTCGTGGGAAGGTACCTACGATGTACTTCGCGGGGGCGCTAAACTCGGCTCCCCTGCCCCGCGTCCGTATGAGCGATCCGTCCGCCGCCCCCCGCCCCATCGCGTACACGCCGAGCGTTCCCGGCGCGGTCGGGAAGATCCACGCGCGCCGCCTGCGCGAGATCTACCGGTCCGCGGGCTGGCCCTGCCAGGACGCGGTGGAGATCGAACTGCTCGCGGCGGGCCTGCTCCACCGCGTGCATGCGCCCACCGGCCACGAGTCGCTGCGCGTCACCGATGCGGGCATGCAGCTCCTGGCTTCCACCCTGCAGCGCAATCGCGCCGCCATGTCGGCGCACGAAGCGCTGGTCGAGCGGGTGGCCATCGAGATGGGCCGCGCCGGGCGGGTCGCGTGGAGGGGGCTCTCGCTACGCGCACAGGTCCCCGGCGAGGCCGAGGATTCGCCGCTGCGCTGGTGCATGGCCAGGCCGGACGTGTTCTCCATCCGCAACACGTCCGTCGCCACCTATGTCGATCCGATCGTGCATGAAGTGAAGGTTCGCCGCGCCGACCTGCTGGGCGACCTGAAACACGCGAACAAGCGCGCCGCCTACCTGAACCTGGGTGAATGCTGGTACGTGCTCGGCAGCGACGCGCGCGGGCGCTGCATCGGCGCGCCGGACGAGGTGCCGGCCGAATGCGGCGTGCTGGTGCTGGAGAAGGGCAGGCTCACCGTCGCCCGGGCGGCGCCGCGCAAGTCGCGCAGCGGGCTGCCGTTCGGTGTGTGGATGGCGCTCGCGAAAGCGACGCCGGTGAGCGGCCTGGACGAGGACGTGCAGGCGATGCTGGGTTGAGCGCGGCGCGCCGACGCTTTACTCGGCGACCTTTTCCAGCGCTTCGTCCTTGCCGTCCGAGGGAATGTCGTCCTCCTCGGCGAGTTCGGGCTCTTCGCGCTCCAGGCCGCGCGGCGCCGGCGTGAGTGCGGGTGCAATGGCTTGTGTCATCTCGTTCCTCGATGCGTCTAGATTTTCGGTGGCTGGCCGTGCGGCTCTTCCGGCTCGGCCGGCGGCAGGGCCGGGCCGAATTCCGGCTCGACCGGCAAATGCGTGGGATTGGGAGCGCCGGTGTCCGAGCCGGCTTCATCGGCTTGCGGTTCGACGGGGTGGGTGGCCATGTTCAGAAGTCGCTCTTTTCGGAGAGCACGGCCTCGAGGGGTTCGTCCTCGCCGCCCAGCGCGACAGGAGCTTCGTCCTCGCCGTGCTGCGGGCGCGAGAAGCCGTCGTCCAGCTGCGGCGCCTCGGGCTCGCTCGCATACAGGCTGGGATCGACTTCGTAGGAGATCATGGCCGGCTTCAGTCGTGGTCTTCGGTGATGCGCTGGGCCTCGCGGCGCAGCACGGTGCTCGGCTCATGCGTGAAGGGCAGGCGCGGCAGGCCGATCAGGGCCTGCAGGTGCTGGTGCGCGCGGTCCATGTCGGCGCCGATCATCGCGAGCGCCACCTCGTGGCCCGGCTCGTTCTTGGCCACTTCCAGGTAGGCGGCGCGCAGGCGCTGGTAGTCCGCCTCGGCGCGCGACACCTCCTGTTGCAGGGCCTGCACGCGCCCGTGTTCGCCGCGGCTATAGCGCATGGCTGCCGCCTTCTTCGAATCTGGGGTGACGATGGTGGGGTCCGCTCATGAAGGCCATGCTGGACGAGGCGCGGGCGCGGATGTGTAGGACAACGGGCACAGGCCTCGCAGTCTCCCTGCGTGCAGGCCTGTCGGCACCCCGCGCGAAACGCGGCTTTCCACGCATGAGCCTCGACAAGTGCGCGGCAACGCACACTGCATCGGGGGGCAGCCTGAAAAAATCGGGCCCATGCACCAGGCACCGATGTCCCCTGTTCCTTCCCACGCCACGGGCCGCTTCGAAGCGCTCGACGGCTGGCGCGGCGTGTGCGCCTGCCTGGTGGTGCTGTTCCACTTCCATGGGTTCAGCCCGATCTACCACTCGCCCTTCATCCGCCACAGCTACCTGTTCGTGGATTTCTTCTTCGTGCTGAGCGGCTTCGTGATCGCGTGGAACTACGCGACGCGCCTGTCCACCTGGCCCGACGTGCGGCGCTTCCTGGTGCTGCGCATCGGCCGGGTCTGGCCGCTGCACGTGGTGATGCTCGCGCTGTTCGTCGCCTACGAGCTCGCCAAGCGCTTCATCGGCACCAGCCAGTCCGCACCGCTCTTCTCCGGGGAAACCTCGCCGCTGGCGATCTTCACCAACTTCTTCCTCGTGCAGAGCCTGAACCTGCACGACAGCCTCACCTGGAACGGGCCGAGCTGGTCCATCAGCACCGAGGTGTGGACTTATGTCGTCTTCGCGCTGCTGTCGGTCGGCTTCGGCCTGCGCCACTGGATGCTGGCCCTCGCGGCGATCGTGCCGCCGCTCGCGCTGCTGCTCCTCTCGCGCACGGGCAGCATGGACGTGACCTACGACTTCGGCATCCTGCGCTGCATCTTCGGCTTCGCGCTCGGCACACTCTGCTTCCACGTGCAAAAGCGCCGCACGGCGGCCGCGCACGCGACAGGCTGGATGCCCACGGTGCTGGAATTCGTCACCGTCGCGGCCGTCATCGCCTTCGTCTCCTATACGGGCGACAACGCCTGGTCGATGCTCGCGCCCTTCGTCTTCGCCGCCGCGGTGCTGGTCTTCGCCTCCGAGGACGGCCTGCTCAGCCGCCTCTTTCGCACTCCGTTTTTCGCCTGGCTGGGCAAGCTGTCCTACTCGATCTACCTCACGCACTTTTTCGTCGTCATGCTGATCCCGGTCGTGATCAAGCGCGTGGCGCACGTGGACCTGTGGACGCCCATGCGCGTCGCGGGCGGCGATTTCATCATGGCCTATGGCCGCAACGACCTGCAGGGCACGCTCTTCTATGCGCTCGCCGTCGGGCTCACGCTCGCGCTGAGCACGCTCACCTACCGCTGGGTCGAAGAGCCCGGTCGCGACTGGAGCCGCAGGTTCGCGGGCAAGCGCCCTGCCGCCACCCCCTCCGCCATGCCCACGAATAGCCTGAACGGGCCATGGTCCCCACCCACTGCGGCCCTGACTGCTGACGCAGAATTGACCGCAACCCCAACTGCAAGGAGAGCCTGATGCGCACCCTTTTTTCCGCGTGCCTGCTCTGCGTCCTGGCCGCTGCCGCCGGCGCGCAACACGTCGCCCCCAACGCACCCTCCACCGCCGACACGGCCGCGCCCGCCGCCGCTGCCAACCCCACCGCCACCGCCACCGCCCGCGCGGCGACCGCGAGCGGACGGCCCACGGTCGAGCTGATCAAGGCCGCCGGCGCCGCGACGCCCGGCGAGCAGGCCCTGCCCTCCGCCGCCCGCAGCCACCCGTCCGACCGTGACGACCGCCACACGCCCAGCGGCCTCGCCATGCTGCTCGTGGGCCTGGCCGTGATGCTGGGCATCGCCCTGCGCCGCTTCACTTCCCGCGGCTGATGACCACCCGCCTGGCAAACCTGGCCGAACGCGCGCTCAAGTGGAGCGCGCTGACGACCATCGCGCGCTTCGTGCTGCAGCTCGGCGCGCAGGTCGCGCTCGCGCGCTTGCTGGGCCCCGGCAACTACGGCGTGTACGGCATCGGCATGACGGTGCTCACCTTCGCCGCTTTCCTCTCCGGTGGCAGCTTCAGCTGGAACCTCATGCTGCTGCCCAAGGTGGACGACGAGGACATCCGCTTTTCCTTCACCTGGCAGCTGATCGCGGGATTCATCTGCGCCTTCGTGATGCTCGCGAGCGCCCCGGCCATCGCGAGCTTCTTCGGCGACGCGCGCGTGGAAAGCATCGTGCAGTGGCTCTCGCTCGCGAGCCTTCTCACCGCCGCCAGCGCGCCCGCCACCTGCCTGCTGCAGCGCGACCTCAACTTCCGCACGCTGGGCCTCATCCAGCTCGCGAGCTACGCGGCCGGCTACCTCGCCGTCGGCGTGCCGATGGCGCTGGCCGGCTACGGCGCGCACGCCCTCGCCATCGCGTGCGTCGTGCAGGCCGCCGTCACGCTCGTCGGCGCGTACATCGCACGTCCGCACCCGCTGCGTCCGCTGCTGCGCCACGTGAGCGGCGCGGACCACCTCAACACCGGCCGCGCGGTGTTCTTCACCAACATCGTCAACTGGCTGCTCAGCAACCTCGACCGCGTGGTGATCGGCCGCGTGCTCAACACGCACTTCGTGGGCCTCTACACCGTCGCCTACAACCTGGCGTCGATTCCCAACGTGCTGCTGCTGAGCGCCCTGCAGCCCGCCTTCCTCGCGGCCGGCGCGAAGCTGCAGAACGAACCCAAGCGCCTCGCGCAGGGCTGGCTGCTGGGCCTGGCCTGCGTGCTGGTGCTGATCACGCCCGTTTCCGTCGTGGCCGCCATGCTGTCCGCCGACGTCGTCGCGCTGCTCTACGGCCCGGCGTGGATGGAATCGGCCTGGGTGCTCGCGCTGCTCTTCCTGTGCCTGCCCGCCTGGACCTGCTGGGGCCTGTCCACGCCCGTGCTGTGGAACACCGGCCGCAAGCACTACGAATTCCTGCTGCAGCTGCCGCTGCTGCTCATCGCCGCGCCCGCGTGGTGGTACTTCGGCCATGAAGGCATCCGCGCGATCGCCATCGTCTCGGCCGTCGTGATCTACCTGCGCGCGGCCGTCATCATCACCGCCGCGCTGCGCGCGCTGGAGCTGCGCTGGACCGTGCTCATGCCCGACATGGCGCGCGGCATCGGCCTGGCCGCGCTCGCGGCGCTCGCCGTCGCGGGCGGCCACCAGGCCGTCGCGAACGTCACGCTGCCCGGCGCCGCGCTCGTGGCCGGCGGATTCTGCGCGCTCGCCGCGCTCCTCATCGTGATCGGCGTGCGCCCCACGCTGCTCGGCCGCGACACGCAAAGCGCGCTGGGCCGCCTCGCGCCGCGCTTCGCACCGCGCTGGGCCGCGCCGGCGCCCGCCGACCTGGACGGACAAGCCCCATGAAACTACCCAAGACCGACGGCTACCTGCACTGGGTGCTGCCCGCCATGCTGGCGCTCGCCGCCGCGGGCGTGCTCATCTCCGGGCGCGACCTGTCGCAGACCTTCATCGAACTCGCCGACGGCAGCGGCGGCATCCGCGGCCCGATCATCGTGTGGGGCCAGCGCCTCGTGTCGATCCTGCTGCTGCTGGCCGCGGGCGAACGCATCGCGCACCACGTGCTGGACCACCGGCACCTCCCCAGCGCGGCGCTCACCTTCGCCTTCGTCTTCTACTGGTTCACCACGGTGGCGATGACGGCGGTGTTCGGCTCGCACCCGCAGCTCGCGCACGAATACCTCTACGCCCTGATCCTCGGGTTCGCGATGCTGCTGGCGACGCCGCCCGAGTGGGAGCGCATCCTGGACCGCGCGCGCGATGCGCTCGTGATCTTCATCGTCATCGGCGTGGGCCTGATGGCGGTGATGCCGACGATGGTGCTGGACATGCTGTACTCGCAGGGCCTCATCCCCGGCCTGCCGCGCTTCGGCGGGCTCGCCCCGCACCCGGTGGCGATGGGCATGTTCGCGCAGACGGCCCTGCTGCTGATCTGGGCGCGCCCCTATGCGAAGAAGTGGGTCAACGTCCTCGCGTGGATCACCGGCCTGGCCGCCCTCTTCCTCGCCCAGTCCAAGACCGCATGGATCGCGTTCTTCCTGTGCTCCGCGGCGATGTGGCTGGTGCGCGACAGCGGGCGCGTATGGAGGAAGATCACCGACCCGCGCGAAGACGGCCTGACGGGCGTCGTCGTCTGCCTGACGGCGATGACCGTGATCGGCGCGGTGCTCGGCCTGCTGCTCGCGAGCGACTGGGGCAGCAAGCTGTCCGACTTCGCGGGCAGCGCCGAAGGCGCGCAGCTCATGTCGCTCACCGGCCGCGACCGCATCTGGGCCATCGCGATGGAAGAGTGGCAATCCAACTACCTCTTCGGCTACGGGCCCGGCCTGTGGGACGACAGCTTCCGCATGAGCATCGGGATGCCCAACGCGACCGATGCGCACAACCAGTTCATGGACACGCTCGCACGCTCGGGCACGGTCGGCTTCGTCGGGCTCGTGCTGTACGGCCTCACGCTGATGTTCCTGTCGCTGCGCTACGCACGCACGACGGGCGGCCTCAGCCTGGCCCTGTTCCTGGCGCTCGCACTGCGCTCGATCAGCGAAGTGCCGCTGCTGCTCTTCGGCTACGGCACGGAGCTCTACGTGCACTTCCTGCTGCTCGTGACGCTCGCCGCGGGCAGCGCGCAGCGCGTGGTCGCCGACGTGCCGCGCGCGCGCTTCGTCTACGGAACCGCGTCATGAAATTCTCCGTCGTCATCCCCCTGTACAACAAGGCGCGCTTCATCGAGGGCGCCGTGCGCTCCGCGCTGGAGCAGACGCATCGCCCCTACGAGGTGATCGTGATCGACGACGGCTCCACCGACGGCGGCGCCGACCTGATCGAGGACCTGGACTTCCAGTCGGTGCGCGTCGTGCGCCAGGTGAACGCCGGCGTCTCGGCCGCGCGCAATCGCGGCATTTCGCTCGCGCAGGGCGACTGGGTCGCCTTCCTCGACGCCGACGACTGGCATCACCCCGCCTTCCTCGCCAACGTCGCGAAGGCGCATTACTCCTGCCCGGAGGCGCAGATGATCGCCGCGGGCTTCAAGCAGGTGGACGGCGACAGCGACGCCGAGCCGGAAGCCTGGGACGTTCCCGAGACCTTCTGCGAGGTGGAACTGGTGAGCGACCTGCGCGTGCGCTGGATGAAGAGCGCGCCCTTCTTCACCAGCAGCGTCGCCGTGCGCACGAAGCTCCTGCGCAGCATGAAGCCCTGCTTCATCGAAGGCGAGTCCTACGGCGAAGACCTCGACCTGTGGTTCCGCCTCTCGGACCGCACGCCCGTCGCGCTGATCAACGCCCCGCTCGCCGCGTATCGCGCCGCGGTCGCGGGCTCGCTCACCGGTGCGTGGCACCCGCGCAAGCTCGCGCCCTTCCTCGCGCGCATGCGCCAGGGCGCGCGCGAAGGCACCATCCCGCAGCACCTGCGCCGCTCGGCCCTCTGGTTCGTCGCGCAGCAGGAAGTGACCTTGGCGCGCGAATTGCTCGCCGCCGGCCGGCGCCGCGAGGCCATCGCCTGCCTGATGAAAGCGCGCGACGCCGCGCTCACCCGCCGCTGGCTGCTGACCGCCGCCATGATCTCCATGCCCGCGCAATTCGCGGACCGCTGGCAGCGCTGGCGCGTACGCAGCGCCGATGCCTATTCCCAGGAAGGAACGGCCCCATGAGCCGAGTCTCGGTCGTCATCAAGGCCCTCAATGAAGAGGCCAACATCTGCGCGGCCATCGAAAGCGCGCTGGCCGCCGTCGCCGAAGTCGGCGGCGAGGTGATCCTCGCGGACAGCTACTCGAGCGACCGCACCGTGGAGCTCGCATCCCGCTACCCCATCCGCGTGGTGCAGCTTGCCCACGCCGACGAGCGCTGCTGCGGCGCCGGCCCGCAACTCGGCTTCCAGCACTCCATCGGCGAATACGTCTACATCCTCGACGGCGACATGCAGATGCTGCCCGGCTTCCTGCCGCAGGCTCTGCTCTTTCTGGCCCAGCACCCCGAGGTCGCCGGCGTCGGCGGCCGCCTGGTCGAATTGAACAACGACAGCCTCGAATACCGCGAACGCGGGCTGCGCGCGCAATCGCACCTCTTCCCCGGCGAAGTGGACCGCATCGACGGCGGGGGCCTCTACCGCCGCCGCGCCATCGCCGAGAGCGGCTACTTCTCCGACCGCAACCTTCACAGCTACGAAGAGTTCGACCTCGCGGTGCGCCTGCGCTCGCGCGGCTGGAAGCTCTGGCGCCTGCCCGTGGACGTGGTTACGCACTACGGCCACGACGCGCCGCCCTACCAGCTGCTGATGCGCCGCTGGCGCTCGCGCTACGTGTGCGGCCTGGGCGAACTGGTGCGTGCCTCCGCCGGCCAGCCGCAGATGCGCCTCGTGCTGCGCGGCGCGCGCGAGCTGGTCATCTACACCGGCGTGCTCGTCTGGTGGCTCGCGCTGCTGGCCGCCGTGCTGTGGCCGGCCGCGGCATCGGCGAAGGCCATCGCATTCGTTCTCCTCGCCATCGCGCCCTTCGCCTTGATGCTGGTGCGCAAGCGCTCCCTCTCCCGCGCCGTGTACTCGGTGGTCTCCTGGTGCTTCCAGGCAGCCGGCCTCGTGCGCGGCATCGTGCGCCCGCGCAAGCCGGCGCACCAACCCATCGCCAGCCGCGTGCTGCACGAGCCGCCCGCTTCCCCTCCCGCCAAAACGACAACCGCTTCGACGAAACATGCCTGATACCGCCGGCTCCCTGCCCTCCACCGCCGCGGCGCGCGCCAGCCGCCGCTACATCTACATCGCCTGCCCCTGGACGCCGGTGGGCGGCGGCATGTTCAAGGTCGCCGACTACCTGATCCAGTCGCAGGAGGCGGGCTCGTCCCCGGACTCCGCGGAACTGCGCCCGCTCGACACGCGCGGCGGCGGCAGCGCCTTCGCGTCGATGTTCTTCCTCCTCTCCGCGCTGGTGAAGCTCGTGCAGGGCCGCATCTCCGGCGACCTCGCGGGCGTGCACGTGAACATGGCCGAGCGCCTGAGCCTGTGGCGCAAGAGCGCCGTGGTCGTGTTCTCGCACATGCTCGGCATTCCCGTCGTGCTGCACCTGCATGCGGCGCAGCTGCACCACTACTACCGCGCCCTGCCCTCGCTGCTGCGCCGCGTGGTGCGCTGGGTGTTCTCGCTGCCCGACAGCGTCGTCGTGCTGGGCGGCGCGGCGGAACGCTTCGTCGTCGACGAACTGCTCGTGCCGAAGAGCCGGGTCGAGATCGTGATCAACGGCGTGCCCGAGCCGGTGGACCGCAGCGGCCCGCGCCGCGTGGACGGCGTGCAGCGCGTGCTGTTCCTGGGCAACCTGTCCGAGCGCAAGGGCGTGTCGGACCTGCTAAACGCCCTCGCGCAGCCCGGCTTCGAGTCGGAAGGTGTCGAGGTCGTGATCGCCGGGGGCGGCGACGTGCCCGGCTACGAAGCGAAGGCGCGCGAGCTCGGCGTCGACAGGTTCACGCGCTTCGCGGGCTGGTGCGACCAGCGCCAGGTGGCGCAGCTCATGTCGCGCACCGACGTGCTGGTGCTGCCCTCGTACGACGAAGGCCTGCCGCTCGTGATCCTCGAAGCGCTGGCGCATGGCGTGGCCGTCGTGTGCACGCCGGTCGGCGAGATTCCCACCGCCCTCACCGACAACGAGAACGCCCTCTTCGTGCAACCCGGCGACGTGCCGGGCATCGCGGCGGCGCTGACGAAGGTGCTGCGCGACAAGCCCCTCCAAGCCACGCTCGGCAGCAACGGCCGCGCGCTGTACGAGCAGCGTTATTCCCTCGCGCGCTTCTTCGCGAGCATCGCGCGCATCCATCAAAAGCACTTCGGCGTGTCGGGCCGCTTCGCGCAGCCCTCCGGCGCCGGCTCGACGTCCCGGGAGGCCACGCCGTGATCCTCGACGCCAATTCCATCGGCAACGGCTCCTGCCTCTTCGCCGACGTCTGCGTGGTCGGCGGCGGCGCCGCCGGCATCTCGCTGGCGCTCTCGCTGTCCGGCCAGGGCCTGAAAATCCTGCTGCTCGAATCGGGCGGGCGCGGGGAGCACAAGCCGACGCAGGAGCTCTACGCCGGCGAAGTCGCCGACGACAAGCTGCACAGCCCGCCGGACAAGTACCGCCAGCGCCGCATCGGCGGCTCCACGACCATCTGGGGCGGCCGCTGCGTGCCCTTCGACGAGATCGACCTCGAGAAGCGCGACTACATGCCGTTCTCGGGATGGCCGATGTCGTATTCGGAGCTGCAGGCCTACTACCCGGAAGCGAACCAGCTCGCCGAGGCGGGCCGCTTCCTCTACGACGCGGAAGATGCGCTCGGCCCGGGGGCGCCGCCGCTCTTCAAGAACTTCGACAGCGGCATGGTACGCACGAATTCGCTGGAGCGCTTCTCCTGCCCCACGGACTTCGGCACCCGCTACGCGAAGCGCCTGGAACTTGCGCCGGACATCAAGGTGCTGCTCGGCGCGAACTGCACCGCGATCCGTCTCGAAGCCGGCGGCCGCTCGGTCGACGAGCTGGAAGTGACGACGCTCGCGGGCCAGCGCTTCCGCATCGCCGCGCGCGCCGCGGTGCTCGCCACGGGCGGGCTGGAAACCGCGCGGTTGCTGCTCGCGTCCCGCGACGTCGCCCGCGCCGGCATCGGCAACGAGCACGACGTGGTCGGCCGCTACTACCAGTGCCACATCGCGGGCAACGTCGGCACGCTCACCGTGAACGGCGACCCCAAGGACGTGCGACACGGCTACGAAGTCTCGCCCGAGGGCATCTACTGCCGCCGGCGCCTCTCGATCGCGCCGGAACAGCAGCGGCGCCTGGGCCTCGCCAACATCTGCGCGCGGCTGCACTTCCCGCGCATCACGGACCCGTCGCACCGCAACGGCGTGCTGTCGGGGCTCTTCATGGCGCGGCATTTGATCAGCTATGAATATGCGAAGCGCCTGAACGACGGCAACCCCACGGCCTCCACCTACGCCCGGCACGCGATGAACATCGTGTCCGACCCGCTCGACACCGCGGCCTTCCTCACGCACTGGCTCACGCACCGCACACTGGCCAAGCGCAAGTTCCCTTCGGTGATCCTGCGCAACCGCAGCAACCGCTTCAGCCTGGAGATGCACGGCGAGCAGGCGCCGCGCGCCGACAGCCGCGTCTCGCTCGTGCAGTCGGTCGATGCGCTCGGCATGCCGCAGCTGCGCGTGGACTGGCGCTACAGCCCGCAGGACATCGAGTCCATGCGCGGCACGCTGGACCTCATCGCACAGGAATTCGAGCGCACGGGCGCGGGCCGCCTCACCTACAACCGCGACACGCTGGAAGAAGACCTGATGCGGTTCGGCGCGTACGGCGGCCACCACATCGGCACGGCGCGCATGGGCAACGACGTGCGCACCAGCGTCGTCAACGCGGACTGCCAGGTGCATTCCGTGCGCAACCTCTTCGTCGCGGGCAGCGCCGTGTTCCCGACCTCCAGCCAGGCCAACCCGACGCTCACGCTCATCGCGCTGTCGCTGCGGCTGGGCAATCACCTCTCGCGCCGCCTCGCCCCGAAGGCGGCCATTCCCCTCGAAGCGGTGGCGGCATGAAAATCCTCGTCCTCGGCGGCTCCGGCTACATCGGCTCGCGCCTGTGCGCGATGCTGTCGTCCAGCGGCTGGGCTACCCCTATCAACGGCTCCGCGCGGCGCAACGTGCCCGGCATCGAGAACCGGCGCGTGGACACGCGCGACAAGGGCTCCATGTTCGAGGCCCTGCGCGGCGTCGATGCGGTGGTCAATTGCGTCGCCGGCAGCGCCGATGCGATCGCGAGCGGGGCCGCGGCGCTCACGCACGCGGCCATCGAAGCGGATTGCCAGCGCATCGTGCACCTGAGCAGCATGTCGGTGTATGGCTCGCAGCAGGGGGTGCTGAACGAAACCGCCGCGCTCGACCCGACGATGGGCTGGTACGCGAAAGCGAAGTGCGAATCGGAAGAACGCTTCAGGGCCTTCGCCTCGACGGGCGGCAGCGTCGTCACCTTCCGCCCCGGCTGCGTCTGGGGCCCGGGCAGCGAGCTGTGGGTGGGCCGCGTGAGCCGGTGGCTGCGCGCGCATCGCCTGGGCGACCTCGGCGAGGCCGGCGACGGCTGGTCCAACCTCGTGCACGTGGACGACGTGTGCGCGGCCATCGAAGCCGCGCTGCGCCTGCCGCAACCCGTGGGCCAGGTGCGCACGTACAACCTCGCGGCGCCGGACAGCCCGCGCTGGAACGAATACTTCACCGACCTTGCGCTCGCGACGGGCGCGACGCCCGTCAAGCGCATCCATCCGCGCCAGCTGAAGGTCGATGCCTTCGTGCTCGGCCCCATCCTCAAGGCGGCGGAAATCGGATTGTCGAAGCTCGGGCGCGACGTGGCGTTCCTGCCCGACCCGCTCTCGCCGGGACTCGTCGCGCTGTTCGACCGGCACCTGAAGCTCGACTCGCAGGCGGCGGAGCGGGACCTGGGACTCAAATGGACCGGCTACGACACCACGCTGCGGCAGGCGGCGCTGTGGTGCCTGCAGCGCGACGGCATCCCCTCGACGCCGCCCTCGCGCGCGCGGCCGGTCGCGCGGCGCGCGAGCGGAACACGGACGGTTTGAGTGCCGGCCGCCGTCGGCGGCCTCAGCGCGCCGAGAGCGCCGCGGCGATGGTGCACACCGACAGCACCAGGTTCACCGCCACGCCCTGCCGGATCCTGTTCAGCACTGCTGCGCCTTGCGGCCACTGCGCCGCCTCGACGTGGCTGCGCAGCTTCGGGTACAGCATCCGATCGATGTAGAGAAAGATCGCGGCCATCACGAGGCCGAGCAGCAGCATCACGTGCCACCCGATGGGCGCGTTCGCGAAGCCCCTGAGGTACATCATCGCGCCGCCGCTCAACAGGATCGCCGCGACGGCGACGCGCACGAGAAGGAAGAAGCGCCCGAACGCCGCGGACCACAGCGGCAACCGTTGCGGCGGCTCGAGCGTCGATGCCGCTGCGGGGCGCAGGCAGAAATAGGCGAAGACCATGCCGCCCACCCACACGATAACGCCGGTAACGTGGATGAAGAGGAGGAGTTGGTGGGGCATGCGCCGCAGTGTAGGCCGAATACCGCTTCAGGAAACGGAGTCCGCGGCGTCGACCGCAAGTTCGAACCGGTCGAACACCTGCGCTCCCAACATCTTCTGGCTGTGGTGCCTGAAGCCAAAACCCTCGTACACCGCCCGCAATTTCGGCCGGCCGCCCATGCAGTCCAGGCGAAGGAAGCGTAGTCCCCTCGTCCGCGCGATGCCGACCGCATGCCGTAAAAGCGCGTGCGCACGACCGCGGCCCTGCTGCGAGGGGAGAACCGCAAGCTTATGAAGATACGCGGACGAACCATCGGGCATTTCGGGCCAGAAGACGGGGTCTCGCAACTCCAGCCGGAACACACCAACAGCCTCGGCGCCTTCGAATCCAATGTAATACAGGCCGTCGCGAACGTGTGGTGCCACCGTGGTCTCGCTCACTTCCGGCTCGCTCCAGACCTCGTACCCCTTCCGGCGCAAGTGCGCGGAGGCGGCGGAGAGGATGTGCGACACGGTCGCTGCGTCATCGGGCATCGCAACGCGCACAGTCAGCCACGAGCGCCCAGCTTCAGTCATTCGGTTCGATGCGGTTTGATCGGCGCCCACGGTTGGTTGTTCACCGGCCTGGGTTTGGAGAAGCCGAGCTTCAGGAAGAAGAAGCCCACGGCCCCGCCGAGCATGACGGAGAGCGGCGCCCACACGATGAAGGACAGTCCCATTCCCCACCACACGGACTCCGCATGGCGCTTCGACACGAGCCACGCCAGAGACGCCGGCGCCTCATCCCGCATCACCATCCGCGCGGCCTCCCAGTAGACCCAGGGGAAACCGACGATGGCGGCGAACAAGACCACCGCCAAGCCCGTACAGACCGCCTTCTGCAGGAGGCTGGTCGACTGCTGAGCCTGGTTCAAGCGACGCGTTCCCGCTTCAACCGCCGATCACGCCGCACGCCACGCGGGCGCCGCCGCCCCCCAAGGGGGCCGGATGGTCCGCGTGATTGTCGCCACCGGCGTGCACCATCAGCGCCCTTTGCCAGACGTCCGCCAGCTTGAGCCGCGGCGCGAGGACGGGTTGCTTCGCGCTGCCGTCGGCGGCCACGTAGAGCGGCGGCAGGTCGCCCAGGTGGCCGTCGCCCCAGGGCTCGCCGTGGCGCTTCGTGCCCGCGGGGTCGAGGTGCCCGCCCGCGGCGCCTGCCGGCACGGCCGCCCCGGCCGACTCGGTGGGTGCGCACGAAGGGTTGTCGTGGACGTGGAAACCGTGCAGGCCGGGCGCCAAGCCCGTAAGCGTGGGATAGAAGGCCAGGCCGTATCCAGTCTCCACGATGCGGACCGTGCCTAGGGATGCGCCGGCGCCCTTCGCGTCGGCGACATTCAACGTGACGCTCGTCTCGGCCGCGTGTGCGCCGGCGGCGGCGGCGATGAGGCATGCGGCAATCACGGGAAGACGATTCATGGATGGCTCCTGGGAAAAGTTGGCCGCTATTGTCACTGCTGGGATCGATCTCGCCAAGTCAGTGCCTTCCTCCAGATCAACTGGACTTCCTGAAGCAACAGCGGGTACGCACCGGCGTCAGGAGGAGCCTTCGCCGCGTGCCATGACGGGCGCGGCATGCCGTGTCGGCTCCATCGCCCGCCCGTCCAGCGTGGCCCTGGCCGTGTCGAAGCAGTCGACCCCGTGCGGAAGCGCCACGCCGGTCTGCGCGGAACGGGTCCAGATGTGCGAGCCGATCTCGACGGCGTCCGGGTCGTCCAAGCAGCCGCGGGAGATCGCGCGGATGTCGGGCCATCGCTCGAAGGTCAGCCCGATCGTCGTCCCGCAATTCGGGCAGAAATGAACATGGACCTTCTTGCCGCTGACGTCCGACGTGTGATCGAACTGCTTCAGTTCGCCTTCGTTGAATTCGACCGCGCTGCGTTGATACAGCGACTCGGCATAGAAGGAAGTCCCGGTCACCTTCTGGCAGAAGGTGCAGTGGCAGGCGAGCGTGCGCATCGGCGGCCCGCTGGCTTTGAACCGCACCCTGCCGCACAGGCAACCGCCCTGGACAACCAGCGTCATGAACGTCTCCCCGGCGCAGCCTGGCCCGGCCAGTCGCGGCGCAGCAAACCATACATGGCTGCATCCGAGACTTCTCCCTCGACGACCCAGCGTTCCCGGAAATGGCCTTCCTTCACGAAATGCAGGCGTTCGAGCAGTTTCATGGAGCGCTCGTTCCGCGGATCCGTGTCGGCCTCGATGCGGTTGAGCCCGAGTTCCGTGAAGCCATGGTCGATGAAGGCCGTGAGCGCTTCCTGCATATAGCCTTGGCCCCAGGCGTGCGACGCCATCATGTAGCCCATCTCCGCGCGGCTGCATTGCGTGTTGATCTCGAAGAACGTGCAGGTTCCGAGAAGTTTCCCGGAGCTCGTGAGTTCGATGCCGAGCCGCAAGTGATTCGTCACGGCCGGGTCGAGATCGCGCGCCACCATGGCGCGGCCGCGCTCCGGGTCTTTCCAGAGGGGCGAGCTCCAATAGCGCATCGACGCGGGGTCGGAGTGGATGTCGAAGAGCGGTCCGATGTCCGCCTCGGTCAACGGACGGAGGCGGAGCCTCGCTGTCTGCAGAAATGGTCTGTCGAAGTCGTGCATTCCAGGTTCAATTCAGCGACACCGGGCGTGAGGATCGTGATGCAGGGGATTCATGACTTTCCGATCTCCTGCGCAAGCCCGATGAGGATACCTTCCGGACCGCGGATGTAGCAGAGCCGATAGACATTCTGGTACTCCACCACCTCGCCGACAACCCGGGCCCCGTGCTTGCCGAGCCGCGCGAGTGTGTCGTCGATGTCGTCCACCGTGAACATGACGCGCAGGTAGCCGAGGGCGTTCACGGGTGCGTCGCGGTGATCGGCGGCCACCGCCGGCGAGAGAAACCGGGAGATCTCGATGCGGCTGTGCCCGTCCGGCGTGCGCATCATGGCGATCTCGACCCGCATGCCCGGCAGCCCGGTGACGCCTTCAGCCCACTTCCCTTCGATCGGGGCGCGGCCTTCCAGCTCGAGGCCGAGCTCACTGAAGAAATCGATGGCGGCATCAACGTTTTCCACGACGATGCCCATGTTGTCCATACGCTTGACTGTCACGATGTGCTCCCGTGATGCATTTCTTCGATGCCGCCTCCGTGAGGCTTCAAATCTTCGGCTTCGGCCGGCACGCGAGCTCGATCTGCACATGATGCCGGTTCCGGATGTCGCTCTTCCATGCGGCGCCCCATTGACGAATCTCCAACTTTTTGCCGGAGAGAGTCGCCAGCGCCGCGGCGACATCGTAGGTTCGTGGCGTGCCGTCCCGCGAGCTTTCGGGGACTGCGTGGAGCCATTCCACCACGTCCACCACCGCGCTGGCGCCATCCCGCAAGCAAACAGTGCGGGCGCGGGCGAGAAGGTCCCGGACTTTTTGCCTGCCCTCGTGCCCCATCGAGGTGGATGCGCCTTCGTAGATGACGACCACGCGCTCCACGTGCATGCGCGACTCGGCGTCCGCCAGCAAGCTCGTCGACAACAGCGTGAGAACGATCCAGAGCCGCTTCATGGACGTACGAGTTTGCCGGCCGGCATGACGAGGGTGAGCTCGTCGATCTCTGCACCGTACTGCACCGCATCCCTTGCCGTACCCGGCTCGAACCCGAGTTTTCGAAGCAGGCCCAACGACCGGAAGTTGGCCGACTTCAAGACCGCGACGAAGGTGTGAACGCCGTAGGACGCCACCAGTTCGCCGAGCATGCACCGGATCGCGGCGCTGCCGATGCCCTGCCTCCAGAATCTGCTCGCGAACTCATAGCCGATATACGCCGCAAGACTTCGGTACACAGTCGCCTGCACATAGCCTGCCAGTTCGCCATTGGGAAGCCGGACGACCCAGTTCAGCCACTGCTCATTGCCGTCCGGGGACAGGCGCGATTCCTTGCGGCGGAAGCCGGCGGCCAACTTCTCCATGGATGGCGGCGGCACGCCTTCGTACTCGTAAATGGCCGGATCGGACAGGACCGTGAACATCTCCGCCGCGTGCGCTTCCACTTGCGGCTCCAGCCTGCAACGCACACAGTCGAGCGTATTCACTCGCTACTCAAGAAACGCCGGACCCGCGTAGTGCGTCGCGACCACGTGGCGATCGGAATCGGACGCCGAGAAATAGATGTCGCCACCCAGGCGATAGGTGAATCCGCATTGCGTCATCTGCATGCGGAACGCAGGAAGCTCGACATTCGCGCAGCGCCTGCCGGCGGCATCCACCTGCCAAGTGCCGATCGCCTCGCTCGATCCATGGCCCTGCTTGTTGTGGACCACGCCCACGACGGTGCCGTCTGCCCGCATCGCCATGTAGGCATCCGCGTCGGCGGTCTTGCGTACGAACCTCACGTCGCCCAATGCGTGAACCTCCGCGGGAGACAGTTTCACCGCGCCGCCATCGAGCAGCTGGCCCAGGCTCGACTGAGCGTGCGCGACGCCGCCGCACAGGAGAACAACGATGGCGAGAGAGTTCATCGACTTGTTCATGCAATTCCCCAGGTGTTGGACATGGAACCCAAGGCGGTTATATCAGCCATCGGATGAGCCATCAAGCAAGGCCGAACCCGTTCAGTAAGGCGCCGCCAGCTTCGCGAACTTCATGGGCGTAAAGTCGTGCAGCATCTTCTCGCCGCCGAGACCTTTCGAATCGAATTGGCCTGCGTAGAGGCATCCGTTCTCCGCCCAGACCAGGCGGCCCCCATCGACTTCCGCCCATTCCCATTGATGCTTGGGGATCGTCTCACCCGTGCGTGTGTCGACGAGTTCATGCGCATCGAAGTAGACACCGCGTCCCACCGGCCGTTGCAGCGTCGCGTGTGCCAGCTTGCGAAGTGTCCAGTGCTCGCCGATCCGCTTTTCAAAAACGCTGGTCGTTCCGACCGTGCCCTGGGCAAGCGTGTGCCGCAACTTCCATCCGTCGCGCTGCAGGCGGATGTAGTAGACGCCGGGGCATTCGCCGCCGTAATGCTCATGCCATGGATACGCGGTGTCCCGTTCGAGGCGCCGATCGTCTTCGAGCACCTCATGACCATAGCCATCATTGAGCCAGTACTTCTTCGCGGATCTGAAGAGACCTCCGCCATGCCAGCAGTCTCCCTTGGCGAACAGGGATACGGCCTTGAGGTAAGGCGCACGCGAAATGGCAGACCACGCGCCCTTGGCGCTGGACTCCCAGCGTCCATTCATGGCGAAGTAGATCAGGTGCTTGCCGTCCGGCGACAGATCGCATCGCCGTTCGTAGATGCGACCGTAGAGCCACTGACCGAGCTCGAACTGGTCAGTCTGCCGGTCCCAGCCGATGACTGCCGTGTGCCGCGTCGGCCCGCGTCGGATGACGACGGCCGCCGTCGAATCGCGGGCGAGCAGGACATGGAGCCGCGCCGGGATGTCGCGTGTCATGCCGTGGATGGCGGTTCGCTGGACGAGGGCATCTCGTCGAAGAACTTCCAGGTATCCGCTCCGTCGAACTTGCGCACCCTGACGGACGCGATGAGCGCCGGGTCGAAGCATCCCAGATGGACGCCGTGCTTCGCGCCGGGCTGGGGATCGGTCGGCTCCCAGTGCGTGACACACCCGCAGGTGCGGCAGCGGATCGTGCGCAGTGTCCTGTCGCCCTGGATGTATTCGGTGGTGTGCTCGGGGTGCCCTTCGATCCGGACGGTGCCGTACTCGAAGTAGACCCAGGGCCCGCCGATGCGGCGGCACAGGGAACAATTGCAGGAAGTCGCCACGGCGGGCGTGGACGGCAGCGTGAGTTTGACGGCGCCGCAATGGCAGCTTCCTTGATGCATGGCAGTGTGCTTTCGTTGGTTCGGGTCGAATCACATCGGTGAATGGCAAGCCACACAGAGCTTGTTTCCCTCCGTGTCGCGAAAGTAGGCGCCATAGTAATTGGCGTGATACTCCGGCCTCAACCCCGGCGCGCCTTCCGAAGTGCCGCCGTGGGAAAGCGCGAGTTCGTAGACACGGTCGACCGTCGCGCGGTCAGGCGCGGCAAACGCAGCCATCTGGCCGTTTCCCGGCTGATGCGATTGCCCGTCGAACGGCTTGCCGATCAGGAACAGCGGCCTCACCGTCCCCGGCGTTTGCCATCCCGCCCAAGGACGGCTGCGGTCGCAAAAGCGCAGCTCGATCCCGAGGGCTGTCATGACGGCCTGGTAGAACGCCAGGGCGCGATCGAAATCATTCACGCCGACGAAGAGGTGGGAGAACATCATCACCACCTCTTCCTGATGTAAGCCAGGGAGCGCCCATCGGGCGTGTAGATCGTCATCCCGCCGCCTTTCCATGCACTTGAACCGCAAAGCCTTCTTCGGCCGTCGGCTCCTGGAAAAAGGAGGAGATGTGGAGGAAGTCCTGCTCGGACAGTGGATGGGCGCCCTCCGGCATCTCCTGATTCCTCTGCGCGATTTGCGTCAGGCAGGTGGTGTCCGGCGTATTCAGGTAGTGCAGGGTATGCGCGGCACCGGCGGACTCGTAGAGCGATCGGAACCAGGCTCGCGAGGCCCTCGTGTTGCCCGGAAAGTCCAGTACCACGTCCTGGCCAAGGCTCAGCAGCTCCGTGACCAACGGTCCAACGACCGACCTTGCGCGTTGAGAGCAGGCAATGTAGTCCTCGAACGTCTGCATCCGATCGCCGAAGAGTCGGGCAAGCCAGATATCTTCGCAGAGGAGGACGGCGCGGGCTTCGGAAGCGATCCTCCTGGCCACCGTGCTCTTGCCTGCGCCTGCCTTGCCGCAGAAGAAGTGGAGGTGCGCGGTTCTTTGAGGAGTGCTCATGGCAAATGTTCGAGAAGTCTAACGTCGAAGTTTCAGGACGGAACACGCTCCCAGCGATGCTCGGGCTGGGGCCGCCACTCGCATGTGGGACAGTGAAGGTAGCCAATGCGCAAGGCCAGGTTGGACCGCAAGGTGCGGACGTACTTGTGCGTCCATGTCGACTGACATGTTATCCATCACGCCTCCGCACTAAGACATGTGCGGATGCAGCCAAACAGAGCCTGACGCCAAGCGAAAAATAGAAAGCGCCCATCAGAGCCGAGAAGGCTCCGACGCCGTGACGCTGGAGTGCTGGCACGATCATGACCAGAGCATAAGTGCCGGCTGAAAACCAAAGCAGGATTGCGCCACTTAGCCGCCCGAAGCTCACCAACGCCGCGCCTGCAACAAGCGACAGACCCACGACCAAGCTCGCGACCCGGAACAACACAGTCATATCATCGACGAAAAAGCCGCCAACCACCGAGGCAAGCCCGTAGCCGGCAGCGATGACTGCGACTCCAACGAGCGAGACTCGCGACTTCGTCATAGATAACGGTGGAGGAGACCGGCACGGACCGGCAGCGCGCCGCGAGGCGGAAGATATATTCGAGAGCTTCGTGGCGCCATTCGGGTGGAAGTCCGCTCGAGCGAAGGGTTAGCCGTCATTGCTCAGCCCGCAAAGCCCTTGAGGTACTCGATTCTCTTGGTGGCTTCGACCTCGAGACAAGTTGCAAGGCGGTGCGGTGACCTGTAGTTGCCCATAACACGCTCGACTTCGAGAGTGCAGTGAGCGTCTCGGAACTTCGCCCAGTTGCGCTGACTTAACAGAAGCGACCGAGGTCGAATGCGTCCTTGGGCTTTGAGTGCCGTGGACAGTTGGGCGTACTCTGTCGCTAGCTGCTTCTCGGCCTCACCGAGCAACCGACGTTGCTCAACAATTTTCGGAGCCAAAGAGTCACGGCACTGGCGCTCGAACTGCGTTCTGTCGGTTGGTTTGGGCTCCGCGTGTTCGGCCAACCACCAGCACTCGCCGAACGCGACCGACTCGACTGACTCCATGGTCGCTTCTGTTAGAGCGTATTGCGCACCGGCAAGTGGCGGCGTAAGCGCCAGCGTCACGAACAGAGTGAGACCAACGGGGATGCGTGCTATGTTCATGTGACGCCTAACGTCGGAGTTGACCGGCACTCACCGGCACTCACCGGCAAGGCGCCGCAAGACGTATGCTCCCGCGCACGGCTTGCGGCGCCTTGCCGGTGCGTGTCCGCGTCGAACGACCTGTTAGGCATCATGCGGCGCGCCTGGCGTGGGCAAGGCATCGATAACAGCGATGGCTTCGGTGACCAACCGCTCTGCGTTTTCAAACTCGCCCACGAGGCGTTCCAGAGCTGCGACCTGTTTTCGTTTCGCGACGTTGAGTTCCTTGGTCATTCGCGGAAGTGCGGCTGTGGTGTCCCTGAACTCACCGATAGATCCGCGCGCTCCTGCCAGCGTCGCGAGCAAAGTCGATGCGGCCGCTTTGGTTTCCGCGACTTGGTCTGGGGCCAGTTCCGCCGCTAACGTCGCTACCTTCACAAGTGCTGACATGCTCCGGTCCGCAGCAGTACGAAACAGCGGAATCTCCGCCTCGACCCGTGTAGTGAAGCGAAGCATCTCATCGGCTATCCGACCGATGGATCGCCTCATCACGGCCGGCGGCACCTGCTTTCCAGCGATTCTCAGCTCGTCGAGTTCCTGGGTTCCTTTCGTGGTGTGCTCGGTAAGTTCCGCTTGCGCAGCCCCGAGTCGAAGGGCGATCTCTGCCATTTCCGCCGATCGCTCGGTGAAAACCTCAAGCAAGTCAATGTATCCGGCGTCTTCCTCGTCGTTCGCAACCTCTTCGACATGCTCGGATTCCGATTCGCGCGCTGGTGCATCGGGAATGACCGGGATTGATGTAGTCGTAGACGGTCCCAGCACGTCTGTTCCCTGGTCTCGCCGTTTACGCCAGGCTTGGACATGCCTCGTCAGGTGAAGCTCGACCAAGTTTTTGAACTGGTCCAAGTCCGAGAAGTCCCATGACAGTAGACCCGTATCCTGCAGAGAGGCCTTGAACTCCAACACCTTAGCGAGCTGGTGCGGATCGAGCTTGCTCGGAGAGATGGGCGCATCCTTGAAGTAAAAGAGAATGTCTAGTGAATCCGGCGCCTCACGGTAACGGGCCAGCGCGCGGTCAAACTCCTCCTTTGTGCCTGAGCCAGCCCGACCAGTGGGGGTGCCGAAACGGGACCACATGACTCCGACGAACAAGTCGTAATCGGCGGGAAGCTGGCGGTTGATCACGTCTTGTGCGTCAACTCCGATGCCGGGAAAGGCGTCATCTTCCCAGCGCACCAGCTCAAGGCGTAGGCCAAGCTCCCGGCTCCATGCTCTGTTCCAGTCAGCAATGACTTCGGCAAACCGCGAGCGCTCGTCCGACACGTCGGACGGGGATGCGAGGAAAATGGTGAGTACGTCTTCGGTTCTCGGCATAAGGGTTCATTCGTGACCGCAACATTCCAGCTGAATCGCAGCTCCATGAGAAGTGACGCCTAACGTAGACGTAACCGGCAGCCGCGGTAAGGTGCGACCGTAGGGGCTGACGCCGGCGGCGTCCGTGTTCACGGACCTGTGAGATGTCATGCGCCCTAAGGTGTCGTTGAACATGAGCTTTCACCATAAATTTGCAAAACCGGCTGCAGCGGCTAGCAACCCGACTCCCACTGCAATCACAACGCACCCCAAAGCGACTGCCTCAGTACCTTTCAGTCGAGTGATGGGCTTCGTGCCTCCTTCACTCACTACGGACACGCCGCGCGCGCGAATGAATTGAACTCCGACATAGAGGGCTATCAGCCCGCATAGTGCTTCGACAATGTGGCGGACTTCCATAACATCTAACGTCGGAAATGAGCGGCGGACAGTAGACCGGCGAAGCCGGCTGATGGGAAGTCCGTGTCGATTGACTTGTTAGACCTCACCGCACCTCCCGTGTCGATCGATTTGCTAGGCCTCAGCATATGCGTCCAACATTTCCTTCTGACGCCCGTCGTTTGATATGTGGAGCAGAACGGGTCGAACCAGTTCGACAGTTGGATGGTCTGCATTGTGCTTCGAGCACCAAAACACCTCGCTGAGGGATTCTCCGTCATGCCAAGTAGTCATCACAAATCGATCCTCAGGGATATCTCTGTACTCGAATTGCTCAAGATTCGCCTCGTCGACCGAGTCGTCCCAAGAACTGCAACCTTCTCCCCACGCCATCATGTAAAGACAGCCAATACCAAGAAGCCATGCGCTCACTTCGGCCTGCCAAAACGGAGAACAAGGTGCATCAGCGATCACGACTACCCGCGAGGGTACGTTGTCGAGCGATGACAACGCTCCCCCCGGCGGGACTTGTAGATACAGCGGCACTGACATGAGGTCTAACGTCGGAGTTGGCCGGCGACCGGCGGGTAGGGCCGCAGCGCAGCGAAGGCCCGCCGCTGGGCGGCCGCGTCGAACGACCAGTTAGCCATCACTTTTGCGCTCCATCGCCACCTTCGCCCTCCGTCTGCGGCGCCTCAACTAGCTTACCGATAGACTTAGCTTTTCCGAGTTGCGCCTTCAATGCTCGGACCGAATCCGCCCTGCTCCTCTTTTCGTCTGGCACTACATAAATCTCGTGCAGCACCGCCTTGAACGCACCCAAGAACAGTTGCAGGTGCTTGCTATCCCATGCCACCCAACTTTGCTCATGCACGTGGTCACTGGTCATGTCCTTGATATGTCCGAGGATCTCGAACAGCTCTAGATCCACCGAAGGCTGCTTGCCTGCTAGATCTTTGATCTTGTCGTCGTAGTTCGGACCTGTAGTCTCTTGCAGGGCGAGGAGCTCGTAAATTGCCTTCCGCGTGCACGCCGATGCGCCCGTTAGGTAGTTCATCTTGGCACATCCTTCTGCTTCGGTTATCAGCTCACGGATCGTGCGAGGAATACGGGCATCTACCACGAAGAAGGACGTAGGAACTGAGTAGAAAAATGCTTGATCGAGGTCGACGTTCTCTCGAAATCTCGGATTACTCCAGCCTTCCTGCTGGAGTGACTGAAAAGTGAGATGCATTGAAACCTTCTCACAGCTGTCGCACTTCACCCGCCAAATATCGCACCTCTTCTCGTTGGACCAGCTGAACGTGCTTCGACCGAGATTGGAGTAGGCGACGTGGCGGCGGTTGCAGAACGGACAGTTGTAGATACTCCGGTCGATGAAGTACTTCATGTCGAGGTGAGATTGATCGGCCATGGCGTTCCTGTGAAGGCTAACGTAGAAGTGAGCGGCGCCCAAGGCAAAGAGCGCGCGCAGCGTGCGGCACCACTTGGGTGTCCGTCTCGACTGCCTTGTTAGACCGCATTGTCACGAGTACGTGGGCTCCGAGGATCCGGGGTTGAAGCTGGACTCAAATGACAAAGGAGCGTCTGACTCCAGGACGTCCATCATAGAGCCAACCTCTTTCCCCTCAATCGGTTCTTCGAGCCTCCAAATGTGTTCGACTCGCACAAATGCCCACCGAACCCACTGACCTTTGTCATTCTGATAACGATGCTCCTGTGCCTGCCCGAGCTTCAACGCGCGCTTGAATGCACTCGAGTTGTCACGGGCCTTGACGATCACAAAGGGGTAGTCGCACGTGTTGCGCTTGCGTGGCTTGCGTCCCTCGACCAATACGACAACGAGTAAGCGTGCGCAAAAGAGAGGCATCGTGCGGTCTAACGTGAGCGTGACTGGCGCACACTAAGTGCGACCAGCGTGAGCAGACGCCGGTGGGCGTCCATGTCGACGGACAAGTTAGGCATCGGGCGTGCCTTTCCAATGCTGAAATCGTTGGGCAACAAATGCGCGAACTTGTACATGCGCGGCGTCGTTATCCGAGGGCTCCAAGCCTTCTGCGCGAATTACAGCCTCCGCAAATGTCCCAGCCTCCCCGACCGCAAGCGCTACGAACAGTGGCTCGTTTCGACTCGCGAGACAGAAGCCAAGTTGTTTGCAGAGATCCGTGAGCAGAAATCGGACTTCTTGGACCTTCGGAGACTTTGCCATCTGCTGCCTAACGCAAGACTGACAGACGCTGCGCAGAAGTTAGCGAAGCGTCCGAGTCGGGTGACAAGTTAGGCAGCGTCATTGACGTCATCTGTTTTTCCGAAGCCAAGCAGCTTTCCTACAAGCGCTATGACGAGTGCGGCTGGAACGCTCAGCACCACGCCCAGGACGAGTGAACTTAACCCGGCAAGGGCGGCGCCAATCGTGGTGCTCGCATGCGCACACACGACGGGGGCTGAGCCAAGCCCACCAGTGCACCCAAGCAAGGAACTGAGCCCTATGGCGGCCGAGCCCACAACCACAGGAAAAAGCGCGATTACGATGCAGAAGCGTCCCAATGTCATTTCCGCTGCCTAACGTCCGAATTGACCGGCGACGCGGAGGCGAGCACGCGCAGCGTGCGCAGCTGCCGTGGCGTCCGTGTCGAATGAGATGTTAGACAGCGCCGCCATGGAACATGCCTTCGGCGAAGAACCGCGTGATGATGGCCGCGAAGACCAGGCCAACGATGAACAAAACCCAGCGAACTCTGAGCCACGTACTACGCAGCGCGGAGAGCTGAGCGAACACGTCCACCGGGTAAGCCGCACAGTACGCCACGTTCGCCAGAACAGCGAGTAGGAAGAGGCCTTGCGCCAGACCGAAGGACAGGACCGACTTAGATGCGGGTAGACCGGCGATGAAGAAAGCACCGACGATGAGCGCGAGCACCAAGTTGTAGAGCACGCGCCGCGTCTCCCAATACCGGATCGAGTTTGCGAGAACGTCGCGGAAGGCAAAGTCGCTCATAGTGCTGTCTAACGTCGGAGTTGACCGGCACGCACCGGCAGTGCGCCGCACGGCGTAGGCTTGTCCACACACCTTGCGGCGCACTGCCGGTGCGTGTCTGTGTCGAACGACCTGTTATGCGGCGCCTGCCTCACTGCTCCAACTCCCTCTGCGCTTCCCTCCAGTACTTCGCTAGCTCTCGGCTCACCTTCATCTGACGGGTGTGCTCCAAGAAGCAAGTATCCACCGCGTTCTCAAGACTTCCCGGAACGACGGATGAGCGGGCGAGCAGGCGTGCAAAAGCTTTGAGCTGCTCCGGTGTGAACTTCTCAAAGTTCTCGCCGAAGAAAGGGTTGAAATGGAAGAGAAAGATAGCGTGATACGTGAGCTCGGCCTCCTCTTCGGGCTCCGTCTGCGGCGCGAACGCCGGAAAGATCGCGTTCAGCTCCGATAGAAACTCGCTAGGTGAAGAAGGTGCGGGCTTCATCGCGCGGTATAACGTTGGCAGTAACCGGCTCGCATGAAGCGCGGGCGCGAAGCGCACGGAAGCGCGTGCGTGTCCGCGTTGACTAACCTGTTATGCATCTCGCTCACTTGCTCTGTTCTCCCTCAGCTTTGGAACGCAATCCAAGGATCTCGAAAAATCCTCTCGTGGTCGTCTCGGAAGTCAAGGGCGGAGCTGGAGCGTAGGACTTCCAAATCTCCCGACCGTCAATCTCGATCGTGAGGCTGGAGCCCGGCCAAGCAAACACAGTCAGCGGCGTTCCGTTCTCCAGTTCAAGCCCGCCTTCGACCTCGCTTACAGCCCAAAACGTTGCCGACTTTCCCGGCGGGATATGTACTTCCTCCGCCCATGGCTCAAGCCACACCGTAAGCATTACAGCGGTGCCATTTGAGATGGTTCGGGAGTCAGACGCCATTCTGTGAGGCATAACGTAGACGTAACCGGCGACCGCAGCAAGGTGCGACCGAAGGGAGCGGACGATTGCGGACGTCCGCGTTGATGGGCATGTTAGAGCGGATCACGTAGCAGTCTCGTTAAATGGTTCGGCCGCGACCTGGAATTTATCCTCATACACAACGTACCCAGGCCGCGACGTGTGAAGCACTTCCACGGCAATGTCGTGTGCTTGAAGGATGCCAACAATCTCTCTCATTTTCGCAATGTGCTCTGTCGCGCTGTCTCGAAACCAGCTCAGCGCAACGTTCTTTGCATGCGGCTTAGAAGAGCGCGTGAAACTCCGCGGCTTCCGCAGGTGCTTTCGGAACCACTCGTAGATCTCTTCGTATCGGTCTTGCTCGTGGGGATCAAGGACACCTGCGTTTTCCAAAGCCGTCATCGCGTGGAAAAGACCTTGGCGCCTGCCGGAGTCCTCATCGTTCTTGTGAATGACGAACCGCACGAACACGCTGAGCTCTAACGTCGGAGTTGACCGGCGACGGGCAGAAAGGACGAGCGCGAAGCGAAGGCCCGCGGCCGGTCGTCCGTGTCGAACGACCTGTTAGGCAGCATGACGGCGGAGTAAACGTTGAAAACGTGCATCTTCCTTCGGCATGAAGTACGTCGCGTGTGGGAAGGCATGCCCCACGTGCTGCGTCGGAAAGTACACCCACCAATCCGAATCCCGCGCCACTAACTCATAAAGATGCATGCCCAGTACTTGGGAGGGCTTCGCGGCGGCAAAGGCCTCGTTGAACTGGCGGTGAAAGTTGTGCTGCGAGCCGAACCTCGTAAGGATCTCTGAAATGACCTGCTGTGAGTCGATGTACGGGCGCGGCTGGCCACGCGCGGCGTCGATGGCCCCTTGAAGGGCCGATTCCGCCAGGGCATGCAAGCTGCGGGCGTCCTGAACAAATGCAAAGTACTCCGCCCAGTACGGATTCAGCTTGGCGCGATCCAGCTCCGGACCTATTTCGGAGCGGCATTCAATATCTGTGATCATGGTTTTGCTGCCTAACGTGCGTGTGACCGGCGACTTGCGGGAGGAGCCGGCGCAGCCGGCGGACGCCGCAAGGCGTCCGTGTCGACTTGCTTGTTATGCGGCAAAGGCACTTCGGTTCCTCTCCACGTATTCCGCAAGCTTGATGAAGACCGATTCATCGCCACATAGCTTCCAACTCAGGACTACAAACTCGTGCGATCGGTCGCTCTTCACGCTCTCAATCCACGCTTGCCGCTTCGCCTCGTGCAATTGCGGCTCCTCGAACGGGAACATTCGTGCAGCAGCCTCTATGCCGGCGGCGGCAGCAACTGCTCCAACTCTCTCGAACGCCTCTGCGAATACCGAGTAGGGAGGGTTTCCCGGAAAGTCCGCCTCGAAGAAGTACTCGAGGCCTCCATTGTCGATGATGCCTTGCGCGGCTTCAACAATCAGCACAGTTTGAAGCGGCTGGGATAGTTTGGCCAGATCGCCACCAAACGCGTCTAGGCGGTCAACGGCAATTTGCCAGAACTCTTGGAGCTCCTCGAAACTCATGCTGCCGTATAACGTCGGAGTTGACCGGCGCGCACCGGCAGTGCGCCGCACGGCGTAGGCTCTTCCGCACGCCTTGCGGCGCACTGCCGGTGCGTGTCCGTTTCGAACGACATGTTAGGCCTCAGCGCACTGATGTAAACGTTCAAGTGCCGACCTTTCCGCCGTTGGCTGCAACTCGTGAAACGACGAAAGCCTGATCCTCCTGCGTCATCCGAGCCAGCGGTAATGTGATTTGGCTGGTCCGCGCCAAGACGATGATCCAGAAGTCCTGGTAGCGCCAAAGCTGCTGAACTGCGGTCCAAGGCAAGGTTGCGGAGCCAAGCTCCGACGCGATGCTGAAGCTGTCCGCGTCCGCACGAAAGCTCGCCTCAGGATTCCGCATTGCAGTCAGCTTGCGCAGGGAGCTACGCAATGAGAGGACGAAATGAACGGCAGGGAAAATTCCACCCAGAGCCACAGTAGCGGCCAACACACCCACAAACCAAGAGCGATCTCCACGTGCGACCAAGTAGCAGAGGGTGGCCGCCACGAAGCACAATGCAACAACGAATCGAAGTCCGAACGCACGTCTCCAACTCGCGATGGCCGCGGCTCGGACGATGCCTTCGGAGTACGGCAGTGAAACGGCTACTGACATGAGGCCTAACGTGAAGATGACCGGACCACCAACACGCGCGGCGGAGCCGCCTCCTGCTGTTGTGGGTCCGTGTCGATTGACATGTTAAGGCGCTCTTTCATTCCGTGAACGCCTTCAAGAACTTGATGCGCTCCTTCAGCTCGCGTTCATTACACATCGCCGCAAAATGAGTGACCCAGAGGTTGCTTCCGCCTTCTCGGCCGCCAACCAGCGCGCAGTTCTCCCGCTCGTAGACCAACCACGCACGTTGGGACTTTCTGAGTTGCTCTCGCTCCTTGCGCTTGTCCATTTGGTCCTGTTCGGGAAGGGCCTTCAGCGCGCGCAAGTAGGCGACATTCATCTGCGAATCCAGCCAGCCAAGGTATTGTGCGAGACAAGCTACGTCGGCTGCATTTCCTTCGCCGCCGCACCCGCTATCCTCCAGTGATTCAAACGGCGGCCTATCGGCTCGCCGCGCCGTTTTCGGATCCGCTACAGCCTCGGCGCCAAGCGTTCCGCTGCAAACAAGCGAAAGGGCGAGAGGTAATAGGCGAATACGCATGCGCTTTAACGTCGGAGTTGACCGGCACGCTGCGGCAAGGCGCCGCGAGACGTATGCTCGCCCACACGGCTTGCCGCGCCTTGCCGCAGCGTATCCGCGTCGAACGACTTGTTAGACCTCATAGGCCACCGAGATAGTATGCGAGCAGTCCGTCGGAGCTCTCGATGCCGAGTATGTCCATGATGTGCTCTAAGTCCATGCCGAAGTGCTCCCTTGCCTCGGTGTCCTCGTTCTGCAACTGAATAAGTGCAACCTGAAACTGCTTCAGCACCCAGAGCTTCGACGGATTCTGTGCGATTCCCGCCAACAAACGGTCAGCGAGCTGGTCGAGGAGCGGAACCAGACGCTTCTTCTCAGCTCGCGTGTCGACGCCCGGGAGCAACTCGAGCTTGGGTGATTCGCGGAAAGCGGCGAGCGCTTCCAAAACGTCCGACGACACCCGAAGGGGTTCATCGACGACCAGGGAAATCGGATCGTTCGACATGAGGTCTAACGTAATTTCTACCGCACACCAAAACCCGATATCCCGCAGCTGCGAGATAGCAGGTGGCGCGAATGCGCGGCAAGTACGCCCAAGGATTGAGAAAAGTCAGGCCGGTGCGGGATAACACCTCGCCAAATTCCTGACCTGTTCTGCCGCATAAGTGGCAATTCTGGCGCCGCGGGATAACACTGCGTGATAACACCGCTGATCGATGCCGGAACCTTCATGGACCTCCCCTTCGCAATCTGGCGTGCACCCGCCGCCAGGATCGCTCCGGGGCGGGTTCGCTACAAGACTATAGCCTCGCGCCCGCCACCCGTCGACAGCCTCAGCCCCTCACCGATACCCGTCCGGATTCCCGCTCTGCCACCGCCACGAATCCGCGCACATCTGCTCCAGCGTCCGGCTCGCACGCCATCCGAGCAGCGATTGCGCCAGCGCAGGGTCCGCATAGCACTGCGCCACATCCCCCGCGCGCCGCGGCGCAATCTGGTAGGGCACCGGCCGGCCGCTCGCAGCCTCGAACGCCCGCACCAGCTCCAGCACGCTGTGCCCGCGCCCCGTGCCGAGGTTCACCGCCAGGCTCTTGCCCGTCTCCATCAAGGCCTTGAGCGCCGCCACGTGCCCTTCGGCCAGGTCGATCACATGGATGTAGTCGCGCACGCCCGTGCCGTCGGGCGTCGGGTAGTCGTCGCCGAACACCTGCAGGTGGGCGCGCTTGCCCAGCGCCACTTGCGAGACGAAGGGCATGAGGTTGTTCGGCACGCCCGACGGGTCCTCGCCGATCAGCCCGCTCTCGTGCGCGCCCACCGGGTTGAAGTACCGCAGGATCGCCACGCGCCACGCCGGCTCGGCCGCCGCGATGGCGGTGAGCATGTCTTCGATCACGAGCTTGGTGTGGCCGTAGGGGTTGGTGTGCCCGCGCGGAAAATCCTCTCGGATCGGCACGCTGGCCGGATCGCCATAGACCGTCGCGCTGCTCGAGAAGACGAGGGTGTGGCAGCCCGTGGCCTGCATCGCCTCCACCAGGCTCATCGCGCCGCCGATGTTGTTGCGGAAGTACTTGAGCGGCTTGGCGACGCTCTCGCCCACGGCCTTGTCGCCGGCGAAGTGCACCACGCCCGCGATCTGGTGCTTGCGCATCACCGCTTCCACGAGCTTCGTGTCGAGCACGTCGCCCTCCTCGCACGCCACCGGCTTGCCGATGATCCTGTGCAGCCGCTCCAGCACGCCCGGGTGGCTGTTGGAGAAGTTGTCGAGGATGACGGGCGTGTACCCGGCGTGCGCCAGCGCCACGCAGGTGTGGCTGCCGATGTAGCCGGCGCCGCCCGTGAGGAGGATGTTCATGGACGGATTCTAGGTTCGTGGCTGTGTCAGGCCTTGGCGCTTTCGCCCGGCCGCGGCGTGCGCGTGGCCAGCCGCACGGCGCGCGAGAGGAACAGCGGGTTGCCCATCACATAGCGGCGGAACAACCGCTTGGGCTCCAGCGCGAGGCGATACGCCCACTCCATCCCCGTCTTGCGCATCCAGGCTGGCGCGCGCGTCGTCTTGTTGCCCAAAAAATCGAGGATGGCGCCGCCGCATACGATGACGCACGGGTACCCCAGCGCCGCGCGCAGCATCACCGCCACATCTTCCTGCTTGGGCATGCCCATGCCCAGCACGATCAGCGCGGGCTTGTGCTGCGCGGCCAGCTTCAAATACTCCGTCGGCTCCAGGAAGCCGTGCGCGGTCACGCAATGGCTCGCGGGGGCGATGCGCGTTTCGATCACTTCGCGCGCGGTGGAGAGGTACGGGTCCTGCGTGCCGAACAGGGCGATCTTTCGCCCCGGGTAGCGCGCGAGGATCTTCGGGATGAGGTCCGTGCCGTTCAGGTTCAGTCCCGGCGGCTGGTTCAAGAGGCGCAGGAGGATCTTCAGGCCGATGCCGTCGCGCAGCAGGATGTCGGCGGAGGACAGCGCGTTATAGAAGGTCTGCGACACCGCCGCGGAATTCATCGCGTGCGCATTGACGAAGCCCACCACCACCGGCTCCAGCGGATGCGCGAGCGAATCGAGCAGTTGCTTCTCGCCCCGCTCGGACTGCACCCGCGTCAGCGCCTTCACCAGGTGGTGCCAGCGCGTGCGCCACTCGGGAGACAGGGCCTCCCCCATCATCGCGCCGAGGCGCCGTTCAGCACCGCGCCCACCACCGTCACGCCGAACTGGCGCAATTCATCGGCGAGCGTCGCCACGCGTCCCATGGACGACGCATCCTGGCACGCGAGCACCAGCGCGGCGCCGGCCTTGGCAGCGATCGTGCTCGCGTCCGCCGAGGTTTCCGCGGGCGGCGTGTCGATCAGGATCACTTCATAGCTGGAGCGCATCGCGGCCAGCAGCTTGTTGAAGCCGGGGCGTGCCAGCAGTTCCTGCGGGTTGGGCGGCACCGCGCCCGCGGGCAGCACCCACAGGTCCGGCAAGGCCTTCACTTCGGCGACGGCTTCCCACCCGGCGCGGCCGGCGAGCACGGCCGACAGGCCGATGCGGCCAGGCAGGCCGAAAATCTGGTGCTGGCGCGGATGGCGCAGGTCCGCGTCGATCAGCAGCGTGCGCTTGCCGAGTTGCGAGAACAGCACGGCGAGATTCGCGATCATCCAGCTGCGGCCTTCGCCGGAGCCGGGGCTCACCACTGCAAGCGCGGCCTGGCGAGCATCGTTCTCGAACCAGCGCAGCATGAGCTGGCTACGCAGCGCGCGCAGGTTCTCCACGGCGGGGCTGTTGGGTTCGCGCGCCGCCACGAGTTCGGCGGACAGCGTCGAGTCGCCGCCGACGGCGGGCTGGCCGAACTGGATCGCGAGCACTTCGTTGACGTCGTCGCGGTCGAGCAGGCCCATCGCGATGCCGGCCTCGCCGAAAGGCAAGCCCGCCTTCACCTGGAAGTCGAGGATGCGCTGCACGTCCGCGGGCTCGAGCCGGCCGGAATCGACGAGCATTTCGCCGATGGGCTTGCGGCCATCGCCCGTGGGGCCGCTGATGTCCAGGTCGAGCCGGCTGGTGGTGGGCAGGGGAAAGACCTGACTGTTCATGCGGGGCTCCTTGCGAGTGCGAGTCGGCGCGGCCCGTTGGCCAGGCGCAGCGTCGCGAGCGCGCTGCTGCCGGCAGCCGGGATGGTGGCCAGGATGGGTAGGCGGGTGACGAGTTCGAGGTCCTGCACGCTGCGCACGCGGCGGTTCGCGAGTTCGAGCAGCAGCGCGCCGGCCAGGGCCAGCAGCATGCCGCCCAGGGCCGCGATGGCCATGGTCTGCGCGCCGGACAGACCGGTCTTCTCCGTCGGCTCGGTGGCCGAGGAGATGCGCACCACGTTGGTCTGGTTGGCGCCGGCCTGCAGGCGCGATTGCGCGGCGCTGGCGGCGACGGCCTCGTAGGCTTTCTGCGCGGAGTCGACTTCGCGCTGGTACACGGCGAGCTGGCCGCGCTGCTTCTGCAGGCCCAGCACCTTGTTCTTCTGCTCGTTGATCGCCTTCTCGAGCTCGCGCTCGCGGGCCTTGAGCGAAGCGGCGGAGTTGGACGCGACGCCGCCGGCATGCGCGCTCTCGGCGGAGAAACGCGAGCGCAGGGACGCGAGTTCGGCGCGCAGCTTCTGCATCGTCGGGTGGTTGGCGCCCATGGTCTCGCCGGCTTCGGCGACCTTGGCTTCGGCGCGCGCGACTTCACCGCGCAGGTTGCCGACCACGCCGCTCGTCTCGGCGCCGCCCGTGCCCTGCAGGCCGCGGGTCTGCAGGCCGGCGAGCTGCTGGGTGAGCGAGGTGAGCTTGGCGGTTTCGAAATCGCTGTTGGGGTCGCTGGAGACGATGCCGGCTTCCTGCTGGAACGCGGCGAGCTTGTCCTGCGCGGCGCCCAGGCGCTCGCGGGAAGCCTTCACCTGGTCGTCGAACCAGTCGGCATAGCGCTTGGCGGGATTGGTCTTGACTTCCAGGCTCACGTCCAGGTAGGCCTGCGCGAAGGCGTTGGCGAGCATCGCGGCTTCTTGCGGCGTGCGGCCGGTGTAGGCGATGTTGATGATGTTGCTCTCGCGCGCGGGCTTCACGTCGAGGTAGGTCTGCAGCTTGTGCGCGAGCCAGGCTTGCGGGGCGCGCTTGGACTGCGCCTCTTCCTGCCAGCGGCTGATCGGCTCGACGTTCTTGGGCAGCGACTGCAGCACGCGCTCGGCGACGCGGTCGCTCTTCACGATGTCGATCTGCGTGGCCATGTAGCTGGGCGCCACCATGCCTTGCAGCGCCGTGCCGCCGACCGGGTCCATGCGGACGTCGACGAGCACCGGCGAGCGCGCGGTGTAGGTGGGCTGGCGCACGAGCACCCAGGCGAGGGCGAGCGCGAGCGTGACCAGCAGGATCAGGCCCGCTGCCGCGCGGCGCGCGCGCAGGATGGAAAACAACTGGTGCAAGCTCATTGCATCATTCCTTTAAAAGAGGCTTTCGCGCACGAAGAGCACGTCGCCGGGTTGCACGACGTCGTTCATGCGGGGCTGCATTTCCACCTGCTGGCCGTTCGGGCCGGTGCGGGTGAGCTTCAGGCGGTTGGTGGTGCCGCGCGGCGTGGGGCCGCCGCTGGCCGCGAGCGCCTGCATGACGGTCATGCCGCGCTCGACCTTGTAGGCGCCGGGCTTCTGCGCCTCGCCGTACACGTAATAGGTGGGCGCCTTGTTCACGCTGATCGTGTCGCCCGACATGATGATGACGTCGTCGACCTGCTGGCCGGCGTTCATCGCGCCCAGGTCCACTTCCTTGCGGAAGGGCTGGCCGTTGCGCATGCCCGAGACGACCACCGTCTCGTCGCCGGTCGGCGAGATGCCGCCGGCCGCGGCGATCACCTCGGAGACGCGCATGTTGAAGGTTTCCAGCGGGATGCGGCCGGGCCGGTTGACCTGGCCCACCACCGACACCTGGTTGCCGCGCACCTGCGCGACGTTGATGTTCACCTGCGGCTGCTTCAGGATGTCCTTCTGCTTGAGCGCGGCGGCGATCTTCTTTTCCGCATCGGAAATCGTCAGGCCGCCCACGCTCACGCTGCCCACCAGCGGGTAGCTGATGCTGCCGCTCTCCGACACGCGCGCTTCCATCGACAGGTCCGGGTTCTGGTAGACCTGGATCTTGATGGTGTCGCCCGCGCCCAGCTTGTAGTCGTTGCTGGCGAGGGCCTTGGGTGCGTTTTGCGCACCGGCCACGGCCGCGGAGGCGGCAAGCGCGACGGCGAGGATGGTTTGGAGCAGCTTGGACATGGTGGATATCTCCGTGAAGAACGAATCGATGGTCCTCAGAACGTCGCCTTGGCGGCGACTCCGAAAACGGTGGCTTTGTAGCTGGCGCCCGGCAGGCTCGAATTGAGCTTCTCGCTGCGCAGCGTGGTGGAAACGGTGATGGCCTGGCGCGGGGTCCAGTCGAGGCCGATCTGCGCGTACTCGACCTTCTCGCTGCGGCCCTGGTCGGGGCTCGCGACCGGCACGTCGCGCCAGCGGCGCTCGGAGCGGTCATAGCGGAAGGTGGCGGCGAACTTCGGGTCGAACTGCCACACCGGCGTGAAGAAGATGCGGTCCGTCTCCACGTGCCCGCCGGTCAGCAGGCCCGTCGCGACCAGGTCGTGCTGGTAGCCCGCGATGAAGCGCGTCTTGGCGGTGACTTCCCAGCTCACGCTGGCGCCGCCGACCATGCCGCTGAAGTCCAGCTGCGGGGCGATGTCGTGCTCGCGCTGCAGGTGGGCGATGCGCCCCTCGACGGTCGTCTTGGCCGTCACCGGCCACTTGACCGCGAGTTCGACCTCGTTTTCCTTGAAGCTGCCCGCGGCGGCGCCGGGGGTCGGGTCCTTGTAGTCGCCGTCGCCGCGGCGTGCGCGCAGCGTCAGGAGGGATCCCTTGGGCGTCTCGTAGCCCACGCCCAGGCGGACGCTGCGCACGCTCGGGCTCGCGTCCCAGCTGCGCGGCTCGGTGCTCTCGCTGCTGGTGTGCGTCACGCCGGCCAGCGCACGCAGGCGCGCGCCGACGTCGTAGGTGCCTTCCAGCACTTCGGCCTTCTCCGTGCGGCGGCCGATGCGGTTGCCGAAGGTGATCGGGTCCGTCGACACTTCGCGCGCCTGGCGGCGGTCGGCCGACAGCACGCCGTGGAAGTGGGGCGTCAGGCTCCAGTCCCAGGCCGCCGAGTAGTTGATGGTCGAGTAATTGAGATTCGTCTGGTCCTGGTAGCGGTAGGTCGTCGCCTCGATGTCGCCGCGCAGGCGCTGCAGGCCGATGGTCTTGTCCGCGTGGGCGCCGACGGAGACCGTGCCGATGTTGTCCGAGATCTCGCCCGTGCTCTGGCGCAGCACGTTGGTGTCATGCTCCACGCCCACTCCGGCGCGGAAGGTGATCACCTTGGGGGCGGGCGCCGCATCCTGCGCGAGGGCCGGGAAGGCGCACGCGGTGGCCAATGCGATCAGCGAAAGTTGGTTCAAGTTCTTCAAGATGTCCTCTGATGGGTTTTGTTGGCGATAGTGCGCGAGAGCCCCTGCGGGATGCAATGGCCCGATGGCACTATAGGGCGGCCCGTGGTCGTTTGCTGCTCATCCATGGCGCAATTTCCACGTCCGCTCAGTACGCCCCGCTGTCCTTGAACACCAGCTTCACGGTCTTGAAGATGATGTACAGGTCCAGCCGCAGCGACCAGTTGCGCAGGTAGTCCAGGTCGCAGCGCACGCGCCCTTCCATCTTTTCCAGCGAATCCGTCTCGCCCCGGAACCCGTTCACCTGGGCCCAGCCCGTCACGCCGGGGCGCACCTTGTGGCGCACCATGTAGCTCTTGATGAGCTGGCGGTACTGCTCGTTGTGGGCCACGGCGTGCGGGCGCGGGCCCACGATGCTCATGCGGCCCTGCAGCACGTTCACGAACTGCGGCAGCTCGTCCAGCGAGGTCTTGCGCAGGATCGCGCCGACGCGCGTCACGCGGGCGTCGCCCTTGCGCGCCTGCACGATGGTGCCGCCGTCCTCGGTGACGGTCATGGAGCGGAATTTGTAGACCACGATCTCCTCGCCGTCGAGGCCGTAGCGGCGCTGGCGGAAGATCACGGGGCCGGGGGAGCTCAGCTTCACGGCTACAGCCACGGCGAGCAGGATGGGCGAGATCAGCACGAGGATGATCGAGCCGAGCACGATGTCGCTGGCGCGCTTGAGCACGCCGGCGGGGCCGCGGAACGGCGTCTCGCACACGGAGATGACGGGCAGGCCCACCACGGAGTCGGTGCGGCCCTGGATCAGGTCGGTCACGAACATGTCGGGCACGAAGTAGACGGACGCCGTCGTGTCCTTCAGCTGGTCGAGCAGTTCCTTGATGCGCGGCTGCGACGCCATGGGCAGCGACAGGTAGATCAGGTGGATGCGGTGCGCCTTCACGTAGCCCGCGAGGTCGGACACGCGGCCGAGCAGGCGGTGGCGCTCGGAGCCATGCAGGCGGTCGGGCGTGCGGTCGTCGAAGAAGCCCATGAGCTCGATGCCCGTGTCGCCCGCGCCCTTGAGCCGGTCGGCCAGCACGCCGCCTTGTTCATTCAAGCCCACGACCACGGCGCGCAGCGCCGGGCCCTGCATGCGCACGAGGTGCGGGGCGGCCTTGCGCAGGCCCCAGTGCACCACGAGCTGGCTCACCGGCGCGAACCACAGCCAGTTGAGGATGATCTCGGTGGAGAAGTCGTTGATGTGGCCGGTGACGTAGCCCATGGCCAGCAGCAGGCCGGCCGTCCACAGCCAGCCGAGCAGGATGCTGATGAACACGCGGTCGGCGCGCTGCTTGAGCAGGGACCGGCCCGGGAACGCCAGCGCGAAGGCCAGGATGGACACCGTGAGCCACATCGGGGAGATCGAGCCCTCGATCTGCCAGACGAGGAACCAGAGCGACAGAACCGTGACCAGCGGCTCGAGCACCGCCTCCAGCGCTGCCAGGAACTGGTTCTGGCCCAGCGCCGGGATCTGCGGGACGGCCCTCAACGCGTGCCTCGGGAGGATGCGGTCGGCTTCATGCATATGCGTCCACCCGCGTGAGCTTGGCGACGGCCTGCGCCCGGTTGGAGACGTCGAGCTTGCCGAAGATGCTCTTCATGTGGTTTTTCACCGTGAACTCGCTGATCGACAGGATGCAGCCGATCTCGGGGTTGGTCTTGCCCATGGCGACCCAGGTCATGATCTGGCGCTCGCGCTCGGAGAGCTGCAGCAGCTTGACGACCTGGCGGCTCACGCTGTCGTTCGTGCACGCGGCTTGCCGCTGGGGCGCCGGCGCCATCTGGCGCAGCGCGGTGTCGATGTACGGGGTGAGCAGGCGCAGCGCGCCGATCGCGTTGGCGGCGGGCGGCTGCTGCACGCTGAACGCGGCGAAGATGCGTTCGGCCGTGCGCTTGCCGTCGCCGATGCCGTGGACCACGGCGGAATGCATGCCCGTGATCACCGAGCCGTGGCGCTGCGCGAGTTCGTCGAAGGACGCGACGTCGAGCACGAACGCGGTGCGCTGCGCGGCCACCCAGCAATCGCGCAGGTAGCTCAGCACGGGCGCGACCATCGCCGTCGTGCAGTTCTGCGTGCGCACGCCCGGCAGGCTGGAGACGATGTCGAAATTGAGGTTGCCGGAGCGGAAGTCGCCCCAGCCGATCAGCATGATCTCGTGCGCCAGGAGGTGTTGCACGTCGCCCTGCAGCCAGCGCCAGAGGTCGGCGTGGGTGGACAGGCTCGCGCCCTGCCCCGCGATCCGCAGGAAATGCGCGGGATCGCTGTCTGGAAGATGCGGATGGGAATTCATGGGAATGCGTCGCTTCGTTCGCGTTGTTGCTGTGTCGGATAGTAGGGTTCAAGCCCGCATGAGTTATGTGCGGTGCCGAACACCAGAGCCACCGCTACAGGATGTACGCGGCATGTTTGTCCAGTGTCCGACGCCCTCGTCAGCATGGGCCTACACGGCTCCAGTCATGCCTGTAGGACGAGGGCCCGACCTGCCTCGATGCCGTGCTTTCGCGCAACACGTGACGCGACAATTCCCGGGCCATGAAACAACGACTTTTCGCCCTCGCCCTCCTCGTTTGCTCCGCTGCGGGCAGCGCCTTCGCCGCGGCGCCGCAGGTGAAGCAGAACTGCGCCGCCGTCACCGCCGAAACCTGCGCGATCGCGCATGCACTGGGTCGGGGCGTGAACCTCGGCAACATGCTCGATGCGCCCAAGGAAGGCGACTGGGGCGTGAAGCTGGAGCCGCAGTTCATCGACCGCGCGGCGGCGAACTTCGCGACCGTGCGGTTGCCGGTGCGATGGAGCAACCATGCGGCGCCGACGGCGGACGCGAAGATCGACGAGCAGTTCGCGCAGCGCGTGGACGGCGCCATCGATGCGCTGCTGGCCAAGGGTGTGTACGTCATCCTCGACATGCACCACTACACGCAGCTCGCGGGCGATCCGCAGCACAACGGCGAATTCGCCGTCGATGCGTCCGTGGTGGACACGCGCTTCCTCAACATGTGGAAGCAGATCGCGCAGCGCTACAAGGGCAAGTCGCCCAAGCTCGTGTTCGAGCTGCTCAATGAAGCGCACGGCCGTTTGAACGGCGACGCATGGAACACGCTGGCCGCGAAGGCGCTCGCGATCGTGCGCGAGACGAACCCGACGCGCGCCGTGATGATCGGCCCGGGCGAATGGGGCGGCATCGGCGAACTGCCCAAGCTGCGCCTGCCGGCCGACCGCAACCTGATCGTGTCGATCCACAACTACGACCCCTTCCCCTTCACGCACCAGGGCGCGGACTTCCTCGCGAAGCCCTTTCCCACCGGGGTGAAGTGCTGCGACGACGGCCAGAAGAAGGTGATTGCGGATGTGCTGGAGAAGGCGCGCGCGTGGAACCGCACGAGCGGCTACCCATTGCACCTGGGCGAGTTCGGCACCTACGAAGCGGTGGACATGGAGTCGCGCGGCAACTATGCGCGGGTCGTGCGCGACGAAGCGGAAAAGCGCGGGATCGGCTGGGCGTACTGGGAGCTGGCGTCGCCGTCCTTCGGCATGTATTCCCCCAAGACTGGCTCGTGGAATGAGCCTATTCGCAGGGCATTGCTGGATTGAGCCTGGGGTAGGTTTCTTTGAACGCAGAGGACGCAAAGGTTGCGCAGAGGCCGCAGAGGAAATACCGAAGGGAATTCAAAAATTTAAATTGAATTCCCTTTGTATTCTTTTTTTTGGCTGTTCTTCTGCGTCCTCTGCGTAACCTCTGCGTCCTCTGCGTTCAAAAATACAGAGGCAATGCACCCACCCTCAAGGAGCCCGCCCCTCCAGGTGCCGAGCCACGATCTCGATCACCATCTTCTGGCTGTAAGAGGTCGAGAACGTGTGATCGCAATCGTCCACGATCACCATCCGGAAGTTCTTGTCGCCCTTCAGCCGACTCCCGCCGATGCCGTACTGGAATTCCACGTAGTCGCGCCCATCGTCCTCGGCGGACATCACCACGAAGGTGTCCGTGCCCCGCTGGCTCAGGCGGCGCGTCGCGCGCAGCACGTTTTCCGCGCGTCCGCCGCCGACGAGGTGATCGACGAGGCGCCGGCAGCGCGCCGACACCAGCGTGCCCATGCGCTCGGAAATGCCGCGCACGTCGACCTGCCCCCGCAGCAGCCGCGCATACACCTGCGGGCGCCACATCGACTTGAGGTAGTACGCGGCTGACTTGTAGTGCTTCTGCATCGACGACTGCCAGGTGCCCGAGGCATCGGCTCCGTCGCGCTCGAGCAGGCGCGAATTCATGAGCACCTGCCCCGTCACGCGCGGATCGGCAAGCGCCGTCTGGAAGGCGACATAGGAGCCCGAGCACACGCCCATCAGGTAGAAGCGCTCGCAGCCCTCGGCGGCGAGGCGGTCGATCGCGGCGCTCACGTCGGCGGGCGCATCGTCGGAGAAATAGCCCGCGGGATGCGGCTCGCCGCGCGACGGGCTGTCGCCGATGCCCGCCAGGTCGAGGCGGAACACGCGCCAGCCCTGGTCCGCCAGCATGCGCGCCATGCGCACGTAGAAACGGTTCGGGCCGATGCGGTAATTGCCGCCCACATTGAGCAGAAGGATGGCCGTCTTGCTGCGCGGCCCGCCGCCCGCCGCGTCGCGCGGCTCGGTGAGGATGCCGAAGAGCGACTGCGACGGCCCGAAATACATCGGCGTCTCGGTGAGGCCGCCGGGCAGCTGGGCCTCGCGCATCGCCGCGGGCGGCGCGATGGCGACGGCAGCCTGCGCTTCCAGCCGCGGGGCCGTCATGCCCAGCCAATCGGCGACGGCCTTCAGGCTGGCGGGCTCCAGCACGCTCGCGTGCGGCTCGACCATCATCTTCGCGTAGCCGGGCAGGACTTCGTGGCTGGCCATGGCGCCCAGGGCGCGGTAGGCCGCGGGCAACGGGCTGCGCCCGGGCATGTCGTCGCGGCCGATCACGAGCACGCGCGCGGCGGGCGCGCGCTCCAGGTGGTGGCAGTCCAGCGCCTGCATGTCCTCGATCGTTTGCGCGGTATAGAGATAGCCGAGCGCCTCGATGGAGCCGTCGTCCGGGCCGCCGGTCGCCACCCCGCGGTTGCCGCCCGCGGCCCGCAGCTCGCGCGTGAACGCCCTGCCCGAGGGGAACGGCGCCCACATCACCAGGCTGTCGATCGTCCCGAGGCGCTCCGCCACGCAGGCGGCCAGCGTCGCGCCCATGCGCACGCCCACCAGGGCGACGCGCTCGACGCCGGCAAGGCGCCTGGCCTCGTCGACGGCGCGCGCGATGCTGTCCATCCACGCGGCGACGCGATCGGGATCGGCGTCGCTGCCGGCCGAATCGCCGGTGCCGTGATAGTCGAAACGCAGCACGTCGAAGCCGGACTCCGCGAGGATCTCGGCCCAGCGCGTGTAAGCCTGGTAGGAGCACATCGCTTCGTAGCCGATGGGCCGGCACAGCACGACGGCCATGTTGCGCGCGGGCGCCGCGGCGCGGTGGAACCAGCCGAAGCACCAGCCGCCGGCCGCGTCGAAGGCGATGGGCTTGGCGGCGTCGCGCAGGGCGACGTCGCCGGCCGCCTGCGCCGGCGTTGCCGCGCCGCTGGGCTGGAAGAGGGCCGCCGCGGCTCCGATGGGAACTCCGGACAACTGCATGGGAGCGTTTCTCAGGCGGCCGACAACTCGCTCAGGGCCTGGCGGATGGAGGCGATGCTGCTGAAGACGGTGCGCTTGAGCATGTGGTCGGGAAACTCGACGTCGAACGCGCCTTCCAGCGCCAGCATCACGTTGACGCTCGCATGCGAGGTCATGCCGGACTGGTACAGGTCGGCGCTTTCGTCGATGGTCGCCGCGTCGTCTTTCAGGCGCGCATGGTCGCGCAGCACTTCGCGAATGACGCTGTCCTGCGTGTCCGTGGAGGAGGTGGTGTAGGTGTCGCTCATGCCATGGTTTCCTGGGGTTGCTTGTAGATCACGCTCACGAAGGCGCCCGCGTAGTCGCCGTCGTGGCTCATGCTCAGCAGGACGCGGTCCACGCCCTGCGCGCGCGCGATGTCGGCCACGCGGCCGTGCAGCGCGATGCGGCAATCGCCGTCGTCGAGCTTGACGACCTCGATGTCCGTGAACGCCACGCCCGCCTCGGGCAGGCGCAATGCCTTGATGACGGCTTCCTTGGCGGCGAAGCGCGCCGCGAGGCGGTCCGCACGGCCGGAGCCGCCGCGAAGCGCGTAGGCTCGCTCGGCGGGGGTGAACAGCCGCTCTTCGTAACGGTCGCCGAAGCAGGCGAGCGACTGGGTCACCTGGCTCACCTGGCACAGGTCGAACCCGAGCCGCGCGTTGTCCAGCGAACCGGACCAGGCGGCGTCATCCGTTTGTAGTTCGAACATCTTCTCCCTTTCGTGCGGTGCCTAACAGAGCGGAATTAATTTTTCGCTCATGCATTCGCGTGGACTCGAAAGTAGCCCGTCAGCAGGTGTGTCACGTGTAAGATGAATTCCCGTTCTGCGGGTGAATTTGACGGGTGTCATCGCATCCACACACGCCGAATGTTGGAGCACCCCCGCAATGCACAGGCAATGGACGCGTGAAGACCAGAGTTTCGATGCGATGCTCGCCGCGGCCCGGCGCATCGCCACCGAAGTCGCCGCGCCCCAGGCCGCCAGCGTCGATGCGCAGGCCCGCTTCCCCACCGAGACACTCGCCGCGCTGCGCGAAGCGGGACTGCTCTCGGCCGGCGTTCCCCGGGAATTCGGCGGCGCGGGCTGCACCCTGTCCCAGCAGGCGCAGCTGTGCTCGACCCTCGCGCAGGCCTGCGGCTCCAGCGCCATGGTGCTCGCGATGCACTACATCCAGCTCGCGTGCATCGCGCGCCACGGCCAGGGCAGCGAGTTTTTCCGCGGTTACATGCAGGACATCGTGCAACACCAGTACCTGCTCGCGTCCATGACCTCCGAGGTCGGCACTTTCGGCGAAACCCGCATGAGCATCTGCGCGGTCGAACGCGAGGGCGGCCGCTTCGTGCTCAACAAGGACGCGACCACCGGCTCGTATTGCGCGCACGCCGACGCGATCCTCGTCACCGCCCGTCGCGACAAGGACGCGCCCAGCGGCGACCAGGTGCTGGTGCTGGTGCGCCGCGAGGACTGCACGCTCACGCAGACCACGAGCTGGGACACGCTCGGCATGCGCGGCACCTGCAGCCCCGGCTTCAAGCTCGAATCCGCCGGTGCGGATGAGCAGGTGCTGCCCGGCGACTACGCCGACAGCTCCGCCGAAACCATGGTGCCCTACTCCCACATCCTGTGGGCCTCGCTCTGGTGGGGCATCGCCGCCGATGCCGTGGGCAAGGCCGCGAATTTCGTGCGCGGGCAGGCACGGCAGAAACCCGGCACCGTCCCGCCCACGGGCGCGCGGCTGTCCGAGGTGGTGCGCCAGCTGCAGGACATGAAGCAGCTCTGGCAGTCCGCGGCGACCGCGTACGACGCGATGGTCACCGACGATTCCGCCCGCGAGGAGCTGCACGCCATGGGCTGGGCCCTGCGCCTGAACAACCTCAAGATCTCCTGCTCCGACACCGCGCCGCAGCTCGTGCACAAGGCGCTGCAGATCGTCGGCATCCTGGGCTACAAGAATGACAGCCCGTTCAGCCTGGGCCGCCAGTACCGCGACAGCCTGTCGGGCTCGCTCATGATTTCCAACGACCGCATCGCCGCCAAGAGCGCGGCCATGCTCATGATCTACAAGGACGTGAATTGACCGTCTCTTACGACATCGAGAATTTCTACGCCGAGCTCGTCGACAGCGGCCTCGTCATTCCCACCGGCGTCAAGGGCGCCTACGGCCGCGGCGCCGCGCTCGAAGACATCATCCGCGCCTTCAATGCGCTGGTGACGCGCATCGGCGAGGCCGACGGCGCGCAGGAAGTGCTGTTCCCGCCCGTGCTGCCCCGCGCGCTCATCGAGAAGATGGGCTACATGGACAGCTTCCCGCAGCTCGCGGGCTCGGTTCACAGCTTCATGGGCAACGACGCGAAGGCGCGCGAGCTCTCCGAGCGCGTGCACGCGGGGGAGCGATGGGAGGACATGCTGTCGCCCACCGAGCTCATGCTGGCGCCGGCCGCCTGCTACCCGGTATATCCCGCCTTCAGCGGTCTCCTGCCCGGCGGCGGGCGCCTCATCACCACCATGAACTGGGTGTTCCGCCATGAACCGTCGGACGAGCCGACGCGGCTGCAATCCTTCCGCATGCGCGAGTTCATCCGCCTGGGCAAGTCCGAGGATGTGCTGGCCTGGCGCGACGACTGGCTGCGCCGCGGGCTGGCATTGCTGCAGGGCCTGGGCCTGCCGGCGGACAGCGACGTCGCCTCGGATCCCTTCTTCGGCCGCGTGGGCAAGATGCTCGCGACCAACCAGAAGGAGCAGCGGCTGAAGTTCGAGATCCTGGTGCCCGTCATCTCCAAGGAAAAGCCCACGGCGGTGGCCTCCTTCAACTGGCACCAGGACCACTTCAGCTCCAAGTTCGGCATCCGCAACTCGGACGACACGCTCGCGCAGACCGCCTGCATGGGCTTCGGCCTGGAGCGCGTCGCACTCGCACTGGTGAAGGCCCACGGGGTCGATCCGAAGGCCTGGCCGCAGGACGTGCGCGCGCAGCTCTGGCCCGCGGCCTGAGCTCATCCATGGCTCGCACCTGATTTTCCGCACGTTGAAGGTGCGCTGGCGCACCTTCGACGATGGCTCTTCCGGGCTACTGCCGCCCCAGAACGCACGAGCCACGCCTACCATGGCCTCAACGAATTCCTATGAGGCGCCCCCGGGCCATGGCCGAGACAAACCCTGCAATTTTCATAGGCAACGGCAGTTTGCTGATCCAGTGCGCGCAAGCGTGGCGCCAGCGCGGCTACGCGATCGAGGCGGTGATGAGCGAAAGCCCCGCGATCCTCGAGTGGGCCACGGCGCAAGGCATCCCCGCGCTGCGTGCGGAGCCCGATGCGCCGGTCGAAGTGCCGCCGTCCCTCGTGTTCGACTACCTGTTCAGCGTCGCAAACCTGCGCATGCTGCCCCCCGCGCTCGTCGAGCGCGCCCGCGTGCTCGCCATCAACTTCCATGACGGCCCGCTGCCCCGCTACGCCGGCCTGAACGCCACGAGCTGGGCGCTGATGGCGCGCGAAGCCACGCACGGCGTGACCTGGCACGAGATGACGGCGCGGGCCGACGAGGGCCGCATCGCGCGGCAGGCGATCTTCCCCGTGTCGCCCGACGACACCTCGCTCAGCCTCAACGCCCGCTGCTACGAAGCGGGCCTGTCCACCTTCAATGCGCTGGCCGACGACATCACGCGCGGCTCGCTGAACCTCGCGCCGCAAGGCGCGGGACGCACCTACTTCGCGAAGGACCAGCGGCCCGCGGCCCTGGCGACGATCGACTTCTCCCGGCCCGCGGCGGACATCGCCGCGCTCGTGCGCGCGCTCGACTTCGGCAGCTACCGCAACCCGCTCGCGCGACCCAAGCTTTTCACCGGGGACCGGCTGCTGTGCGTGGCGACGGCGCGCGTGCAGGAGCCCGCATCGATGGCCGCGCCCGGCACCGTCGTTCTCTCGGATGCGCAGACGCTGCGCGTGGCCACCGGCCAGGGTGACGTCGTGCTCGGCGGGTTTGCGGCTCCCGACGGCGAAGCCGCCTCGCACGGCATCGCGGCGGGCACCGTGCTGCCCGCGCTCGACGCCGCCACGCGCGCCGCGCTCGACGCATCGGCCGGGCGGGCCGCGAAGGGCGAGGCCTTCTGGACGCGCGCCCTCGCCTCCCTCTCGCCTGTCGAGCTGCCGTACCCGCGACTGTCCTCGCAGGGCGCTGCCGCTTCGCACATGGTGCGGCTGCCGCTGCCCATCAACGTCCCCGGCCCCCGCGCCGCCGCGGCGTTCGCTTCGTGGCTCTCCGCCTTGACCGGCCAGCAGGATGTGTCGCTGGCCTACACGGACTCGCAGTTCGCCAGGGAAGCGCAAGGCGTCGAGGCCTGGCTCTCGCCCTGGGTGCCCCTCTCCATCCGCAGCACGCCCGCCACGCGCATCCGCCAGGCCGGCACCGCCGCCGACGCCGCGATCGCGAAGCTGCACGAAGCCGGGGCGTACGCGCGCGACCTCCCCTCGCGCCTGGGCGACAAGGCGCCGGCCCTTGCCGCCGTGCGCAAGGTCGCGCTCGCGGTCGGCCCCACCGAAGCACCTGCCGGCTGCGACCTGATGTTGCGCATCGACGCGGACTCGCACCGCGGCGAGCTCTTCGCCAATGCCGCGGTCTTTTCCCGGGAAACGATGGACGCGATGGCTTCGCACCTGGGCTGGTACCTCAAGGCTTTCGATGCGCCGCACTCGCTGGCCGTCGAAGTGCCGCTCGCGCCCCCGGCGGAATCGCAGGCGGTCGCGGCCGTGAACGCGACCACGACCTTCTTCGACACCGCCGCCTGCATCCACGAAGCGATCGGCGCGCAGGTCTCGCGCACGCCGCAGCACGAGGCGATCAGCTTCCACGGCCAGCGGATGAGCTACCGCGACCTCGACGACCGCGCCTGCGCGCTCGCGCGCGCCCTGCTGCAGCGCGGCGTGAAGAAGGGCGACATCGTCGGCCTGTGCCTGGAGCGCTCGCCCGACCTCGTCGTCGCGTTGCTGGCCATCCTGAAGGCAGGCGCCGCCTACCTGCCGCTCGACCCGGCGTACCCGCGCGACCGCATCGCCTTCATGATCGAGGACTCCGCCACGCCGCTGGTGGTGACGGACTCGCGGCTCGCGGGAACGCTGGGCATCGACGCCGCCAAGGCCTTCCTGCTCGACGGCCCGCGCGGCGCGGCCGGCGCCGGCACGCGCCTGCCGCCCGTCTCGCCCGACCAGCCCGCCTACGTCATCTATACCTCCGGCTCCACCGGCAAGCCCAAGGGCGTGGTCGTCACGCACCGCAACGCGATGAACTTCTTCGCGGGCATGTCGGGCCGCGTGCCGCACGACCCGGCGGGCCGCTGGCTCGCGGTGACCAGCCTGTCCTTCGACATCTCCGTGCTGGAGCTGTGCTGGACGCTCGCCAACGGCTTCACCATCGTGCTGCACTCGGACACCGTGCAGGCCGAAGCGAGCGCGCCGGACTTCAGCCTCTTCTACTTCGCGGCCGACAACGCCAAGGACCCGAAGGACCGCTACAAGCTCTTGATGGAAGGCGCGAAATTCGCCGACCGCGAAGGCTTCTCCGCGGTGTGGACACCCGAGCGGCACTTCCACGCCTTCGGCGGCCTCTATCCCAACCCGGCGCTCACGAGCGCGGCCATCGCCGCGGTCACGCAACGCGTGCAGATCCGCGCGGGCAGCTGCGTGCTGCCGCTGCACCACCCGGTGCGCGTGGCCGAGGAGTGGGCCTTCGTCGACAACATCTCGCAGGGCCGCGTGGGCATCTCCTTCGCGGCGGGCTGGCAGCCCAACGACTTCGTGCTCGCGCCGGCCAACTTCGCCGACCGCAAGAACTCCATGCTGTCGAACATCGACGTCGTGCGGCGCCTGTGGCGCGGCGAGTCGCTGCCCTTTCCCGGCCACGACGGCAAGCCCGTGAACATCCAGACGCTGCCGCGCCCGGTGCAAAAGGAGCTGCCCGTGTGGCTCACCGCCGCGGGCAACCCGGAAACCTTCCAGCAGGCCGGCGAGCTCGGCTGCCACCTGCTCACGCACCTGCTCGGCCAGAAGGTCGAGGACGTCGCGGAAAAGCTCAAGCTCTATCGCGCCGCCTGGCGCAAGGCCGGCCACCCGGGCAATGGCCACGTGACGCTGATGCTGCACACCTTCGTGGGCGAGAACGACGACGAGGTGCGCGAGACCGTGCGCGGGCCGATGAAGGAGTACCTGCGCAGCTCGGTGGACCTCATCAAGCAGGCGGCCTGGTCCTTCCCCACCTTCGTGCAGCGCGGCGCCGAAAACGGCAAGAGCCCCGTCGAGGTGATGGACGCCAAGCCGCTCTCCGCCGAGGAGATGGACGCGCTGCTGGACCACGCGTTCTCGCGTTACTACGGCACGAGCGCCCTCTTCGGCACGCCGGCACGCTGCCTCGAACTCGTGGACAAGCTCAAGACCGCGGGCGTCGACGAGATCGCCTGCCTGATCGACTTCGGGGTCGACCCGGACGTCGTTCTCGAGCACCTGCAGGACCTCAAGCAGTTGATGGACACCGCGAAGCAATCGCGCAGCGCGCCGCGCCGCGTGTCCGTCGCCGAGGAAGTCGCGAACTACGGCGTCACGCACCTGCAATGCACGCCCTCGATGGCGTCGATGCTGGTCGCCGACGCTCCTGGGCGCGAAGCACTGTCCCACCTGTCCGTGCTCATGGTCGGCGGCGAGGCGCTGCCCCTGCCGCTGGCGCGCGAACTGCGCGCGCTCGTGCCGGGCACCCTGCTCAACATGTACGGGCCGACCGAAACCACGGTCTGGTCCACGACCTGCGACCTGGGCACCATCGGCGACTTCATCCCGCTGGGCCGCCCCATCGCGAACACGCAGCTCAGCGTCCGCACGCCCTGGGGCGCGGAGTGTCCCGCACTCGTGCCGGGCGAGTTGCTGATCGGCGGCGAAGGCGTGACGCGCGGCTACTGGCAGCGCGACGAGCTGACCGCCGAGCGCTTCATCCACGACGCCGCGCTGCACACGCGCCTCTACAGGACCGGCGACCTCGTGCGGCGCCATCGCGACGGGCAGATGGAGTTCCTCGGCCGCATCGACCACCAGGTCAAGCTGCGCGGGCACCGCATCGAGCTCGGCGAGATCGAGGCCGCGCTGCTGCAGCAACCGGGCGTGCGCCAGGCGGTCGTCATCGCGCGCTACGACGAGGCGGTCGGCCAGCAGTTGATCGGCTACGTCACCGCGATCGCGGGCGCCGAGCCGCCGCAACCCGCGAAGATGAAGGATGCCCTGGCATCCGCACTGCCGGCGATCATGGTGCCGCAACACGTGCTCGTGCTGCCTGCCCTGCCGCTCACGCCCAACGGCAAGATCGACCGCAAGGCCCTGCCCGACCCGCGCGCCGTCATCGCGGTTCGCCAGGCCGGCGCACCGGAGAGCGCGATGGAAAAGACCATCGCGTCGATCTGGGCCGAAGTGCTCGGGCTGCCCTCCGTCGGCACCGGCGACAACTTCTTCGACCTCGGCGGCCACTCGCTTCTGGTGGTGCAGGTGCAGCGGCGCCTGCGCGAAGCCTGCGGCCGCGACGTGTCGATCACCGACATGTTCCGCCTGCCCACCGTCCGCGCGCTCGCCGCCCACCTCGCGGGGGGCGACGAAGCGGCCTCCGCCGTCTCCGATGGCTTGAGCCGGGCCCAGGCGCGGCGCGCGATGCGAACGCGGGCCGGCGCCGCCGCCACCGCCGCCTGACGGAGCCGATGATGGAAGCAGTACCTCCGAACATCGAGCCCGGCAGCATCGCGATCGTCGGGCTTGCCGGCCGTTTTCCCGGCGCGCGCAACCCGGACGAGCTGTGGTCGCTGCTGCGCGCGGGCAAGGAAGCCACGCAGTGGCTGAGCGCGCAGGAGCTGCGCGCCGCCGGCGTTTCGGAGAGCGACATCGCCGACCCGGACTACGTGCGCGCGAGCCTCGTGCTGCCCGACATGGAGATGTTCGACGCGGACTTCTTCGGCTTCTCCAAGCGCGACGCCGCCGTGCTGGACCCGCAGCATCGCCACTTCCTCGAATGCGCCTGGGAGGCGCTCGAGGACGCCGGGCACATGCCCGAGAACTTCAAGGGCGCCATCGGCGTGTTCGGCGGCTGCGGCATGCAGGCCTACCTGCCCTACAACCTGATGACGAATCCGCAGCTCGTGAAGTCCATGGGGCTCTTCCTGCTGCGGCACACGGGCAACGACAAGGACTTCCTCTGCTCGCGCGTCTCCTACCTGCTCAACCTCAAGGGACCGAGCATCGGCGTGCAGACGGCGTGCTCCACCTCGCTCGTCGCGGTGCACATGGCCGCGCAGAGCCTCCTGTCCGGCGAGTGCGACATGGCGCTCGCGGGCGCGGCCAGCATCGAGCTGCCGCATCGCCAGGGCTACCGCTACGCCGAGGGCGAGATCATGTCGCCCGACGGGCACTGCCGCGCCTTCGACGACGACGCCAAGGGCACGCTCTTCGGCAGCGGCGCCGGCATCGTGGTGCTGCGAAGGCTGGAAGACGCGATCCGCGACCGCGACAACATCTACGCGGTGATCCGCGGATCGGCGGTGAACAACGACGGCTCGCAAAAGGCCGGCTACCTCGCGCCCAGCGTGGACGGGCAGGCGGCGGCCGCGGCGGAAGCGCTCGCGGTCGCGGGCGTGGAGCCGGGCACCGTCTCGTACATCGAGGCGCACGGCACGGGCACGCCGGTCGGCGACCCGATCGAACTGGCCGCGTTGTCGCAAGCCTATGGCGATGGCGGACGCGGTTTTTGCGGCATCGGCTCGCTCAAGACGAACATCGGCCACCTCGACACTGCCGCGGGCGTCGCGTCGCTCATCAAGGTGTCGCTCGCGCTGCGGCACGGCGTGTTGCCGGCGTCGCTCAACTACAGCAAGCCCAACAGCCGCATCGACATGGCGGCAACGCCCTTCTATGTGGCGCACCAGCAGATGCCCTGGCCGCGCGGCGCGGTGCCGCGCCGCGCCGCCGTGAATTCGCTGGGCGTGGGCGGCACGAACGCGCACGTGATCGTCGAGGAGCCGCCGCTCATCGCCTCCGCCGCCCCCGCGAAGGACGACTGGCAGGTCGTGACGCTCTCGGCGCGCACCCCCGCCTCGCTGGAGCAACTCAAACTGAAGTGGCGCGACTGGGCGGACGCGCCGCCGCCCGGCGCCACGCTGGCGGATGCCGCCTTCACTTCGCAGGTGGGCCGCCGCGCGTTCGATCATCGCTGCGCCGTCGTCGCGCGCGACCTCGCGGGCCTGCGCGACGCGCTCACCGCGAAGACCCACGCGCTCTGCGTGCAGGGCCAGTCCGCGCAGCAGGCGCCGGGCGTCGCACTGATGTTCCCCGGCGGCGGCGCGCATTACGCCGGCGCCGGCCGCGCGCTGCTTGTCCATCCGGCCTTCGCGGGTGCGGTGGACGAGTGTTTCGCCTGCATGCCGCCCGAGGCGCCCGCGGACTTGCGCACGCGCATGTTCGACACGGACCCTTCCGATGCCGCCGCCGCGAGCACGCTGGAGCGCCCGAGCTATGCGCTCCCCGCGCTCTTCACGCTCGAATACGCGATCGCGAAACTCTGGGAGAGCTGGGGCGTCGTCCCCACCGCCGTGATCGGCCACAGCGCGGGCGAATACGCCGCGGCGTGCATCGCGGGCGTGATGTCGCTGCGCGATGCGCTGTCCATCGTGGTGCTGCGCGGCCATCTGTTCGAAGAGGTCCCGCTGGGCGGCATGCTCTCGGTGGACCTCGCCGAGCCCGAGCTGCGCGAGGCGATGAGCGGGCTCGACCTGGACATCGCCGCGATCAACGCGCGGGACCTGTGCATCGCCTCCGGCCCGCTGCAATCCATCTCGCGCCTGGAAAAGCGCCTCGCGGAGAAAGGCATCGAAGGCCGCCGCCTGCACATCAACGTCGCCGCTCACTCGCGCCTGCTCGACGGCGTGCTCGAAGCCTTCCGCGAACGCGTCTCGCGCATCACGCTCAATCCGCCCGCGATCCCCTTCGTCTCCAACCTCACGGGCACCTGGGCCGACGCGCAGACGCTGGTCGACCCGGAATACTGGGTCAAGCACTTGCGCAACCCCGTGCGCTTCTCCGACGGCGTACGCACCCTGCTGGACATGCCGGACATCGTCTTGCTGGAAGCGGGCCCCGGCCAGGGCCTGTGCGCGCTCGCGCGGCAGAACGCTCCCGCACCCGGCCGCGCGATCCTGCCCTCCACCTCGAAGGCGCAGGAGCCGAATGCGGACCTCGCCCAGATGCTCGCGGGTGCCGGCGCCCTGTGGACGCGCGGGCTCGCACCGAAGTGGGAAGCCACCCGCAGCGCCGCACCCGCGCGCCGCATCTCCATCCCGACCTATGCCTTCGAGAAGCAGCGCCACTGGATCGAGCCGGGCGTGATGCATGCGGAGCCCGCGCAGGCGGCCGTCGCGGCCGATGCATCCTCGCTGCAGCGCATCGCCTCGCTGGACGACTGGTTCATGACCCCGCGCTGGCGCGTCGCATCGCTCGCGGCCGCACCGGCGCAGGCGTCGCGCTGGCTGGTGTTCGGCAACCGCTCGCGCCTCACGCAGGAAGTGGTGGCCCAGGCCGCCGCGGCGGGCGGGACCGTCACGCTGGCGCGGCCCGGCGAGAGCTTCGCGCGCCTGCCCGACGGCAGCTTCACCATGGACCCGGCCGATGCCGGCCACTACGGGCAGTTGCTTAATGCGCTGGAGCTCGCGGGCGCCCTGCCCGATCGCGTCGTGCACCTCTGGGCGCTCGACACGATGCACCGCGCGGGCAGCGCGCGGATCGCGGGGCAGGCGCTGGCTTTCGACAGCCTCGTCCACTTTGCGCGCGCCCTGCAGCACCAGGACGTGGACGCGCCGATGCAGCTCACCATCGTCACCGCCGGCAGCCAGTCGGTGAGCGGCGAGGCCGTGCCGCACCCGGAACGCGCGCTCGCGCTCGGGCCGTGCCGCGTCATCCCGCGCGAGATGCCGGGCATCCGCGCGCGCATGGTGGACCTCTCGGCCTTCGACGCCTCCTCGGAAGCCGCGGCCCGCCAGGTGGTCGGCGAGGCCATGGCGCAGGACGCGGCGGACCTCGTCGCCTACCGCCAGGGCGAGCGCTTCACGCAGGAACTCGTGCGGGACGCGGCACCGGCTGCGGGCCACGCGAAGCCCCTCGTGCGCGACGGCGGCACCTACCTCATCACCGGCGGCCTCGGCGACATCGCGCTCGAGCTCGCGGGCTACCTCGCCTCGCGGCACCGCGCGCGCATCGCGCTCGTGAGCCGGCGCGACGTCCCCGCGCGGTCCAGCTGGGCGGGCATCGCCGCGAGCGGCGACCACTCGGCGTCCGCGCGCACCGTGCGCCGTCTGCTCGCACTCGAGGAACAAGGCGGGCAAGTGCTCGCGCTGCGCGCCGACGTGGCGGACCCGCGGGCGATGGCGCGCGTGGTGACCGAATGCCGCGCGCACTTCGGCTCGATCAACGGCGTGTTCCACACGGCGGGCGTGCTGGCCGACGGCCTCATCGCCTCGAAGACCGAAGAAGGCATCCACCAGGTGCTGGACCCGAAGGCCTGCGGCGCGCAGGTGCTGCACGAGCTGCTGCCGCCGGGGGACCTGGACGTGTTCGCGGTGTTCTCCTCCACCAGCGTGTTCCTCGGCAGCGCCGGTCAGGTGGACTATGTCGCGGCGAACGCGTTCCTCGATGCGCTCGCGGCGTCGCGCGCCGACGGCCTCGCGATCCACTGGGGCATCTGGGGCGACAAAGGCATGGCGGCACGCGCGCACGGCCGCGACGCGCTGGCGCAGGGCCACCCCGAAGACGCGCACCCGCTGCTCGGCACGCTCGTCGATTCGGCGAACGGCGCCACCTTCGAGGCGAGTTATTCGCCGCGCCACCTGTGGGTGCTCAAGGAGCACGCGGTGGGCGGCCGCCCGGTGCTGCCGGGCACCGCGTACATCGAGATCGCGCGTGCGGCCATGAACGAGCTGCACCGCGGCGCGTCGGTGGAGATCCGCGCGTTGTCCTTCGAGGAGGCGATGGTGTTCGATGCCCACTCCTCGCGCGTCGTGCGCACGGAACTGCGCAACGCCGACGACGGCTACGACTTCCTCGTGCGCAGCCGCGGGCCGCTGGACGAGCACTGGCTCGAGCATGCGCGGGCGCACGTGAGCGTGTTCCAGGGCAGCCTGCCCGCCGCCGTGCCGCCGCGCGGCGAGTGGCGCCCCGGCGAGATCCCGCAGGCGCAGGCCGTGGACTTCGGCGCGCGCTGGCACAACATCGAGCGCATGCAGCTCGGCGCGCGCGGCGGCGCGGCGCACATCGTGCTGGGCGACAAGTTCCTGGACGACTTCGCCGATTACGCGGTGCATCCCGCGCTCACCGACATGGCCGCGACCTTCGGCCTGCACCTGGTGGATGCGGCCGAGCGCCGGGGCAACCTCTTCGTGCCGGTCTCCATCGAGCGCATCCGCCTCGTCGCGCCCGTGCCGAAGCACACCGTGAGCCGCGTCGAGCTGAAGGAGGGATCGCCCGAGCGCTTCGCCTCCTTCGACGTCACGCTGCACACGCCCGACGGCCTGCCGGTCGCGAGCTTCGAAGGCTTCTCGTTGCGCGGGGTCAACCCGGACGCCGTCTCGCAGCACGATCGCGCGCGCACGCGCCGCGAACCGCGCCTGGCCGACGCGATGCTGGCCAACGGCATCCGCACGGAGGATGCGCCGGCCCTCTTCGAGCGCATCTTCCAGGGCGCGAGCCGCGACACGGTGGTCTCGTCCATCGCGATCGAGGACCTGCGCCGCGCGATGGATGCGGCGCAGCCCAAGCCCGCCCGCAAGGCGGACGCGCACGGCGAGAGCGTCGCGGCGCGCGATGAGGGCCTGAACCCCGTCGAGAGCACGCTGGCCGAGGCCTGGCGCGAACTGCTCGGCGTCGACGAGATCGCGCGGGACGACGACTTCTTCGCGCTCGGCGGCCACTCGCTCGCGGCGGTGCGCCTCTTCGCGAAGATCCGCAAGAACTTCTCGGTGGACCTGCCGCTCGCCACGCTCTTCCAGGCGCCGACGCTCGCGAGCCTCGCGGCGGTCGTCTCCTCGCATGCCGGCCTGGATACGGCGGCAACGCAGGAGGCGCCGAAGAAGGCCGCCTCCTCCAACGTCATCCCGCTGGGCAATCGCGTGTGGTCGCCGCTGGTGGCCATCTGCCGCGGCAAGCCGGGCCGCAAGCCGCTTTTCTGCGTGCACGGCGCGGGCGGCAACGTGCTCAATTTCAAGGTGCTGTCCGATCGCCTCGGCCCGGACCAGCCTTTCTACGGCTTGCAGGCGCAGGGCGTGGATGGGCGGCTCCCCGCCTTGTCCACCATCGAGGAAATGGCGGCGCAATACGTGCACGCGATCCGCACTGTCGACCCGGTGGGGCCCTACCGGCTCGCCGGCTATTCCGCGGGCGGGATGATCGCGCTGGAGATGGCGCAGCAGCTCATTCGCGACGGCGCGAAGGTGGACCTGGTGGTGATGGTCGACACGCTGTCGCCCGCCGCCGCGGCCCGCAACCCGAGCTTCCTGCAAAAGCTCTGGCTGATGCGCCACTGGTCGCTCCGGTTCCTGCTCGACTGGCCGGGACGCCGGCGCCGCGGCAAGGAGATGCAGACGCAGTACACGCTCGCGCTCGAGAAGCTCTCACGCGGCGAACCGCTGCCGCCGGAGCTGGTGGAGCATCACCTCTTCCGCAACTTCGTCACCGCGCAGGCGCAGTACCGGCCCGAGATCTACGAAGGCGACGTGGTGCTGTTCAAGGCGACCGAGAGCGAGATGCAGTACCTCAACGCCGGCCGCACGCTGGGTTGGGAAGAGCACGTGAAGGGCGACATCCGCGTGACGGACATCGCGGGCTCGCACTTCTCGATGATGGCGGAGCCGGGCGTGAGCGAGCTGATCGAAGGCATCCGGCGCGAACTCGATCGCGTGGACGATCACCTGCCGGGGGCGCCGAAGACGCGGGTGGCGTGAGTTGGTGTGCGGGATGTCTTTCTGGACGCAGAATCCGCAGAAGTTACGCAGAAGAAATTCAAGAAAAGAAATGAATTTTTCTGGGCTCCATTCTGCGTGACTTCTGCGGATTCTGCGTCCAGAGAAATCGTCCGCGCGACGATCAAGCCGCCGTCAGCGCGAAGTTGTCGACGAGGCCGATCACGGTGTCGGCGTTCTTCCACACGTAGACGTAGCCGCTCGCAACGCCCTGCGGCGCGGTGAAGTTCAGCGTCACGCCGGTGCGCGTCACCGAGTTGACCAGCTGCAGCTGGTTCACGAGCAGGTTGCCCGCGCCGTCCATCAGCTTCACGCCGATGTACACGCCCTCGCCCGCCGCCGTGATGCTCGCCTGCGCCGTCACCTTGTAGTTCTTGCCGGCCGTGACCTTGGTGTAGATGTCCTGCGCGACGCCGCCGGCGCCCATGCCGACCTGCAGCATGCCGGAGGCGGCCACCGAGTTGCCCCAGTTGTTCCAGCCGGAGATGTCCGTGCCGAAGTCGCCGTTGTTGAGGATATTGCCGCTGGTGGAGGGCGCGGGAGCGGGCGTGGGAGCCGGTGCGGGAGCCGGCGCAGGTGCGGGCGCAGGGGCCGTGACCGAGCCGGCCGTGGCGGTGGACCACCAGTTGCCCGAAGCCACGGCCAGCGACAGCAGCTGGATCTCGCTGTCGTAGTAGCCGGTGGTGAGGTGGGTGGCGTTCCAGTTCCACATCGTGTCCAGGAAGCCCTGGAAGCGCGCGTCGACGCAGGCGCCCGCGCAGATCGGGCCGTGGTAGGCCGCGCTGTTGCCGCCGGTGAGCTGCGTGCCGTCGAGCGCGTAGCCGGTGCCGATCTTGTACGGGTCGCCGCCGGACTTGGCCTTGAAGAAGTCGATCATGCGGCCGGTGACGAGCGAGAAGCGCGTGTCGCCGGACAGCAGGAAGTCGGAGGAGAAGCGCCACGGGTTGCGGCAGGCGTTCCACCAGAAGTAGCCTTCCTTGTCGTTGCCGTCGCCGATGTAGCCGGTGGAAGGCGAAGGCGTCGGGGTGTTCGTGTTGATCACGAAGTCGGGCATCAGGCCCACGCCGGGCGAATACACCGTCTGCATGCGGTCCAGGAGGGAATAGGCCTTGGTCACGGCCAGGTCCCAGATCGCGTCTCCCGTCGCGGCCTTGAAGGCGCGGAAGTGGCCGATCATGTAGTCGGACGTGCGGTTGTTCACCGCGCTCGGCAGGCCCTTGGTGGAGCCGTCGGCGTTCATGTTCCAGGACTTGAGCGCGGCGATGGTGTTCTTCGCTTCCTGCAGGTAGTTCCACTTGCCGGTGGAGCCCCACTGCTTGTCGGCCATGAGCAGGGCCATCGCGATGTCGAGGTCGCCGTCCATCGCGTTCCAGCCGTCGCCGGCGGAGGTGCCGTTGGCATTCAGGCGCCAGTCGTGCAGGTACTTGCCGTTCGGGTCGTACTGCGCGACGGCATAGGCGGGGCGCGCGCGCACGACGGCGAGCAGGCCGTCGAACAGCGTGCGCGCGTTGGCGTCGTAGCCGGCGAAGAGCACGGCCAGCAGCATGCCGTAGCCCGCGCCTTCGGACACCATCATGTAGGTGCTGTTGGAGAACTGCACCGCATAGCCGCCCGCGACGATCGAGGTGGCGGGAATGACGCGCGCTGCCTTCCAGGCGTCGTATTGCTTGGTGAGCACGGCGTCCATCGCGGCGTTGGTCTGCGTGGGCTTGATGCCGGCCGCGTACTTCACGAGGCGCGCACCGAAGGGGTAGGCCACGCCCGGGACGGTCGAGGCGGGGGCCGGGGCGGGAGCGGTCGTCGGGGCGGGTGCCGGGGCCACGGCAGGCGCCGGGGCCGGCGCGGGGCTCGGCGTGCGGGTGACACGCTTGACGGCCTTCATGCTGCCGGACGTTGCGAGAGTCGAAGCGCTGTCGTCGAGTGCGACATCGTCGCCCCCGCCGCCACAGCCGGTGAGTGCAAGAGCAGCGGAAGAGGTGCTAGACAGCAGGAACAGACGTCTTTTCATTTCAACTACAACTTGTAAGTTCGACGCGCAAACCGCACGCGGGTAAGGGAGGCCGGATTCCCGATGAGCCGGAGCGCAGCCTCATCGGGAAGAGCGAATGTAGTAGGAGACGTCCGACAGTAGCGTAGGCCGATTCCCTACGCATGTAAGCGTTTGCGAAAGGAGGGAACTTAGTGGGCGCGTGTGATTTATCACACGCGAAACGACCCGTCACAGCTCACACGGGATGGAACGATGCCTCAGCCGGGAATAAGGCACAGCTACGTGCCTGAGCCGTATGGCCCCCGGCGCACGCTGTTACACGCACGGATGTCGATGGGCGATGCAGAAGTTACGACTGCTTGCGGTGCGGATGGGCACGCGCCCCGGCGCATTGCGCGCCGGGTGGCTCAGCAGCTGGGGCCCGATCAGCGCGCGAAAGTGCCGTCGGCCCGGACCATGGTCAGGGCCACGTAGCGCGAGCCGAGGTTGTTCTGCTTGCCGTAGCTGATCGCGAAGCCGCCGAGGTCCTCGTTGTTCATCGCCTCGAGCGTGGAGATGACCTTGGCGCGCGTGGGCGTGCCGTTGATTTTCTGCAGCGCGCGCACGACCAGCTTGGCGTTCAGGAAGCCTTCCATGCTGTTGTAGCTGAACTTCTTGTCCGCGCCCTTGGAGATGGTGGACTGGTATTCGCTCACCACCGGGCCGCCCAGTTCGGTGAAGGGGTACGGCACGACCTGCGACACGATGATGCCGGCGGCCGGCGCGCCGAGGTCGGCATGCAGGCCCGAAGCCACGCTCAGCACGAAGAACTGCGGGCTCACGCCCTTGGCGCGCACGCCTTTCACCAGCGCGGCCGCCGGCTTGGCCTGGCCGATGAACATGACGGCCTGCGGCTGCGCGGCCACGACGGCATCGATCGCCTTGGCGACGTCCACGGTGCCGCGCGGCACGGGCGCGACGCCGGCGGGCGCGCCGCCGCGCTTCTTGATGGCGGCGTTCAGGGCGTCGAGGCCTTCCTTGCCGAAGGCGTCGTCCTGGTACACGGCCGCGATCTTGGTGACGCCGATGGTCCACGCGTGGTTCACCGCGGCCTCGATCTCGTCGGTGGTGCTGGCGCGCACGTGGAAGACATTGGGCACGTGCGGATCGCGCAGCGACTTCGCGCCGCTGGTGTTGCCGATCTCGGCGATGCCCGCGGCCTGCACCAGCGGCACGATCTTCAGCATGTTGGCCGTGCCGCGGTAGCCCACGAGGGCCACGGCGTTGTGCGTTTCGATGAGCGCCTTGGTGTTCTCGGCGGTCTTGTCGGGGTTGAAGCCGTCGTCGAGGCTCACGAGCTTGATTTTTTCGCCGCGGATGCCGCCCTTGCGGTTCACCTCGTCGAAGTACGCGTTCATGCCGCGAACGTAGTCGGTGGTGAGGGCGGCGGTGCTGCCGGACAGGTCGCCGGAGTGGCCGAGGACGATGTCGGCGTGGGCGGAAAGGGAAACGAGGGAGGCGGTAGCGAGGGCCAGCGTGGCGGCCAGCCGCCCGAAGGTCGGGGCAGACATGGATGAAACTTCTCCGGGTACATCACGGCATCGGACATCGGGGCCGTTATGGATGAGCATAGCAGGACGCTTTGACGCCGAATCAGCCCGAAGCGGTTGTCGCGTCCCGCAAGGTCGCGATGCGCATCCCGAATTCGCCCAGCATCGTGGCGAATCCGGCGCTCGCCAGCGCCGCGAACTCGTGGCTGCGCGATACCGGGAACGGCGCGGCGCCGTCCCACCCTTCGGCAGGGTGGCAAACCAGCAGGTCGCCCGTGCGCATCCCGGCAAGCCACGCATGCAAGCGCCGCAAATAGTCGCCGCTGCTCCGCGCGTCCAGCCCGTAAACGCCCGCGAAGCAGCGGTTCTGCGCGAATCCGTGCCGCGCGGTGAGTTTCGCGAGGCCCGCGCTGCCCAGGTGCTCGATCGCCGAGGCCTTGAACGAGTGCACGCCTTCGGCCTTGCGCGTCGAGCGCAGCCATGGCGTCCATCCCCTGCGTTCCAGTTCCTCGGCGAGCAACTGCCGCACTCCCGGAAACTGGTGGACATGCTCATGCCCGTCGACGAACGCGGGCGGGGCACCCACGCCGTTCGCGAACGAATCGAGCTGCGCCGCGATCTCCTCGCGCAAGCCGGGCGCGGGGCGCGACCGGGTGTGCGTGAGGACGATCCAGTGCCCGAGGGAGCGCCGCAACCCGGCATCCAGCGGATACTCCGTCAAATCCAGATGCAAACCCACGTCGACCTTTTCCGCATCGAGCGCGCGCAGGCGCGGCAGGCCCTCGCCCCAGCAGGGCGCGCCCACCATGCAGCTGATCGCGCTGACCCGGCCCATCGCGGCCAGGGCGAGGATGCCCGCATCGATGCGTGGATGCATCCCGAAATCGTCCGCGCCCACGACGATGGCGACCGTGCTCATGCCACCGCGCCCGTCCGTCCCGCCCCATGAAAGCCATGCTGCGCCTGGCGAGTTTCGTGGCGGTCGGCTGCGCCGCCGCGGCGGTCCACTTCTGCGTGGTGGTCCTGCTGGTCTCGCGCGCGGGCGCCATGCCGCTCGCGGCCAACGTGGGCGGCTGGCTGGTGGCCTTCGCCGTGTCCTTCCTGGGCCAATGGGGGCTCACCTTCCGCTCGCGGGCCGCGCCCGTGTGGCGCTCGATCAGCCGCTTCTTCGCGGTGTCGCTGCTGGGATTCCTGGCGAACGAATCGGCCTACGCGCTGCTGCTGCACTTCAGCTCCATGTCGTATGACGTCCTGCTCGCGGCGGTGCTCGTCGGGGTCGCGCTCATGACTTATCTGTTGAGTTCGAGGTGGGCATTTCGGGGCAACCCGGCCGGCTGACGCCCGCCTTCAGTGCCGGCAGGACCCACAGGCGCTTTCGTCCTTCCAGCACCGCGGGCCTGTTGGCCGCCAGCACCGGGTGCTTCTCGACGGCATTCCTGTCGCCCACCACCCACGTGGCGGCTGCCGTGCACAACGCGTCGGCCCAACGCTCGGGGCCGATGAGGAGTTCGTGCCCGAGCGCCGGGTCGAACACGGCGGCATCCGACAGTTCCCTGTGCCAGTTGTCGCGCACGTCCGCCGCAGGGTCCCAGGCGTCCAGCACGAGCACGGGATGCACCAGGCGGGCATAGACCGGCACGTCGAACCAGTATTGCTCCACGAACACGACGCGGTCGGCCGGAGCGCTCCGCTCCAGCGCACGGCTGATCTCGCGCATCGCGTTGCCGGGTTGCAGCGCGCCGACGGCCACCGCGCCCAGGCACAGCACCACCGCCAACGCCACGCTCGCGCGCCGCAGCAGCGGCCGCCCGGCCTGCAGGCACGCGTCGGCTGCCAGCAGGGCCAGCGCGGCGCTACCGGGCAGGATGTACCCCACCAGCTTGGATTGCGGCATCGAGAAGAAGAGCGTCACCAGGGCCAGCCAGGTCCATGCCAGGACCCGCATCGTGGCGGCGGGTTCCGTGCGATCCGCGTCGTCCTTGCGCGCAATCCCGCGCAGCATCCACAGCGACCAGGGACAGGCGAGCAGGAGCAGCACCGCAGGGAAGAAATACCAGGGCTGCTGGTTGTTGAATCCGCCTTGGGCGAAGCGCGCGAAGTGCTGCACGTAAAAGAAGTAATGCAGGAAATCGGGGAACCTGCGCTCCATCAGCGCGAACCATGGCAGCGCCACCACCGCGAAGAGCGCCATTCCCGGCCACCACGCGAGCGACAGCAGCACCCGCCATTTGCGCAGCGCCAGCAGCCACGCGACGAGGACCATGCCCGGCAGCACCACGCCGATGAGGCCCTTGGCCAGTACGCCGAGCGCCAGGAAAAGATACCCGGCGGCCAGCGCCGGCACGTGCCGCGCCTCGCCCGCGTCGCGCGCGAGCGCCGCATGCGCGAGGGCCAGCACCGACGCGGTGATGCAGCCGGCCACCAGCATGTCCAGGTTGGCGAACTGCGCACCCACGAAAACGAGCGCCTGCGTCCCGAAGGCGAGCAAGGCCATGCGCGCGAAGCCCTCGCCGCGCCAGCGCCGCGCGAAGAGCCACAGCGCGGCCGCCGCCGCCGAAGCGCCCATCCACGGCGCGAGGCGCGCCACCCACGCCTGCGGGCCGAACCACTGCATGGGAATCGCGGTGATCCAGTAGAACAGGGGCGGCTTGTGGAAGTACGGCAGGCCGTTCAGGTGCGGCACGAGCCAGTCGCCGCTGGTGACCATGCCCCACGCGACGCCGGCGTAGCGGCCCTCGTCGGGCACCGCGAGCGGCCGCAGCCAGGCCGTGAACGCCAGCCACGCCAGCACCGCGAGCAGCGGCCAGGCGGCGGATTTGCGCGGACCGGTCATCGGCGTGCGGACAGTCCGCGCCCGCGGTCGCTCTTGACCACGAAGAGCGGGCGCGCCTTCACCTCTTCGAAGATGCGTCCGAGGTACTCGCCGATGATGCCCAGGAACACCATCTGCAAGCCGAAGAAGAACAGCAGCGTGACCACGATGGTCGTCCAGCCGGAGACACGGTTGCCGTCGATCATGTAGTCCAGGATGATGTAGCCGCCGTAGCCGAACCCCACCAGGGCGCACGCGGTGCCCACGGCGCCGACGACGCGCAGCGGCCAGCTGTTGAATGCCGTGATGCCGTCGAAGGAGAGCCGCGCGAGCTTCCAGAGCCCGTAATGGCTCTTGCCGTGCGCGCGCGGCGGCGGCTCGTAGGGGACCGCCGCGGTCGTGAACCCGATCCACGCGTACAGGCCCTTCATGAAGCGGTTGCGCTCGGGCAGCGCGAGCAGCGCATCGACCGCCTGGCGATCGAGCAGCCGGAAGTCGCCGGCGCCCGCGGGAATCTTCACGCGCTCGAAGGAATTGAGGAGCCGGTAGAAAGCGGCCGTGCCGACGCGCTTGGCGATCGATTCGTCGCGGCGGTTCTCGCGCACGGCATAGACGACGTCGGAGCCCGCGCGCCAATGCGCGAGCATCTCGGGAATCATGCCGGGCGGGTGCTGCAGGTCCGCGTCCATCAGCACGACCACTTCACCCATGGCGACGCGCAAGCCGGCGGTGATCGCCGCTTCCTTGCCGAAGTTGCGCGACAGCTCGATCACGCGGAAGCCCGGCTCGTCCCCCCATCGGTGCAGCAGCGCGTCGCTGCCGTCGGTGCTGCCGTCGTCGACCAGCACCACCTCCCACAGGTTGGCGCACGTGGGCAACAGGGCGCGCAGCGCGGGCAACAGGATCTCGAGGTTCGATGCCTCGTTGAAGCAGGGGATCACGCAGGACAAGCTGACGGCGCCCGACCTGTCGTCACGGATGGCGGGGGCCAGCGCTTGCGGGGTGGCGGATCTCATCATGGAAGTGGGGCGCCCTGGAAAACACTTTGGGAACGGTGCCCAGTAACTCGATCCTTGTCAAGGCTGGAGATTGCGCCAATCAGCCCCCCGTCAGTCGCCCCGACTTTACGTTGCGAGCAGGGCAGACGACGCCGCGTTCAATACACGTCACCCGCGGCCACTGCCTGCAGCGGCGCCTCCTTCTTCGGCAGCTCCGCCACCATGCAATCGATGGTGAGGATCAGCGCGGCGATGGAGCCCGCGTTCTGCAGCGCGAGGCGCGTCACCTTCGCGGGGTCGATCACGCCCATCTCCAGCATGTCCCCGTACTCGCGGTTCGCCGCGTTGTAGCCGAAGCTCGCCTGCGCGGAAGAGTCGACCCGCTCCAGCACGATGGAAGGTTCCTGCGCGGCGTTCAGCACGATGCGCCGCAGCGGCTCCTCGAGCGCGCGCGCGACGATTTTCACGCCGGACTCTTCGTCGAGCGTCGGCAGGTGCAGGCCCTGCAGCACCTTGCGCGCGCGCAGCAGCGCCACGCCGCCGCCTGGCACGATGCCCTCTTCCACCGCCGCGCGCGTGGCATGCAGCGCATCCTCCACGCGCAGCTTGCGCTCCTTGAGTTCCGTCTCGGTGGCGGCGCCGACCTTGATCACCGCCACGCCGCCGCCCAGCTTGGCGATGCGCTCGTCGAGCTTCTCGCGGTCGTAGCCGGACGCGAGCTTGTCGCGCTCCTTCTTGAGCGACGCGATGCGGTCGCGGATCGCCGATGGGTCACCGGGACCGCCGACGATCGTGGTGTTCTCCTTGTCCGCCACGATGCGCCGGGCGCGCCCGAGGTGCTCCAGCGTCACGTTCTCGAGCGCGAGGCCGACTTCGGACGACACGACCTGCCCGCCCGTCACCAGCGCGATGTCCTGCAGCATGGCCTTGCGGCGGTCACCGAAGCCAGGGGCCTTCACGGCGCACGCCTTGATCACGCCGCGCATGCTGTTGACCACCAGCGTGGCCAGTGCATCGGCTTCGACTTCCTCGGCGATCACGAGCAGCGGCGAGCCGGCCTTCGCGACCGACTCCAGCAGCGGCACGAGCTCCTGCAGGCCCGAGAGCTTCTGGTCGCAGATCAGCACCATCACGTTCTCCAGCACGCAGGTCTGGCGTTCGGCGTTGTTGACGAAGTAGGCGGAGAGGTACCCGCGATCGAACTGCAGGCCCTCGACGACCTCCAGCTCGCTGGCGATGCCCGAGCCGTCCTCGATGGACACCGCGCCGTCGCGCCCCACCTTGTCCAGCGCCTGCGCCACCAGCGCGCCGATGGAGCGGTCGTTGTTGGCCGAGATCGCCGCCACGTGCGCGATCTCCTGCGAGGAGGTGCAGGGCTGCGCCATCCTGCCGAGTTCCGCGACCACCGCATCGATCGCCTGCTCGATCCCGCGCTTGAGCTCCATCGGGTTCATGCCTGCGGCCAGGTGCTTCAGGCCCTCCTGCACCAGGCCGTGCGCCAGCACGGTGGCAGTCGTCGTGCCGTCGCCCGCCATCTCGCTCGTGCGGGCGGCGACTTCGCGCAGCAGCTGCGCGCCCATGTTCTCGAACCGGTCCTCCAGTTCGATGGACTTGGCCACCACGACGCCCGAATTGACGATCTGCGGCGCGCCGAATTCCCGGTCCAGCACCACGGTGCGCCCGCGCGGGCCGAGGGTCACCTTGACGGCCTCGGCAAGCGTGTCGACGCCGCGGCGGATCTTGTCGCGAGCTTCGTCGCGAAACAGCAGTTTCTTTGCGCTCATGGCGCCAATCTAGGCCGGGCCAGCTCATCGGTACTTGACGTGGATCAACACCGGCCCCTTGCGGCGCGCCCACACTGGCCCGGCAACCAACATCAAAGGAGCCTCCCATGAGCATCGCAATCCGGTCCGCGCAGTTCGGCGGCCTCCTCCAAGCCATCGCCTGCCTCGGCGCTGCCGCCTCCCTGCCCGCCGCGGCTGCGGACTGGAGCGACACGTCGATCAGCTGGCGCTATGGAACGAACTTCCGCGAGCCCTACGTCAACCGGTCCGACGGCAGCGCGCAGAACATCAGCAAGAACATCGTCAACCTCCAGCACACGAGCGGCTACAAGTACGGCGTCAACTGGGCCAGCGTGGACCTGCTGATGTCGGACCACAACGACCCGGCGAGCTGCACCAACTTCAACTGCACGGGCTCGGCGCACGAAGCGTACGTCCTCTACCGCAACCACATCGAGTGGGGCAAGGTCTTCCCGGACCGCCAGCTCAAGCTCCCCGGCATCAAGGACGTCGCGCTGACCCTGGGCTTCGACTGGAACACGAAGAACGACGCGGGTTACAGCTCGAAGAAGCGCATGTTCGTCTGGGGCCCGACCCTGGAGCTCAACGTCCCCGGCTACATGAACGTCGGCCTCTACGGCCTGAACGAGAGCAACGCCCCGTGCACGACGTTCCCGCCGGCCGTGGTCGGCTATCCGCCCAACGCCTGCTACGACCGCTACAGCTACAAGACGCACGCGATGTTGAGCAGCTCCTGGGCGATCCCGATCCCCGTGGGCGGGCTGCCGCTCTCCTACGAGGGCTACCTCAACTACATCGCGCCCAAGGGCTCGAACGAGTTCGGCGGCTCCACCAGGGCGGAGATCAACTGGGACAGCCAGATCATGCTGGACGTCGGCGCGCTGACCGGCGGCAGCAAGGGCACGTTCAAGCTGGGCATCGAGTACCAGTACTGGCGCAACAAGTTCGGCAACGACCATAACGGCGGCGCCGGCCCGGGCGCTTTCGCGCGAACCACGATGGTCCGCGCCGAGTACCACTTCTAGCCGGGCGTCGCCTCACAGCAGGTCGTCCAGCAAGGCGGCGATCTCCGGATCGTCCGCCGGTGGGGGCGACCATTCCACCTGCACGACCGCGTAGCCTGCCTCGCCCAGCGCGTCGCAGAACGAACGGACGCCGACATTCACGAACACCGGCGTGCCTGCGAGCAGGTCCGGCAGTTTGCCTTCGGTGGTCATGGCCGATTCCCCTTTGTCCCCTTTGTCCCCTTTGCGGCGAGCAACAGCGCGACATCGCGCGAGAACGCCGCGGCTTGCGCGGCACTTGAAAAGACCTCGACGCCCGCATCGGTGAGCGCCCGCGTCTGCGCCGCGAGCCCCTGCGCGTCCCCGTCGGTGCCGCAGACCGATGCCGCCACGCACAACGCATCGCCGCGACGCCGAGCGGCGTCCATCGCCTCGCGGATCGCGGAAAGCATGTCGCCCACCGGGTCGCGCGACGCGTTGGCGCCCAGCACGAAGTCCAGGAGGATGAGCGCGACGCACGGGTCGGCGGCCTCGCGCGCCAGGCGCTTCCTGCGCAGCGCCGAATCGATCATCGGATGCGGCCGGCCCTCGACGAAGACTTCCGCGCCCATGTCCACGAACGTCGTGCCGGCGCTCTCGTGCGGGTCCGGCAGCAACGTCATTCCCGGAGCAGGCGCGTTGGAGGCCACGGCCAGGCCCGCCGCGCCGAAGATCACCTGCGCCTGGTAGCACAGTGTCCCGCCTGCGAACAGGCCGCGCACATGACGTTGGCGCGGGCTCATCGTGGCGACCGCCGCCGCGGCGCGTGGCCTGAGCGCTTCGGGCGCCGGGCTCGGCCCGAGCGCGAGGTCCACTGCGCCATCGATGGTGTTCACGATGCGAAGGCTTGGGGTATGCGGGAGGTCCACGCTGAACAGGCAGAGGATCACCGGCTTCGCGCTGCGCGCACAGCGCTCGAGCAGCCTCGTTTCCGTCCGCGCCCCGGGCCGTTTGGCGATCACCACGATGACCCCGGTTCGCGGGTCGGCTTCCAGCGCGTCCAGCGCCATGAAGGTCGAGATCCCGCCGATCTCGTCGCGCAGGTCGCGGCTGCCGACCCCGATGCCATGCGAAATGCCGGAACCGCGGCGATGCACGAGGCTGGAGAATTCCTGCAGGCCCGTGCCCGACGAGCCCACGATGCCGATGGGCCCGCGCCGCACGGCGTTCGCGAAGCCGACGCCGGCGCCGCCGATGTACGCGGTGCCGCAGTCGGGGCCCATCATGAGCAGGCCTCGTTCGCGTGCGAAGGTCTTGAGCGCGAGTTCGTCGTCCACGGGCACGTTGCTGGAAAAGACGAACGCATGCAGGCCCGCATCGAGCGCGGACCTTGCCTCGCGCGATGCGTACGCACCCGGCACCGAGATGACGGCCACGTTCGCGTCGGGCCGCACGGCCACCGCCTGGCGGATCGAGCGCGGCGCGGACGCGGTCGCATCGCCTGCGGGCGATCCGCCGCGCAGCCATGACGCGGGATCCGCCGCGATCGCATCGACCGCCGCCTGCTCGCCGTCGAGGGCGATCACGAGATCGTTCGGTCCTGCCGCCGCGAACTGCGCATCGGGCGTGCCCACGTAGCCCAGGCGCGCCAGCATCTCCTTGTTGGCGGGCGTGGCCATGAGCGCGGACGCGTCCCGCATGCCGGCCTGCGCCGCCATCCGGCTCGCGGCCTGCATGAGGAACACCGAGTCGAAATAGCGGTTGCGGCTGACCACCACGCGTTTCATGGCGTGGCGTCCTGCCGGTAGCGCGCGCCGAAACGCCTGAGCGCCTGGTGGAAGCAAGCCATCGGCGGGCGCACGATGCCGCCGCCGAGCGTGCCGTGTCCGGGTTCGCGATGCGCGATCGCGGTGTCGATCACCGGCACGATGCCCGTGTCGGCGACCTTGCGGATGTCGATGCCGACGGGCGCGCCCGCGAAGTCGAGCGCGGGCATGAGGTAGTCGGGGCTGCTGCCCACGGTGATCTCGCGCATGTCGCGCGTGTAGCCGAGCGCCTGCGCGGCGGTGCCGCCCGTGAACGCGAGGATGCCGGGCGCGCCCCCGATCACGAAGCCGCCCCAGCCGACGGTTTCGGTGATCGCCGAATCGCCCATGTCCAGGCCTGCGTCGTCATCCTTCCATCCGGGCAGCAGCAGGCCCTGCACGCGCGGCGACGGCGCCGTGAACCATTCGCCTTCCAGCCCGCTGACCTGGATGCCGAACTCGGTGCCGTTGCGCGCCATGGCCGTGACCACCGTGCTCGCCTCGATGCCGCGCGCCGGGTCCATCGAGGCCTTCGCCGCGGCCATCGAGAGGCCCAGGAACAGGAACGGATGGTTGCCCGCGTAATACATGGTCTCGGTCACCTGCCGCGCGGGCAGGCCGGCCTGCACGAGCTCCGGCGCGACCGCGTTGGCGAAGAGGCTGGACGAGGCAAGCACGCGGTTGTGCATCTCGTCGCCCATCTGCAGCGCTCGGGCGACGAGCGGCTTGAGCGGGATGCCGCCCATCCGGCGCACGGCCGCGCCGAGGGCGGGGCCCCACACGTCGCGCCATTTTTCGAGGCCGGCGAGCGCGTCCTTCGAGTAGTCGCCGAACTGCTGGAAGCTCTCCACCTGCCGGCAATACGCGCGGTTGCCGAAGGCCCGGTTCTCCACCACCCACACCCACATGTTGCGGGTGATGGTGCCGGCCATCGGCCCCACCGCCGAGTGATGGTGGTTCGGCTCGAACGCGATCTCGCCGGCGGCCAGCAGGCGGCCTGCCTCCTGCGCGTCGCGCGCCCAGCCTTCGAACAGGCACATGCCGATGGCGGCACCCCGCTGCGCGCCGCACATGCGGTTCCAGTCGATGGGCGGGCCGGAGTGCAGGATCATGCGATCGCGCAGTCCGGGAATCACCTCACCGGCGGGCGCGACGTCCACCAGCACGGGATCGGCCGCGACGATGCGGCGCAGCGCTTCGGCGTTGGCCGCCTGGATCCGCTCTTTCAGTTCCATGGCTATTGCACCTTTCCGACCACGCCCTCGACGTACCAGTTCAGCCGCCCCATCTGGTCGTTGCCGACGGTGGCGTTGGCGGGGAGCACCGTGCGCCCGCGGTTGTCCTTGATGGGGCCGGTGAAGGGATTGAAGCCCTTTGCGATCTCGTCGGCGGCGCGCCGCACCTGCGCTTGCACGTCCGGCGGCACCGCCGCGCCGAAGGGTGCGACCACCACCATCCGGCCCAAGCCCTGGTACACCGCCTGGCCGCGGAACCTGCCGGCCATCACGTCCTTCGCGACCTGCGTGAGGAACGGCGTCCAGTCGAAGCCGATGCCGGTCAGCCAGCCCCTGGGCGCGAGCTCGCGCGCCTGGATCGACTGGAAGCCCACCGACATGGCGCCGCGCGCCTCGACGGTGCGGATGATGGTGGCGGGCGAGTCGACGTGCATCGACACGACGTCGCAGCCCTGGTCCAGCAGCGCATTGGCCGCGGAGGCTTCCTTGGCCTTGTCCGACCAGCCGCCCGTCACGACGACGATGGTCTGCACGGCGGGGTTCACGGACTTCGCGCCCATCTGGAAGGCGTTGACGTTGCCCAGCGAATAGCCGATGGGCACGCCGATGACGAAGCCGAGCTTGTTCGTCTTCGTCATCCGGCCCGCGGCCACGCCCATCGCATACATCGCGTGCTGCGTCTGGCCGAAGAACACGCCGAAGTTGCTTTCGGTGTCGCCGTCGCCCGCGAACTCGAACGCGACGTCGCGGTGGCGCCGCGCCACCTTGCGCGCGGAGTCCGAGTAGCCGAAGCTCGTGGGGATGACGAGCTTCGCGCCTTGCTGCACGAGACCTTCCATCACGCTCTCCGACTGCCCGCTCTCGGGCACGTTCTCCACCTCGATGAGCTTCACCCCGGGCACGTCGCGCGCCACCTGCGTGAGCGCGTCGTGGAACGAGCGGTTGTACCCGTGGTCGTTGACGCTGCCGACATACACCGCGCCGATGGTGAGCGTCGCCTGCGCGAGCGCGGGGCCCGCGATGAGCGCCACGCAGGCGATGCATGCGGAAAGGATCCGGCCGAATCTTTGCTTCATGGGATGCTCCTGGTTAACTCGATCCGTAGAACGTGCGGCCGAGGCTGGCCGGTGCGGCGAGCCTGCGCGAGCCGCCCCACGCGAGCAGCACGCCGAGCGTGAGCAGGTAGGGCAGCATGTGCAGCACGAAGGGGGAAATGGGGGAGCCGCGCGCCTGCAGCTGCAGCTCCATCGCCTCGGCGCCGCCGAAGAGGAGTGCGCCCGCGATCGCGCGCAGCGGGTTCCATTTCGAGAAGATCACGAGCGCGATGGCGATGAAGCCGCGGCCCGCCGTCATGTACTCGGCCCATGTGAGCGTGAGCGACAGCGACAGGTGCGCGCCCGCGATGCCGCCGAGCGCGCCGCCGAGGAGCAGCGCCTGGTATTGCAGGTGCGCGGTGTCGCGGCCGGCCGCGAACGCGGCGGCCGGCATCTCGCCCACGGCGCGCACGCCGAGGCCCCAGCGCGTGGCGAACAGCAGCCACCAGGTGAGCAGCGCCGCGGGCAGCGCGAGCCAGGTCAGGAGGTCGTAGTTGAACAGCGTGCTGGCCCGCACCCAGTCGAAACCCGCGAGCCACTGCGGCCGCCACTTCGGCAGGCCCGCGATCACCGCGCCCACGTGCGGCGCGCCGATGAGAGCACTCGCCCCGAAACCGAAGAACATCAGGGTGAGGCCGCTCGCGAGCTGGTTCGCCTTGCGCGTGACGACGAGCCAGCCGAACAGCATGTTCATGAGCGCGCCCGCCGCAGCGGCGGTCAGCAGGCCGAGCCACGCATTGCCCGACACCGCGGTGACGGCGAAACCCGACGAGGCGCCCACGAGCAGCACGCCTTCGAGGCCGAGGTTCACGATGCCCGAGCGCTCCACCACCGCCTCGCCCAGCGTGGCGTAAAGGAGCGACGTCCCGGACAGGATCGCGCCCGCGAGCAGGCCCAGGAGCAGTGGCGTCGTCATTTGCCCATCCCCGAAGTCCGCCGCGCGAGCACCACGAACAGCGTCGCTGCGAGCAGGATGTTCACCGTCGCATAGGGCACGCCCTGCGAGATCTGCAGGCTGTCGCCCGCCGAGGTGATGATCGCGAACAGGAAGGCCATGAAGAGGATGCCGAGCGGCCGCCCGCCCGCGAGCCACGCGATCAGAAAGCCCGTGTAGCCGTAGCCGGGCGAGAGGCCTTCGCGCAAGCGGCCCGCGATGCCCATGGCCTCGCCCATGCCGGCGAGGCCCGCGAAGCCGCCCCCGATGGCGAGCGCGGCGACGATCCACGCGGGCACGGGCACACCGAGGCGCTGCGCCGCTTCGGGGTTGCCGCCGATGGCGCGCATCTCCAGGCCCCAGCGGGTCTTCTCGATCACCACCCAGTAGATCGCGAGCGCGGCCAGCGCGACCAGCAGGCCCGCATGCACGCGCGTGCCGAAGAAGGAAGGCAGCAGCGCCGCATCCGCGAACCGCGCCGACTCGGGATACGCGGAGTTCTCGCGCGTGCGCCACGGCCCGTAGACGAAGTAGCTGACCACGAGCGGCGCGACGTAATTGAGCAGCAGCGTGGCGACCGTTTCGTTGACGAGCCTCGCGGCGCGCAGGAACCCCGGGATCGCCGCCCACAGCGCGCCGCCCGCGAAACCGGCCAGCGCGACGAAGGGCAGGAGCAGCCAGGCGGGCGCCTGCGGAGTGAGGAATGCGGCGGCGGAGGCCATGAACGCGCCCATGTAGAACTGCCCCTCCCCGCCGACGTTGATGAGGCCCAGGCGCGCCGGCAATGCGACGGCGACCGCGGCGAGCAGCAGCGGCGTCATGCGCACCAGCAACTCGCTCGCGCCGTAGGCGCTGGCGAGCGTGTGGCGGAAGGTGTTCTCGTAGGCCGCGATTGGATCCTTGCCGGCCGCGAGGAGCACGAGCGCGAACACGCCCAGCGCGACGGCCGTGACGCCCGCGAAGCGGCTGCATGCCGCCATCGCGGCCGAGCCGCGCCAGCCGGCGATCGAAGCGGCATCAGGCATGTGCGGCCTCCTTGGAACCTGTCATGAGCAGGCCGACCTCCTCCGCGGTCCACGCGCCACGCCTGAATTCGCCGGCGACGGCTCCGGCGAAAAGCACGAGAAGCCGGTCCGACAACTCCGCCAGCTCGTCGAGGTCTTCGGAGACGAGCAGCACCGCGCGGCCTTCACCGCGCACGCTGCGCAGCAGCTCGCGCAGCGACGCGGCACTGCGCACGTCGAGTCCTCGCGTCGGGTAGAGCGCCAGCACGAGGCGCGGCTGGTGCGCCATCTCGCGTGCGACCACCACCCGCTGCACATTGCCCCCGGAGAGGGCACCGAGCGGCAGGTCGAGCGCGGGCATGGGGAACGACAGCGCGCGGAACGACTTCGCCATCGCCGCCTCGAGCGCGGGCCAATCGACCGTCGCGCCGCGCCAGTAGCGCCGCCCCGTGCCGAGCGCGAGGTTCTCGCGCACGCTCATGCCGGGGAACGCCGCCATCGCGAGCGGGTCCTCGGGGATGACCGCGACGCCGGCTTCGCGCATCCGGGCGATGCTCCATGCGGAGGCGTCCTCGCCGCACAGCCACTTCGATCCGGAGGCGAGGGGGCGCAAGCCGAGGATGAGGTCGCCCAGCTCCTTCTGCCCGCTGCCCGAAACGCCGGCGATACCGACGATTTCACCCGCGCCGACGCTGATGTCGAGCTCCGCCAGCGCGGTCTCGCTGCCGGTGGCCCGGCACGACGCGCCGCGCAGCTCCAGCACCGGGCTCGCCGGCGTGGAGGGCGCCACTGCCGCGGACGCGACGGCCGCCTGCATCGGCGCGTGCTCGCCGAACATCGTCTCGACCAGCTTCTGCGCATCCGCTTCGCCGCGCGCGAAGGAGCCCGCCATCGCGCCGTGCCGCATCACCGAGATGCGGTCCGCGCAGGCGAGCACCTCGCGGATCTTGTGCGTGATGAAGAGGATCGCGTAGCCCTCGGCCTTGAGCGACTCGAAGACACGGAACAACTCGGCGACTTCGTGCGGCGCGAGCACCTTGGTCGGCTCGTCGAGGATCAGAACGCGCGCACGGGCCAGCAGCAGCTTGAGGATCTCCACCTTCTGGCGGTCGCCCACGGAAAGCTGGCGGACAGGCGCATGGACGTCCACGCCCAAGCCGAAGCGCTTTGCGAAATCGTGCACGCGCTGCTCCACCGCGCGCCGATCGACGACGGCCGGCAGGTCGGGCAGGAAGAGCGCGATGTTCTCCAGCACGCTCATGGGCGGAATCAGCATGAAGTTCTGGAACACCATGCCCACGCCCAGCGCGCGCGCATCGCGCGGCGTTCGAAGGACGGCCGGCTTGCCCCCGACGAGGATGTCGCCCGCGTCGGGCTGCACGAAGCCGTAGAGGATCTTCGACAGCGTGCTCTTGCCCGCACCGTTCTCCCCGATCAAGGCATGCACCTCGCCGGGGTTCAGGCGCAGGTCGACATGGTCGTTGGCCTTCAGGGCTCCGTAAGCCTTGGAAATTCCGCGCGCCTCGATGAGGGGAGTCACGGCGTCCACTTCAGTTCCCCACAACGCGCGTGCCGGTTTCGCCGCGCAGCGCACGCGCCAGGTTCGGTGCGTCGGTGATGAGCCCGAGACTGCCGCCGCCCTCGATGAATTCGATGAGCGACTCGACCTTCGGCCCCATGCTGCCCTTGTCGAACTGCCCCTTCGCGTCATGCCGACGCGCCTGCGCGACCGTCATGCGGTCGATCCAGCGCTGGGTCGGACGCCTGAAATCCAGCGCGACCTTTTCGACCCCGGTGAGGATGACCAGCGCCTGCGCGCGCAGCTCGCGCGCGAGCAATGCGGACGCGAAGTCCTTGTCGATCACCGCTTCGACGCCCTGGAGGCGGCCGGCCGCGTCTTCGATCACGGGGATGCCGCCCCCGCCGCAAGCGACCACGACGAAGCCTGTATCCAGAAGCTGCCGGATTGCGCCGGCTTCGATGATCGCGCGGGGATGCGGCGAGGCCACCACGCGCCGCCAGCCGCCCGCCGCGTCCTCGCGGATGGTCCAGCCATACCTGCCTGCGAGCTCCCGTGCGCGGGCTTCATCCATCGAGGAGCCGATCGGCTTGCTGGGCCTCGCGAAAGCCGGATCGTCCTGGTCCACGAGCACCTGCGTCACCAGCGCGACGGGTTCGCCCCGCATGCCGCGGCTGCGCAACTCGTTGCGCAGCGCCCGCGCGAACATCCACCCCAGGGATCCCTGGATGTCCGCGCCGGCGTAATCCATGGGCACCGGCCGCAGCTCCTGCATCGCGAGTTCCGAGCGCCTCAGCACGAAGCCGATCTGCGGCCCGTTTCCATGCGTCACCACGACCTTCCAGCCGTCCCTCACCATGCCCGCCACGTCCGCGGCAAAGCGCGACGCCATTTCGTACTGGTCGGCGATCAGCTGATGGGCCGGGTCCCGGATCAGTGCGTTGCCACCGACCGCCACCACCGCCAGGCCGGGCATGGCCGCGGTCATCGGGTCGCCCCTTTCGATGCCACCATTGCGCGTACCGCCGCGGCCGCCCCCGCGAGTGCATCCCAGCCCGAGCAATGGCCGGCCCGGGAAAGGCGCGCAAGCGGCTCGTCCCATCGCGGCTCGTCGCCCCCCAACAGTTGCTCGAGGCAATCGTGCAGGGTCTCGTGTGCCTCGCCGCCGGCGGCGGCGACGAGGTGGGCACGGCTGATCGCATGCGTGCGCGTGGCCGCTGCATCCCGCAAGGCGTCCCACAGGCGCTCGGCAGTCGCGTCGCAGCCCATCGCGCGCAGGGCGACCAGCGCGCCGGCCAGGTAGTCGTCGCCCGAAGGGGTGAGGCCCGGGCCCCAGCCCAGGAGGCCGACTGCTGCATCGGGGAACGCACGCACCGGCGAACGCAGCCACGCATCGAACGCGTCCAGTGCCGCATCCGCCTGCTGCAGGAAGGGCGACGCCGCGCCGGCGAGCCGGCTGCCCAGGCCATCGCGCGGAACTCCCAGGGCCGCCGCGTTCCGGAGCGAGCGGAGATTGCCGCGCAGCGCCCCGGCAACCGGTGCCGCGGAGCGCACCCGGGGCAACCAATGCATCGCATCCCGCGAGTTGACTCGCACGCGGTCGCCTTGGCGCAGCGCATGCAGCTCGGCACCCTCGGCCACGATGCCGTTGATCGGGCCCCGGCCCACCGTGCCGTCGCCCAGGCACACATGGCGATCGCCCGGCAGGTGCAGGTACACGCTGCGCCGGAAGACGGCGCAGACAGTGCCGCGTCCGCGCGACAGCGCTTCGTGGGTGCCGCGGCCGGCCTCGACCACCGTCAGTGTCTTCATGCCGCGCGCCGGCTCAGGAGGCCGGCGACCACACGGCTGGGCGGACCGGCTCCCCAGGTGCGGATCGTTCGACAGCCTTCGCGAACGCCTCGACCGCCTGGGCACAGCTGCCATCCTGGACTTCCTGCGCGGTGACGACTTCGGCCAGCACGGGGTCGCGCCCGGCGACGCGGCCGATCTCGGCGACGGCGTTCGATCCGCCGCGGCCGCCCATGGTCGTGAGCAGCGCGATGCGTTGCAGGCGGCTCCCGTAGGCCCGGGCGAAGCTGCGCATCGGCCCGGCGATGCGCCCGGCCCAGATGGGCGCAACGAGCACCACGTTCGCGAAGTCCGACGGTTCCGGTCCCTGGTAGCGGACCTCGGGACTGCGATGGAACAACGAGTCGACGGCGCAGCGCAGGTAACCCGACGCGCCGGCGGTCCGGGGGCGTTCCTCCAGGACTTCGCCGACAGGCCAGCCGGTCTGCGCGGCCAGGAGTTGCCCTAGGCGCCGCGAGTTGCCGGTCAGGCTGTAGAAGACGATGAGGGTGCTGCCCATATTGTTCTCCTTCGCGCGTGTCGTGCGCCGCATGGCCCCGCGGAGTCGGGGCTCGGGGCAACGATAGGCTGGGCGTGGGGGGGGCCCTTTGACGGAGATCAAGTCGAGCCGCAGGGCAGGCGGCGGCGCCAGCTGCTTCTCCGGTTCCTCCCCCGGGCATTCGCTGATAGCCTTGGCGCCATGAAAGTCCTCGTCCTGGGCAGCGGCGTGATCGGTACAACGGCGGCGTACTACCTCGCACGCGCCGGCCACGAGGTGACCATCGTCGACCGGCAGTCCGGGCCCGCGCTCGAAACCAGCTTCGCCAATGCCGGCGAGGTGTCGCCCGGCTATTCGGCGCCCTGGGCCGGGCCCGGCGTGCCGGCCAAGGCGGTCAAGTGGATGCTGATGCACCACAGCCCGCTCGTAATCTGGCCGATGCTGGACTGGGCGATGTGGCGCTGGGGCGCGGCGATGCTGCGCAACTGTACGGAGGCCCGCTACAAGGTGAACAAGGCGCGCATGGTGCGCCTCGCGGAATACAGCCGGGACTGCCTGCGCGAATTGCGAGCGGAAACGGGCATCACCTATGACGAACGCAGCCAAGGCACGCTGCAGCTTTTCCGCACGCAGAAGCAGCTGGACGGCACGGGCAAGGACATCGAGATCCTGCAGCAGTACGGCGTGCCCTACCAGCTGCTCGACCGCGAGGGCTACCTGCGGTACGAGCCCGCACTCTCGCTGGTGAAGGAGAAGTTCGTCGGCGCGCTGCGCCTGCCCGGCGACGAGACCGGCGACTGCTTCATCTTCACGCAGAAGCTCGCTGCGATGGCGCAAGCGCTGGGCGTGCAATTTCGGTGGGGCGTGCACATCGAGGCGCTGCAGCGGCAAGGCGATCGCGTCACGGGTGTCCGCACGGGCGCGGGCGCGATGGAGGCCGATCGCGTCGTCGTCGCGCTGGGAAGCTATTCGCCGCTGCTGCTGCGGCCCGTGGGCATCGACATCCCGGTGTACCCGGTCAAGGGCTATTCGATCACGCTGCCGATCGACGATGCGGCCCATGCGCCGGAGTCCACGATCATGGACGAGACGCACAAGGTGGCCGTGACGCGGCTGGGTGACCGCATCCGCGTCGGCGGCACCGCGGAGCTCGCCGGCTACAGCCTGACCTTGCGCGAAGGCCGACGCCAGACCCTGAACCACGTGGTGACGGACCTGTTCCCGCGCGCGGGGGATGTGGCGAAGGCGACGTTCTGGTCAGGGCTGCGCCCGATGACGCCCGACGGCACGCCGGTGATCGGGCCCACACCCCTCGATGGTTTGTGGCTGTCCACCGGGCACGGCACGCTGGGATGGACGATGGCCGCGGGGAGCGGGCAGCTGCTTGCGGACTGGATGGGCGGCGCCCGTCCTGCGATCGATACCGAGGGCTTGTCGCTGGCACGGTACGCTGCCTGAACCGATCTTCAACTTTGCACCAAGGAACCCATGCGAAAGAATCCCGACACCCCGGCCGGCACCATCCATCGGCTCACGCTCGACAGCGACGCGCTGAAGGGCAACCTGCTCGGCGACCCGACGCGGCGCATCGTCGATGTCTATGTGCCGCACGGCCATGACGGGCGCGGCCTGCCCTTGCTGGTCGACCTGGTGGGATTCACCGCCGGCGGCCCGGCGCACACCAACTGGAAGAACTTCGGCGAGAACGTCCCCGAGCGGCTGGACCGCCTGATCGCCGAAGGGCAGATGCCGCCCGTGGTGGTGGCCTTCCCCGATTGCTTCACCAAACTCGGCGGCAACCAGTACGTGAACTCCGTGGCGATGGGGCGCTGGGATGACTTCCTGCTGAAGGAAGCCGTGCCGCTGGTCGAACAGCAATTCAAGTGCGGTGGCGCGGGACGGCGCGGGCTTTTCGGCAAATCGAGCGGCGGCTATGGCGCGATGACGCATGCGCTGCTCCATCCGGATTTCTGGAGCGCCGCAGGCGTGCACTCGGGCGACATGGGCTTCGAACTGCTGTACAGGCATGAATTCGTGCCGGTATTGCGGGCGCTCGCCAAGCAGCCCGACCTGGCGCAGTGGGTGGACGAGTTCTGGCAGGCGAAGAAGACGAAGGACAGCGACGTCCACATCATCATGATGCTGGCGCAGGCCGCGAGCTTCGACCCCGACCCCACCGCGCGCTACGGCCTTCGCCTGCCGGTGACGCCGGACACCTGCGAGATCATCCCCGAGCGCTGGGCGAACTGGATGGCGTGGGACCCTTTGGTGCTGGTGGAGAAGCACGGGCCTGGCCTGAAGCAGATGAAGGCGCTATACATCGACTGCGGCGACGTGGACCAGTACAACCTCGTCTATGGCGCGCGGCGCATGCACAAGCGGCTCGACGCGATGGGCGTGCCGCACACCTACGAGGAATTCCCGGACAACCACTCCTCGGTGGACTACCGGATGGATGTGAGCCTGCCGCTGCTGGTGCGAGCGATGGGCTGAAGCTCAGGCTTCCTGGATCGCGTCGGCTACCTCGGCACGCCGGGCCTGGATCTGCCCGCCGAGCGTGGCGAGTTCCATGCCGGAAGCCCGCGCCTTGGCGAACATGCCCTTGCGCTCGTCATCGACGTGGTGCAGCGTGTGCTGCTTGACGGCTTCGATCGCGCCGTCGAGGTTCTCGGCGGTGAGCACCTTGGCGATCAGCTCCTTGATCTCCGCGTGCTCCTTGAGCGCGTGTTGCAGCACCTGTTCGTCGCCGGTGGCGCGGGCGAAGGCCGGATAGAAGATCTCTTCCTCCACCATGGCATGCAGGGTGAGCTCCATGCAGATCACCTGGGCCAGGTGCAGCTTGGCCTGCGGGTCCCCGGCCGACTTGAATTCGCGGAACAGCTCTTCCACCCGGTGGTGATCCGCTTCGAGCAAGGCGATGGCGTCCTGGGCCATGGTGATCTCCTGTCGTGTTGCGGGCGTGCAGGCGTGCGACGCAGCCGCGTCGATTCAATCTAGTGCGGCGCAAGGCAATGGCTTGTAGGCGGAAGCTGGAGGGGGATGTGGGTCGTTGCTGCTGGGTCGTGCATACGAATCGCAGCATCGTCGCTCGGCAAGTGTCGAAAGGCCCAACACGACTCAGCCATAAGGCGGATTCGCTGTGCCCATCGCTTTCCGACAATGAGTTTCAGGAAACTGGGACGATGGAAGAACGAAGGGCGGTGCACTCGGAAACTGCAACCAGGCCCCAGGAGACAACAGAAGGAGTTCCGCGTGCGAAGCAGTCCTCTCCGAGCGAATCTTGCGGGAACGGATAGGCCCGCGCCTCTCGCGACCCTCCCGCCTGCTGCAATTGCAGCCAACAGGGTGATTGATGCCTGTCTCGCCCTCGCGGCATGCTTCATCGAATCCACAGGCGACACGGCAGCAGCGAAGCTCCTCATCGACTTCAGCCAGGCAAGTTCCGGATCCGGCGCGAACGATCCGATCGGCCGCAGCGCCGGCGACCTGCTCGATGCGCTCATGGATGGCTGCTTCGACGTCGGCCACCGAACCGACAACGTCCGCGTTCGCGTGCTCGGCGCGATGCGCATCGAGGTGAAAGGGTCGCACGTGACATGGAACGGCAGGGCCCAGCAGCGTGTGCTCGACCTGCTGTGCCTTCTGGCCGCTGCAGGGCCCGCCGGGAAGCCGTCGGAATTCCTTCAGGACCGGCTGTGGGACGGGTGCGAGTCCCCCAATTCGGCACTACGCATCAGCATTCACCGGTTGCGCAAGCTGCTCGGCAGCGATGACACCGTCATTGTTCGCGGCGGGCGCATCTCGCTGAACCCGGAGAAGGTGTGGACAGATGTGGAAGCAATGTCGAGGCTCGCGGATTGCGTATCCCTCGGCCTGAAGAATATCGCGACCGCCGTGCTGACGCGGCTAGGTGCCGGGCTGCTCGCGCTTTATAGGGGCGGCATTTGCGGCGCGGAGCAAATCGGCTGGCTCACGGCGGTTCAACGCAAGCTGTCGATTCAGTTCATATCGACCGCTTCGGCACTCGGCCAGGAGCTCGAGTCCCGAAAATGCTGGATCGAAGCCGACCGCCTTTGGCAGCGCGTCCTCGACGCGGAGCCGCTTTGCGAATCGGCCCATCGCGGCCTGATGCGTTCCGCGCACGCGCAAGGTGACTGGGCTGCCGCATGGAGCCACTATCGTTTTTGCCGCGACACGCTCTCCGTGATCCTGAGCCAGCCGCCATGCCCGCAAACCCATCGCCTCGCGCGGGAACTCGGGCTGCTCGGCGAGTCGTCCGGGCACACCGCCGCCTGACACGCGCTAGTAGGTGTCGACGGCTCCGATGCGTCGAGCGAGCTCGCCGTGAAGTGCGAGCAGATGGAACCAAGCGAGGTTTTTCTGGGTCCCGGCATCGATCAGGGCCGCCTGTGCGCGGTTCTCTTCCACCAGCGTGTCGGCCACGTCGAGCAAGGGGCGCACTCCCGCCTCGTAACCCTTCTCCGCCAGCGAGCGCGTGTCGGACGCGATTTCGGCCGCGGACTTCCCCAGCTGTTCCACCTCCGATGCGGTGAGGAACAGCTGCTGCACACGATCGAACTGGCCGAGCGACTCGATGACCACCGCATCCTTCTGAGACCGCCCGGAATCGAGCCGCTCGGCGGCCGCCCGGCGGCGGCCGACATCGCCACCGCCCGCGAAGAGATTCCAGCTGGCGACAAGCCCTACCGTGCGGCTCGCATAGTGTGCTTGCGCGCCTCCGGGGTTGAGCGCGCGGGACGCGGATGCCTGCAGCACCACCTTCGGTAGAAAGCCGGACGCCATCGCCTTGAGCTGGAGTTCCGCGATCCGCACTGCAGTCTCTGCATCTTTCACGTCCACACACGACACTTCGCACGCGGACCTCAAATGCTCCAGTTCGGCGATATCGGGAGCGGCGTCCGGAGGCGCAATGAGTTCAAGCTTCGCAGGGTCGAGCTGCGTCACCTGACTGAACGTCTTTACCGCCTGCCGTGCAGTGCCCTCGAGCTCGGCGACCGCCCTTCGTTGCTCGAGCAGCCTGCTCTGCGATCGGCGCAATTCAACGAGGGGTGCCTGCCCCGATCGCATACGGCCCTGGACAAGTTCGACCAGATGCTCCAGGCGTCCCTGCGTGGCTTTGGCGCGGGACAGCTTCTCGCGGGCCGCCGCCAGATCGAGCATCGCCTGCAGCGCGGCGAGCGAGCGTTCGTTCACGGCTTTCTCCAGTGCGATCGCCTCGCGCAGGATCTGCGTCCTCGCGATTTCCAGCTCCATCGCCGACTTGCCGCTGTCGAAGAGCAATTGCGAGATCGTGAGCGATCGTGAGTAGGCTGGCCGGGAGACGCCGTCGTTCGCGCTGAACTGGCTGGGGGTCGGCAAGTCCTTCTGCCCTGCACGGCCGATTTGCGACGAGACATCGATAGACGGGTACAGCGCGGATTGCACCGCAAGCCGATCGCCGTCGGCCGCGCGGACATTAGCCCGCCGTGCCGCAAGCTGGGGGTCGACAGCGATCACATGCCGCACGAGGTCCGCGGCCGCCATCCGTTGCGCGAGCGCACCGCCGCTCGACACGCAAGCCAGCGCAACGACCATGAGCCGAAACCGAACACGCATGCCGCTACCTCTCCGTGAAGCTCTGGTTCAAACCGCGCACGATCGGCTTGAAGAGATAGGTGAGCACCGTCCGGCTGCCCGTCACGATGTCGAGGTTGACCTGCATGCCGGGAACGAGCGGCAACGGCTGACCCGACTTGTCCTTGAGCACACCTTCCAGCGCGACCTGGGCGACGTAGAACTCCTTGCCGTCCTTTTCCTGCACGGAGTCCGCGCTGATGTTGCGAACGGTGCCGTCCAGCGCGCCGTAGATGGCGAAATCGAAAGACGACACCTTCACGCGGACACGCTGGTGCGGGCGAAGAAACCCGACGTCGCTTGGCAGGATGCGCGCTTCGATCATGAGCACCTCGTCGGTCGGCACAAGGTCCAGCACGACCCCCGCAGGCGGAACGACCTGGCCTGGGCGACGGAAGTACACCGCCTTCACGACGCCGTCCACAGGCGCGAGCAATTTGGCGCGCGCGACCTTGTCGGCGCGCGCCGCGCTCCTGGGCGCGTAGATGTCGGCGTCCGCCCGGCGCTCCACGAGCTCTTTCTGCAGGCGTGCCCGATAGTCCCCTAACGCCTTGGCGTGGTCGGCACGCGCCTGTGCGATAGCGCTTGTCAGTTCGCCCATCGCATGTTCCTGCGCCACGACGCTGCTGCGCACGTTGAGCAGGTCCCGCTCCTTGCGCAGCACTTCCGTCTCGGCCAGCACCGCCGGCACCAGCGGCCTGACGATTTCGAGCTCCTTGACCAGCATCGCGGCTTCCTGCTGGCGCAGGACCAGCTCGCGCCGCGCGCGCTCGAGCATCTCGCGTTTTTGTATGGCAATCTCGTCGTAGCCCGCGAGAATTGCGGCCAGTTCCGCGCGATTGGCTCGGTGGGCGGCGATTTCATCGTCGCGAATGCGCTGCTCCCCTTCCAGCGAATGCGGAAACGCGATCGGGCGTGAGGCGAGTTCGGCTTCGATCCTTGCGAGCGAGGCGATGCTCTGCAGCCACCTGCGATGAGGCTCCTCGTAGTCGGACCGCTGCGTCTTGTCGTCGAGCTCGGCCAGCACATCGCCGGCGCGCACGCGGGAGCCTTCAGCGACGAGCATGGCCACGAGAACGCCGCCATCCTGGTTCTGCACGGGCTGCACCCGTCCGACGGGGACCAGCCTGCCCTGTCCCCGCGCAAGCTCGTCGATGTGGAACATGGACGCCCAGATGAATGCCGCGATCACGAAGACCGCGACGGTGCAGGTGACGATGCGCACCGAGCGCGTGCCGTCGTCACCCTCCGGATCCGACAGCGCCTCTTCCTTCCACGAGCCGAAGCGTTGCGTCCATGCCCCGAAGTTCATGGCGCCTCCTTGGCGGGACGTGCAAGCCTCTCCATGACGGCCGCGCGCGGACCATCCATGGCGACTTTTCCGTCATGCATCACGATCACCCGGTCGACGATGTCGAGGAGCTGCAGGCGATGCGTGATGAGGATGAGCGTTTCGCCCGTACGCAAGGTCTGCAGGCGTGCCCGAAGCGCCTGTTCCCCCGCGAGGTCCAGCGAACTGGAAGGCTCGTCCAGCAGCAGCACGGAGGGGTCTCCGACGAGCGCGCGCGCGAGAACGATGGCCTGCCGCTGGCCGCCGGACACCAGCGCGCCGCGTTCACCCACCGGCAGGTCGTAGCCCATGGGATGCGCGCGCACGAATTCGTCGACGCCGGCCTCCTTCGCGGCATCCATGACGCGGTGGTCGTCCACCGCGTCGGAGCCGTAGGCGATGTTCACGCGCACGGAACCGTTGAAGAGGAATGGATCTTGCGCCACCGCGCCGATCGCGCGACGCAATTGGTGCGGATCGAGCTGCCGCGTGTCCACCCCGCCCACGAGCACCGACCCTTCGGCCGCGTCGTAGAGCGCCGTGGTGAGTTTGGCGATGGTCGATTTGCCGGAGCCTGAGCGCCCGATGATGGCGACGCGCTCGCCCGCGGCAATGGAAAAGCTCACGTTGCGCAAGGCGGGCACCGGCGCGCCCGGGTACGAGAAGGTCACCGCGCGGAACTCGACGCTTCCCTCGATCCGGTCACGCAAGACGAACGTTTTGCCCTCGGGGCGCTCCACCGCTCTTTCGAGAAGGCGCGTCACGCTGCGCAGTGCAATCTTCGTCTGCGCCCAGCGCGCGAGGAACATTGCCACCTGGCTCATGGGAGCAAGGGCGCGCGACATGAGGATCGAACACGCGATCAGCCCACCCAGCGTGAGCTTTTGTTCGCTCACCTGGTAGACCCCGACGATCACCAGCGCCACGCCTGCGATCGACTGGTAGAAGCCGATCATCGAAGAGCCGAAGCTGGAGATCAGCTTGGAACGCATCCCGGCCTTGGAGATCTGCCGCACGCTGCGCTCCCACGCGCCCTGGAATATGCCTTCGGCCGCGGCAAGTTTGAGTGCCTCGATGCCCGTGAGCACCTCGATGGTCATCGACTGCTTCTGCACGGACGCCTGCATGGATGCCTGCACCGCCCGATCGAGCGGGCCCTGCAGGGCGAGCGAGGTTCCGATCATGAGCGGAATGGTGACCAGCGGCACCAGCGCGACGGGGCCGCCCATCGCCGCCATCACGGCGAGGTACGACGCCGTGAGCGTGTCGTTGTACGTGCGGAGCGCCTGCACCGCCGCATTGCTGCTGTTCACCGTGAACGTGAACCCGCCGGCTGTGACACTCCCGGCGGTCCCGTAGGGTGAATTGCTTCCAGACCACCAGGACATCTGCTTCGTGTCGCCCGCATCGACGTCGGCGTCGTTGGCCAGCAAGTTGCCGCTGACGCCGGTCGTCACGGTGCCGCCGTTGGCCGTGCCGCTCGCGACAACGTCGAAGCGGTCCAGGTTCGCCACCGGCGCGTCGTTGGTTCCTTGGATGGTGATCGTCAACGTGGCCGTGCTGCTGGCGCCTGCGGAATTCTTGAGGGTGTAGCTGAAGGTGTCCGCCAGCGTATTCGTGCCGGCGCGCAGCGCCTCCACCGACGCGTTGCTGTTGTTGACCGTGTAGGCGTAACTGCCGTCGGCATTCAGCGTGAGGCTCCCGTAAGCGCCCGTGAGCGCGCTGCCCACCGCTCCGGCCGTCGCGCCGAACATCACGGCCGCTACGGTCTTGCTATCACCCGGATCCACGGTGTCGTTAGCGAGGACGTTGCCGACCGGATTGGCTCCCGCGGAAGCGTTGTTCACCCCCCCCGCCTCTACGGCCGTGGCCGTGTCCGCAGCCGCCACCGGCGCGCGATAGGGCCCCTGGATGGTCACCGCCACCACCTTGCTCGATGTCCCGTCGAGCGACCTCGCAGTGAACGAGTCCGTCAGCGTCTGGCCCGTCGAAAGCCCCTGGATCGCGCTTTGCGAATTGCTCGCCGCGTAGGTCCAGGCTCCGTTGGCTGCCAGGGTGAACGTGCCGTACGTTCCCGCGACGGACGACTGGGCAACGAACGACGATTGCCCCGCATCGGGATCGCTGATGCTCAACGCGCCGCCGGCTGTCAAGTTGCCGGCGACGACGTTGCTGTTGCCAGTGACCGTCCCCGCGCTGGTGCCGCTGATCGTCGCGGCGTCATTCGCTCCGTGGATCGCGATGCTCAACTGCGACGAGCCCGTTGCGCCCGCGGTGTCGCGCACCGTGAAGTTGAAGACCTCCGTCAGGATCTGCGCGCTCGTGGCCAGCGCTTGTACCGATGCGTTGGTCTCGTCGATGGCGTACGTGTAGCTGCCGTCACTGTTGAGAGTCAACTTGCCGAACGCGCCTTGCAGGGCGCTGCCGACCGTGCCCGCGGCGCCGCCGAAGCTCACCGCCGAGACCACGTCCGTGCTGGCATCCATGGGATCGTCGATGACTTGTCCCTGCAGCACGTTGCCCGTCGCCGGCGCGCCCGCTGTCGTGTTGTTCACGCCGCCGGCTTCCGTGGCGTTGCCCACCTGGGCCGGCACCCACGGCGCGTTATTGACGTTAATCGTGCTTGTCGCGTGCGAGATCAACGCGCCGCTGGCATTGAGCGTATCGATGTTGATGGTGCGCGACGCGGCGGTCAGGCCTTGCGGCCCGGGCTGGGGCGTGCTGTTGTAGAACTTCACGCATTGAAGCGCGGCTCCCCACTGTGCGTCTGGTGTCGTCGACTGCGACGCGCGCTGGATGAAGACGGGGCCTGTCGCCTGGCCGGTCCATGAGGTCGCCCCCGCCGCAATGCCTGGGCCGGACAGTACCAACCCCGACGGCAGCGTGCCGATCTGGAGATAGTCTCCCGATGCCCAGTTGCCCCCAATCTGTATCGCGTTCACACCGTCCGTGTTGACGGACGAGCTGCCGCTCCCGACGACAACGCCCGAGGCGACGATGCCGATCGCAGAGCTGTCGTCGAGGTACGAGATCACGTAGTTCGTGCCGGCGGGGCTACCGTTCAGGTCGAGAGACATTTGGTTCCTTTATATGGAGGTGCAAATGACTCTAGAACCCTACGCGTTACGTATCGGTTACCGCGACACAGGGCATGACTGGGGACATTCCCCAACCGAAGAGGAGTGACCGACCACCTCCACGAACCGGAAGGCCCAACCCGAGGCGAGGCCCATGGAGCTCGAAAATTCCAAATTTGGAATGTTCAATGACAAAAGGGGTTGGCCCTTGCGAGCCAACCCCTTGGTGATTCTGGCGGAGTGGACGGGACTCGAACCCGCGACCCCCGGCGTGACAGGCCGGTATTCTAACCAACTGAACTACCACTCCTGGTAGATTGCTTTCGTCCTCGCGGACCAAGTGCAACCGGCTTGCTGCCGTGTCGTCCGCGAGCAGTCACTTCTGACCGATGCGAGCAATTTGGCGACCCTACGGGGATTCGAACCCCGGTACTTACCGTGAAAGGGTAATGTCCTAGGCCTCTAGACGATAGGGTCAAAACCTTGAACTAACTTCGGTTGGTGGAGGTAAACGGGATCGAACCGATGACCTCTTGCATGCCATGCAAGCGCTCTCCCAGCTGAGCTATACCCCCATGATTGCCAGCCCTGCCCCTGCAGATAGCCCGTCAATTTCCGAGCCTTGAATTATAGCCCGAAAAATTCTCACGCCGCCGCGAGACGCTCCAGCACTGTCTTGCGGTCGCACAACGCGATCACCGCGTCCAGCGAAGGCGTCTGCGCCGTGCCCATCACCAGCACACGCACCGGCATGGCGAGTTGCGGCATCTTCAGGCCCGTGGCGCGCAAAACCTCCTTGATCGCCTCGGAGATCGCAGCCTTTTCCCACTCCACGCCCTCCAGCATCTTCGCAAGCATGCTCACGGCCGGACGCACGCCGTCCGTCACGTGCTTGGCCACTTCCTCCGGGTCACGCTTCACGGGCCCGTAGTACTTCGCAGCCCAATCCGCCAGCGCCACCGTGGTGTCGCATCTGTCCTTGAACAGCGCGCAGATGCCCGGCAGGCGCCTGTCTCCTTCCATGCCGCGCCTGTCGAGCTGCGCGGCGACGAGCGAGGCCAGTTCGCGGTCGTCCATGGCCTTCATGTGCTGCGCATTGACCCAGCGCAGCTTGGCCTCGTCGAACTGCGCTGCGCTGCGGCCCAGGTGGTCGAGATTGAACCACTCGATGAACTGCTCGCGGCTGAAGATCTCGTCGTCACCGTGGCTCCAGCCCAGGCGCGCCAGATAGTTGACCATCGCGTCGGGCAGGAAGCCTTCGTCGCGGTATTGCGTGACGGGCTTGGCGCCGTGGCGCTTGCTCATCTTCTCCACGCGCACCGTGCCGTCAGCGTCCGTCACTTCCTGCAACACCGTCGGCAGGTGCGCATAGACCGGCGGCTCCACCCCCAGCGCGCGGAAGATGTTGATCTGCCGCGGCGTGTTGTTCACATGGTCGTCGCCGCGGATCACGTGCGTGATGCGCATGTCGATGTCGTCCACCACCACGCAAAAGTTGTACGTCGGTGTGCCGTCCGGCCGCGCGATCACGAGGTCGTCGAGCTCGTCGTTGCTGATCTCGATGCGGCCCTTCACCTTGTCCTCCCAGGCGACGACGCCGCCGGTCGGGTTCTTGAAACGCAGCACGGGCTGCACGCCCTGCGGCACCTGTGGCAAGGTCTTTCCGGGCTCGGGCCGCCATGTGCCGTCGTAGCGAGGCTTTTCCTTCGCGGCCATCTGGCGCTCGCGCAATTTGTCCAGCTCTTCG